>NZ_CAFJ01000030.1 GCF_000239795.1 Bradyrhizobium sp. STM 3809 | reverse complement strand
ACAGTATTTCCGATCTCAGAGACACACGATCGGATCCCGTTCCTTCGCTACTTTGGGATCTGGGCGCCGCGCTTGCCGAGGAATGCTGGCGCATGGGACATGGCGCGGGTGTCCGTCGAAAGGCTCCCAATGAAGGTCAGATCAGAATCGACCTTTCTCCAACCGAACTGCTGCAGCTTGGTGGACTAGCAAATCTGGGCTTTCAGCACATGATGCCGAATGCACGTGTCATTCCAGCGCATCGCTTCCTGGACGTTGATGACGCCCGAGATGCGTCCCGTTCATTGAGCAAGGTGGAAGCAGCAATCCCTAACAAATATCGTCCGGACTTGTTAGCTCAAGCGGAGAACCGTGAGAATCTGATAACGGGCTGGTGGCGACCGGCGGCGCACCGCAATTCAGCATGATGGCATCATTGTGAGCATGACAGGCCGCAACATTTCGGGCAAATCAACAACAAAACCTCAGTGCTTGTCTGAGATACAGCTTTCTGTTGCTCAGACGCCGTGCTGATCGGCGCTTGCGATCGAGAGCAGGTATTGGCCGTAGTCGCACTTTCCAAGCCGCGCACCGAGCCGCTCAAGCTGGTCGCGGTCAATGAAACCTCGATTGAACGCAATTTCCTCGGGACAGGCAATGCGCAATCCCTGGCGGCGTTCGAGCGAAGCAACGAAATCTGAAGCTGCCAGCAGACTGTCCGGCGTCCCGGTATCGAGCCATGCGAAGCCTCGCCCCATCTGTTCGACTTGAAGCAAGCCACGCTCGAGATAGACTCGATTGAGATCCGTGATCTCCAGCTCGCCTCGCGCCGAGGGCTGGAGCCCCTGCGCAATGCTGACTGCGTCGCGATCGTAGAAGTAGAGTCCCGTGACGGCGAAGTTCGATTTTGGAATAGCCGGCTTTTCTTCGATCGAGCTCGCCCGACCGGTCTCATCGAAACCGATCACCCCATAACGCTGTGGGTCTGCGACGCGGTACGCAAAAACCGTGGCGCCCTCTGTGCGCTCGGCGGCGCGGGAGAGCATCTCCGGAAGCCCATGACCGTAGAAGATGTTATCGCCGAGAATAAGCGCCGATGAGGCCCCATCCACGAAGTCAGCGCCGATGATATAGGCTTCAGCCAATCCCGCCGGGCGCTGCTGGACGGCGTATGAGAGCTGCAGACCCAGCGGCTCGCCGCTACCGAGCAGCGCTTCGAACCGCGGCAGATCCTCAGGCGTCGATATGATCAGGATCTCGCGAATGCCAGCCAGCATCAGGGTGGTTAGCGGATAATAGATCATCGGCTTGTCATAGACGGGCAACAATTGCTTGGAGATGGCAAGCGTCATCGGGTACAGGCGTGTTCCGCTTCCTCCCGCCAGAATGATCCCCTTCACCTTCATATCCCTCGTTAGACTTCGTTGACGATCAGGCGCGAGACGCACTCCGAAAGCGATTGCTCCAGCGGTGGCATGGAAATGCCGAAGACCGTCGTCAGACGGTTGCAGGAGAGGCGAGAGTTGCGAGGACGTCGGGCAGGGGTCGGGTAATCACTCGTCGTGATCGGCTCAACATTTGCCGACCGCGCACAGCGTGCCGCCGCAAGGCGCATAATTTGGCACGCGAAGTCGTACCAGGTGACGACATCGGGACCGGCGATGTGCGTGACACCACCAAATTCCGTCGACCATCCAGACCGGTCAATCCGGCCCGCAATTGCCAGGATCGCCTGCGCCAAATCAAGAGCGTAAGTTGGAGATCCGACCTGATCGCATACCACACGCAACGTATCGCGCGTTTCCGCGAGCCGAAGCATCGTACGGACGAAATTATGTCCGAACGGCGAATACACCCAGGCGGTCCGGAGGATGACATGCCGATGGTTCGCTGCGGCCACCGCGTGCTCGCCCGCCAGCTTCGAAGCGCCATAGACGCTCATCGGAGCAGTCGCGTCATCCTCCGCGTAGGGCGTCGACTTTGTGCCGTCGAAGACATAGTCTGTCGACAGATGGATAGTCGGGATTTCCATGCACGCACTTGCTTCTGCGACCGCTTTCGCGCCATCGCGGTTGACATGATATGCGACAGCCGATTCCTCCTCCGCGCGATCAACCGCGGTATAGGCTGCGGGATTGATCACGAAATCGGGCCTAAAGTCACGCAACGCAGCGAGGACGGCATCGACATCCGCAATATCGAAATCATTGCGTCCGCCAAAGCCAACCACGACGTCAGGCCGGCGCTCAGAAACCTCCTGCAGAGCTCTGGCGACTTGGCCCTGCTGTCCGAGGACATATAATCGCAGCGGCTTCAAGAATTACCTCGACGCGCCGATGCGCTCGCCACGATAGACCGCGCGTAACGGCTTCCACCAATCCGAACGATCGAGATACCAGCGCACGGTCTTCTCAATCCCGGTCTCAAACGTCTCCTGAGCCCTCCAGCCGAGTTCGCGCTCCAACTTGCTGCAATCGAGTGCATAGCGGCGGTCATGGCCGGGCCGATCCGCCACAAAGGACATAAGCCGCTCATACGGACTGCCGGTGGGGCGCAGCCGATTTAGACAATGACAGATTTGTTCGACAACTTCGATGTTGCGGCGTTCGGTCCGTCCACCGATGTTATAGGTCGTGCCGGGCATTCCTCGTTCGAGCAGTAAAGCCAGCGCGCGAGCGTGATCATCGACAAACAGCCAGTCGCGGATGTTACCGCCATCGCCATAAATGGGGAGCGGCTTTCCTTGCAGGGCGTTCAGTATCATCAGCGGAATGAGCTTCTCTGGAAACTGATACGGTCCATAATTATTGGAGCAGTTCGAGACGATGACTGGCAATCCGTAGGTTCGCTGCCAAGCACGTGCCAAATGATCTGATCCGGCCTTGCTCGCTGAATAGGGCGAGCTTGGATCGTACGCCGTTGTCTCCGTGAACAGACCTGTCTCCCCAAGCGAGCCGAAGACTTCATCTGTCGACACATGAATGAAGCGAAAGCAGTCTGTTTTCGCACGCCCCTCCCCATTGAGATATCCGCGAGCAGCTTCGAGCAACGTGAAAGTGCCAATCAGATTGGTCTGAATGAAGTGATCCGGACCGTCGATGGAGCGATCAACGTGGGTTTCCGCGGCGAGGTGGATGATGCCGTCCGGAGCGAAAGCCGAAAGTGCTTGCCGCACTTGTTCCTTTTCGCAGATGTCGACCCGCTCAAACGAAAAGTTCGGGCTCGACATCACGGGCGCCAGTGACGCTGTGTTTCCGGCGTAGGTAAGCTTGTCAAGGACGAGAATCGTGTATCCGAGGTCGGATACGAGATGGCGGCAA
>NZ_CAFJ01000031.1 GCF_000239795.1 Bradyrhizobium sp. STM 3809 | reverse complement strand
TTCGTGCCGCTCCTCAATTGCTCGCCATCACCGGGCGCACCGGATCGCCTTCGCGCAGCAAGGCGCCGGCGCGGGTGACGACGATTTCGCCCTCGGCGAGGCCGTCCTTGATCTCGACCTGGCCGCCGGCCATCAGGCCGATCTCGACGCGCTTTGTCTCGATCCGCTGCGCGCGCACGACCTGCACGACGGTGCCGTCGGAATCGTACAGGATGGCGGTCAGCGGCACCGCGACGCCGCAGCTCTGGCCGATCTTGATCACCGCGCGGCCGAACGCGTTCACCAGCAGCCGCGCCGTGCCGTTGATGGCGATGAAAGCCTGGCCGAGCTGGCTGTTCGGCTCGACGGTCGGCGCGACGCGGCGGATCTTGCCGTCGACCTCGCCGGCCCCGACGATACGGATCCGCGCGGTCTGATTGACGGCGAGCTTGCCGATCTGGGCTGATGGCACCAGCCCGACCAGGTCATATTCGTTGCGGGCGATGATCGAGAACAGCGCCTCGCCGCGTCCCGAGGCGAAGGCGCCGATGGTGGCGGTGGACGAGAGGATGGTGCCGGCGACCGGCGCCTGCACCATGATCGTGCCGCCCTCGGGCGGCGTCAGCCGCGCCAAGTTCTGTCCGGCCGTGACGGTGTCGCCGGCATCGACCATCACCTCGGCGACCTTGAGGCCCGGGCGGTCCGGCCGGACCGCAGTCTCGTCGCGCGCCAGCACCATCCCGGACACCTCGACAGTGTTGTCGAAGCAGGCCTTGGCGGCCTTGAGCACGTTGACCGCGGCGCCCTTCGGCGCCTCGGCATTGTCGGCGGCGGAGGCCGCCGGGGTCAGCGCCATCTGGGACACGGCCATGAGGCTTGCGGCGACCAGCGCCAGCGGGCGGCTCAAGACGGCAACTCCGGACTGTCCCATGCGAAACCCGATTCCTCGCGACCCCAATTCACTGCGCGGTTCTCGCCGGGATAGCAGACGCGCGACCGCCGGGCCAGCAGACCCATCTGCTTGCATAGTCGCCCCACACCCCCGCGACGTTCATCGCCGGCCGAACTTATCGGCAGCCGCCACGTTGATGCCGTCCTTGTCGCTTCGGACTCACGCTCATGGCTCGGCTCTGGATACCGCTTCTGCTTTTGATCGGCCTCGCGATGCCGGCGTCCGCCGCCGAGTTGACGGCCGATTCGGTCAACGCCGCCGAGCTGCGCAACCGGCCGCCGGCCGAGGACAAGATGGATCCGCTGGCGATCCGCGCCGAGGTCCTGCTCGACCGCGCCCATGTCTCGCCCGGCGAGATCGACGGCCGCTTCGGCGACAATGCGCGCAAGGCGCTGGCGGCCTTCGCCGCCGCCCGGGGCCTCTCCAGCGGATCGAACCTGACGCCGGAATTGTGGGACGCGCTGCGCCAGGACCAGGCCCCGGCGATCGTGACCTACAAGATCACCCGTGACGACGTGAGGGGCCCGTTCCTGAAGAAGCTGCCCCGGCACATGGAAGACATGAAGGACCTGCCGCGGCTCGGCTACACCTCGCCGCGTGAGGCGCTGGCCGAGAAGTTCCACATGAGCGAGGCGCTGCTCAAGGCGCTCAATCCCAGGAGCAGCTTCGAGCACGCCGGCGAGGAGATCGCCGTCGCCAATGTGATGAAGCCGGACGAGACGGTGCCGGAGATCACCCGCCTCGACATCGACAAGCAGGCCGAGACCGTGCAGGCCTTCGACAAGGACGGCAACCGCGTCGCGATGTTCCCGGCCACCGTCGGCAGCGACGACAAGCCGACGCCAGTCGGCAGCTTCAAGGTGGAATCGATCGATGCCAACCCGAACTACCGCTACAACCCGGACTACAAGTTCAAGGGCGTGAAGGCGCGCAAGCCGTTCGACATCAAGCCGGGTCCGAACAATCCCGTCGGCGTCTACTGGATCGGCCTGTCGATCGGCCAGGGCTACGGCATTCACGGCACCGCCGAGCCCTCCAAGGTCGGCAAGACAGAATCCCACGGCTGCGTCCGCCTCACCAACTGGGACGCGACCTTCCTCGGCCAGCATCTGTCCAAGAAGGCGGTGGTGGAGCTGCGGTGAGCGGGTAAGCTTTGCTGCGGCCACGGCCATCCGGCTTCAATAGAGCCAGGCCGCATCGGCAACCTCCGCCGTCGTCCCGGCCTTGAGCCGGGACCCATAACCACAGGACACCATTCGAGGCAGGCGCGGCGTCGCATCCCGCTCACCACAACCGCCGCGGAGTATGGGTCCCGGCTCAAGGCCGGGACGACGGCGGTGGGTGATCAACTAACAGTGCCGTAGGGTGGGCAAAGGCGCGCCCGACCTGCTAGTTGAGCGGGGAACATATCGCGCGCTGTGCCCACCATTCGCGGTGGTGATGCCGATGGTGGGCACGGCGCCGATGATTTGTGGGCGCCGAGATACTGCGCAACGCGCTTTTGCCCACCCTACGGGGGCGCTTCGTGACGTGATTACTTCGCAAACGACCGCTTCGGCGCGACGTGCAGCGCGTACGCATCCGCCGCGTCGTTGACGCGCGGATACAGTTCGGTCACCAGCGGATCGTGCCCGGGGATGAAGCGGTCCGGATGGCCCGCGAGCCGCTCGATCGTCTCCCATCCCAGGGCCATGTCGCCGACATTGTAGACGATCGGAAACGGGCTGCGGCGCTGCAGATTGGCGTAGTAGTGCGCGGCGTCGGAGGCGAGCACGACCGGGCCGCGCGCGGTGGCGGCGCGGACCACCTGCAGGCCGTCGGAATGGCCGCCGACCCGGTGCACGGTGATGCCGGGCGCGACCTCGCCCTCGCCGGCGTGGAAGGTGACGCGCTCGCCATAGACGTGGCGCACCATGGTGGTGACGTGCTCGACCGAGAACGGGTGGCGCAACAGGCCGTTGCACATGCAGCGCCCCGTCGCATAGGCCATCTCGCGCTCCTGCAGATGAAAGCGCGCGTTCGGGAAGCGGTCGAGATTGCCGGCGTGGTCATAATGCAGATGCGTGACGATGATGTCGCGGATGTCGGCGGCGTTGACGCCGAACGCCGCGAGCGCGTCGACGGGATTGCGGGTCAGCTTGCGGTTGCGGGCCTGCGCCTCCGCGGCATTGAAGCCGGTGTCGACCAGGATGTCGCGGCCCCCGGTGCGAATCAGCCAGACGAAATAGTCGAGGTCCTGCGCCGTCGTATCGTGCGGATCGGGCTGCAGGAAATTCATGTGCAGGCTGCGCGATCCCATCGTCGCATAGCGCAGCGCGTAGATCTCGGCGTTCCCCATCGTGTCGTCCCGTCGGTTGGCTTGTCGTTGCTCGGCTCCGGCGGCATCGAGCCACCGCTGCGCAACGAGGTCAACCGCGCTGCAATCGAACCGGAGCGCGGGCGGCGGCGACACAGCGTGAGGCTTCTCACATTACGGGCCGCCGGGATCGCTGCATGGTCGGCCACGTCGTCGGACGAAAAGGATCTTCGAGATGCTTTCGTCAGCGGCTGCCGCTCGCGAGGATTCTTCAGCTGCCACAAGCAGTTGACGTGTCGTCACGGCGATTTGATAATGCCTGACGCGTGGGTTAATGTCGCCGCGGCGCAAGCTGGACGGCGCCTGTTTGCTGGACCGCTGGACCGCCATCGTGATGACTTTCCGCCTGCTGTTTCTGCTCGCCTTGATGGTCTCTGTTGCCACGTCGGTCGGGTTCTCCCGGTCCGCGCACGCGGCCGGCGACCGCTTCGCCCTGGTCATCGGCAATGCCAAATATCCCGATGCCGAGGCGCCGTTGAAGGAACCGATCAACGATGCGCGCGACCTCACCGACGAGCTGAAGCGTGACGGCTTCGCGGTCGAGACGCTGGAGAACGCGACCGGCGATACGATGCGCCGCGCGCTCGAGCGTCTTTATGGCAAGATCAAGCCGGGCTCGGTCGCGCTGCTGTTCTTCTCGGGCTACGGCATCCAGTCGAGCCGCACCAGCTACATGATCCCGGTCGATGCGCAGATCTGGCAGGAAGCCGACGTGCGGCGCGACGGCATCGGCCTCGAGCAGGTGCTGCAGGAGATCAACAGCCGCGGTGCCGGCGTCAAGATCGCGCTGCTCGATGCCTCTCGCCGCAATCCCTATGAGCGCCGGTTCCGGACCGCGTCGTCCGGGCTCGCGCCGGTGATCGCGCCGAGTGGTACGCTGGTCATGTACTCGGCCGCGCTCTCCTCCGTGGTGTCCGACACCGGCCGTGATCGCAGCCTGTTCGTGCAGGAGCTCTTGAAGGAGATCCGTGTTCCCGACCTCACCGCAGAGGAGACGCTGAACCGCACCCGCGTCGGCGTCACCCGCGCCTCGCGCAGCGAGCAGGTGCCGTGGATCTCGTCGTCGCTGGCGGAGGATTTCTCGTTCGTGCCGGGTGCGGGTGGCCCGCGGCCCAATCCGCCGGCCGACAGCCCGCCGGGGCCGGTCGCGGTTCCGACGCCTTCGCCCACGCCGACCCAGGTCGTGGTCGCGCCGCCACTGCCGCCCGTGCCGCCGCCACCTCCGCCGCCGACGCCGCCGGTGCAGAAGGTGGATACGCCGCCGCCTCCGCCGCCCGTCGTTGCGCCGCCCGTTCCGACGCCGCAGCCGCCCGTGGTGGCCAACAATACGCCGTCCGCCAACGTGCCGGCACCGCCGCCCCCGCCGCCCGCGGATCCCCTGTCAGAGGATCCGACCATCAAGGGCCTGACCGCCAAGATCGCGGCCAATCCGGACGATGCCGCCGCGCTGTACCGGCGCGGCCAGGTCTATGCCAGCAAGGGCGCCTATCCGCAGGCGATCCGCGATTTCGACGAGAGCATCCGGATCAATCCGAAGGATGTCGAGGCGCTCAACAACCGCTGCTGGGCGCGGACCGTCGTCGGCGAGCTGCAGGCGGCGCTGCGCGACTGCAACGAGGCGCTGCGGCTGCGGCCGAATTTCGTCGACGCGCTCGACAGCCGCGGCCTCGTCAATCTCAAGAGCGGCGCCACCAAGAACGCGATCGCCGATTTCGACGCCGCGCTGAAGATCAATCCGCGGCTGACGTCATCATTGTACGGGCGCGGCCTCGCCAAGCAGCGCAACGGCGCTGCGCAGGAGGGCGCGCTCGACATCGCCAATGCCAAGGCGATGGATCCGAACATCGTCCGCGAGTTCGAGAGCTACGGCGTGCGCTGAATTTTTGCGCGCGCGAGCCGGCCGTCTCGAACCCCGGGACCGGTCGGACCGACATAAACGCGAACAGCCGAGGTCGTGAGCGGGCGTTCGCGGCGAGGCGGGACATGAGTTCGCGTGAGTTTCTGCGCGAGGAGGGAATTGCGATGACCGCACCGAAGACGAATCCGTTTAAGGCCGCCAGCCTGACCGGCCTCCTGGTCGCCACGATGCTGAGCGCTTCCGTGACGCTGAGCATCACCCAGGCCTTTGCCGAGGACGTGACCGAAGACCAGATCGTCCGCGCGCTGGCCGGTCCGAAGAAGCCGCTGACCCGCGGCCTGTCGATGGCGCCGCAGGCGGAGGCCGCCCCCGCCGCCAACCCGGAGCAGGACAAGTTCCTGCAGAGCATTCGCGGCCGCTCGACCCGCTCGCTGTCGACGGCGGAGCGCGAGGAGATCGCGGCGGTCGCCAAGACCAAGCCGAACATCGATCTCGAGATCACCTTCGACTACAACTCGGCCAATATCAGCCAGAAGTCGATGCCCTCGGTGCAGGCGCTCGGCCGCGCGCTGACCAGCCCCGACCTCAAGGGATCGACCTTCGTCGTCGCCGGCCACACCGATGCCGCAGGCGGCGACGCCTACAATCAGGACCTGTCGGAGCGGCGCGCCGATTCGATCAAGCGCTACCTGGTCGAGAAGTTCGGCATCGCCGGCGCCGACCTGGTCACCGTCGGCTACGGCAAGAGCAAGCTGAAGGATCCGAGCCAGCCGCTGGCCGAGGTGAACCGCCGCGTCCAGGTCGTCAACATGCAGAGCAAGACGGCGGCCGCCAAATAGCGCCGCCTCTCCACCAGCGCGTCGGGGGCCGCGTGACAAGGGATCGGCATCAGCGGATGCGTCTCGCAGGCTTGCGGGACGCATCGTCTTGTCGGACCCTGTCTCGCCCTCACAGCGGGAGTGCCCGCTCCATCGTCACACCGCATCTCGCGCCGACCGGATCTGCTCCCCGATGACGCTGCCGAAATCCCTCAAAACCGTAGCCACCGCCGTGGTCTTCGTGGCCCTGTTCGCGGCCTATTACTGGTACGAGCACCGCCCGCACGAGGCCGCGGAGGAGCCGCGCATGCAGGCCCAGGTGCTGGTGACCAAGGCCGGCAAGGCCTGCTTCTCCGACCTGGTCCGCGTCACCGGCTTCATCGTGCCTCGCCGCGAGGCGGTGGTCGGCGCCGATCAGGAGGGCTCGCGGGTCACCGATGTGCTGGTCAAGGAGGGCGACACTGTCACCGAGAACCAGGAGCTCGCGCGCCTGACGCCGCCTCCGCCGCAGCCCGGGACGCCGGCCGCCGCCGCCGGCCGCCCGGTGTCGCTGCG
>NZ_CAFJ01000032.1 GCF_000239795.1 Bradyrhizobium sp. STM 3809 | reverse complement strand
TCCATCGATCCCGGAGGCGGGATCAATGACGCGGCCGCCGCGCAGCAGCAGGTCGAACGAGGCGCTCACGGACATGCAAGCTCTCCTTTCCGGACAATATGTTTGTCCCGATCAAAACCTTGCTCGATGAGCCAGCACCAACGATACGCCGGCCGATTTACGAAGCATGCTTCGCATTACATCAAGATCCGTGCCATAGACAGCTTCAAATTGATGCAGCGTGATCAGCGCTTATGCGGGAGCCGTTCGATGGCCGGAAGGAACAAGCGGAAAGCAGGTGCGTCGTGGCCGCTCGAGGAGCGACCGGGCTATCTGATCAGACGGCTGCATCAGATCCATGTCGCGCTGTTCCAGGAGAAATGTGCCGCCTTTGAGATCACGCCGTTGCAGTACAGCCTGCTGACAGCGCTGGCAAAAAGGGGAACGGCGGATCAGACGGCGCTGGCCCAGGACATCGCTCTCGACCGCACCACCACGACCGGCGCGTTGAAGCGGCTGCAGGCGCGCGGCTTCATCGATCGCAGTGTCGGACCCCGCGACCGGCGGTCGCGGACCTGCCGCCTGACCCGATCCGGCGCGGCATTGCTGCGCAAGATCGAGCGGCCGGCGCGTGCGGCGCATCTCGCGACGGTTGCCGACCTGACGACGGCCGATCAGAAGCATTTCATCGCGATGATGCGGGCGATCGTCGAGGCGCAAGGGCAAAGGCGTGGCGCGACGCGGCCGCCGGCCTGACCGCGTCCGATCGCGATGAGCCCCGATTAGATTGTGGGCATGGTGCTGCCCGAAAAGCAGCGCGTCGCCGCAGCGCGGTGTCCGGGCGGGGCAACTGACGCCGTCAATACGAAGCATGCTCCGCATTTCGACACTGCGGCGTTTTGTCCGCAAGCAGCGAATTTGGCTGCTCAATTTCCGTGGAGATTTCACCGTGAGCCGGCGCGCGAACGCCGCGATGCGCCGACGTCCGGGACATCTGGCACATCCCTTGCTGACAGCCTGAATGGTAGCTGCGCGAAAGTCGTGGCGAGAATGAATCCGGGGCGGCGACACTGATGTCGCAGCGCGTGGGGTGTGCGATGCGATATCTGCCGCGGTGGGACCCGCCGATCATTGCGCTGGCCGACGGCGAGCGTTGTAAGGGATGCGTCGCGCGTGTCGAGAGAAGGTCGCCGTGATGTCCAAGCTTGCCGATGCCCTCACCACACGCTTCGGAGACGGCGGACCCGATGGCGACAACGTCGAGGCCAATGATTTCCTGCGCGGCGTGATGTCACGCAAGACCGTCCGCCGCTATGGCGACAGGATGCCGGAAGAGGGGCTTCTCGACGTTCTCGTGGCCTGCGCGCTGAGCGCATCGGCCAAGTCGGACTTCCAGCAGGCCTCGGTCATGCGGGTGCGCGACGCTGAGAAGCGGGCGGCGATCGGCAGCCTGTTTCCGAGCATGCCGTGGATCGGAGCGTCGCCGGTGTTCTTCGTGTTTCTCGGCGATGCGCGGCGGCTGCAGCGGATCGGTGAACTGCGCGGCAAGCCGGTCAGGAACGGCACGCTCGAAGGCTTCTTCAACGCCTCGGTCGATGCGGCGCTGGCGTTGCAGACCATGATCCTGTGCGCGGAGTCCGCCGGCCTCGGCACCTGTCCCATCAGCGTCATCCGCAACGAGATCGACACGGTCGCCAAGGTGCTGGAGCTTCCTGACATGGTGTTTCCGGTCGCCGGGCTGTGCCTCGGCTATCCCGCCGGGGAGGGCCATGTCAGCCTGCGGCTGCCGCGCAGCATCACCACCCATCTCGATCGCTACGGCGACGATGCGCTGCCGGCGGCGCTCGACGATTACGACCGGCGGCGTCATGCGCGGCACGCGATTCCGAAAGAGCAGCAGCGCGGCAACGCCGAGTTCGGCGAGGCCGATTTCTACGGGTGGTCCGAGGACAAGGCGCGGCAGGCCGCCAAGGCCGAGGGCGCCGCCTTTCGCCCGTATCTGCGCGCGCACGGCTTCAGCTTCGACTGATCAGTTCATATGAGGAGATGCGACATGACCAAGCCTTCGTTTCCCCGCCTGTCGGCGCCCTCGCGGCGCGTCGCGCTGGCGCTGCTGGCGGCCGCGCTGACGCTGCCTGCCGCGTTCAATGCCAAGGCCGGCAGCCTCGACGAGATCAAGAAGCGTGGCCTGATCGTCGCCACCGAGGACGATTTCCGTCCCTTCGAGTTCGTCAAGGACGGCAAGCCGACCGGCTTCGACAACGAGCTGATCGAGGATTTGCGCAAATACGCGCCGTTCGAGATCAAGCAGCAGATTCTGCCCTGGACCGGCATCCTGGCGGGCGTCTCCACCGGCAAATACGACGTCGCCATTACCGCCGCGATCATCACCAAGGAGCGCAAGAAGTCGCTCGACTTCACCAGCCCGATCGCCGACGCAACGCACTATTATGTGAAGCGCAAGGACGACAAGAGCATCAACGCGATCAAGGATCTCAGCGGCAAGACCGTCGGCGTGCAGGCGGGCAGCGCGCTGCTCGGCCGTCTGCCGGAACTCCAGACCATGCTGGAGAAGGAGGGCGGCAAGCTCGGCAAGGTGGTCGAATACACGTCCTATCCGGAAGCCTATCAGGATCTCGCGCTTGGCCGCGTCGACTATGTCGTCAACACCATCATCAACATCAAGGCGCTGGTCGCCGAGAAGCCGAACGTGTTCGCCGTCGGCGAGCCGGTCTCGGGCAAGTCCTTTCCTGCCTGGGCGGTCGCCAAGGGCAATACCGAACTCGTGGAATTCCTGAACGGCTTCATTGCCAAGGAGAAGGAGACCGGGCGCTTCGCGGAATTGCAGAAGAAGTGGTTCGGTGAGGCCTTCCCGGACCTTCCGGTCACTTTCGAGCCGGAATTCTGATCCGGCGATCGAGGTGCAAATGATGTTGGGGTGGCGATCGCTTCGCGCCGGTCTGGTCCGCCGCGCGGTGTTCCTCGCCGGGACGCGGCCGGCCGGCGACGCCACGGATGGATGCTGATGAGCGCGGCCGACGTGCTCGCCATCCTGCAGGGCGCCGTCGTGACGGTGACTCTGTCCTTTGTCGGCATCCTGGTCGGGCTGCCGATCGGCCTCGGCCTGGCGCTGTTGCGCTGGGCCGACGTCCCCGTCGCTTCCCGCATCGTGGCCGTCTATGTCTCGGTCTTGCGCGCGACGCCGCTCGTGACGCTGCTGCTGCTGTTGTTCTTCGCGCTGCCCAATGTCGGAATTGCGATCGGTCCGGTGTCGGCGGCGATCCTGGCCCTGGTGATGAACACATCGGCATTCAACTGCGAGGTCTGGCGCGCCGCGCTCATGAACTTCCCGAAGGAGCAGTACGAGGCCGCCCAGTCGGTCGGCATGCACGCGCTCCTGCGCTTCCGCCGCATCGTTCTGCCGCAGATCGTGCGGGTCAGTCTTCCCGGCCTCGTCAACGAGATGTCGCTGCTGATCAAGGTCACGCCGGTGCTGGCGGTCGTCGGCGTCGTCGACATCACCCGCGCCGCGGTGCGCATCGGCGCCGAGACCTATGAACCGCTGCCGCCGTTCCTGGTGGCGATCGCGATGTACGCGCCGATCGTGTTCGCGCTGGTGTCGCTGCAACGCTTCATCGAGCGGCGCCAGCTCGCAGCCGAGGCCGCATGATCCGGGACTTCGCCATCGTCTGGAGCGAGCGGGGGCTGCTCCTCAGCGGGCTCGGCAACACCACGATTCTCTCGGTGCTGTCAGCCATCGCCGGGCTCGTGATCGCCTTCGGCCTGACACCCGCATTGATGTCGAAACAGCGGTGGCTGGCGCTGACCGTCCGGGTGTTCGTCGACGGCATGCGATGCGTGCCCTTCCTGCTGTTCGCCTACATCGTCTACTACGGGCTGCCGTCGTTCGGCATCCGGCTCGACAATTGGAGCTCGGGACTGGTCGCGCTGACGGTTTATCACGCGGCCTATCTCGCTGAGATCCTGCGCGGCGCCTGGGCGGCGCAGCCGCGCGAGCCGATCGAGGCGGGGATCGCCTTCGGCTTCTCAGGGCCGCGTCTGTTCCGGCGCATCATCCTGCCGCCGCTGCTGCTCGCCGCGGGTCCCGTGATCGGCAATCAGATGATCCAGATCGTCAAGGACAGTGCCTTCCTCACCATCATCGCGCTGCCCGAGCTGACGCATGCCGCGAGCTCGATCCAGTCTCGCCATTACGTGCCGTTCGCCGCCTTCATCACCGCTGTGGTCCTCTATTGGGGACTCTGCCTGGTGATCGAGGCGGGCGTCAGCGGCATCGACCGGCTCGCGGCTGCGCGGCGCTGAGGGGGAGGGTGGAATGATCGACGACATGCCCGTGCTCGACGTCGCCGGCATCTCCAAGCGCTTCGGCGACCTCGAGGTCCTCACCGACATCAGCTTCACGGTGACGCGCGGCGAGACGGTCTGCGTGCTCGGTCCGTCCGGCTCCGGCAAGTCGACCCTGCTTCGCTGCATCAATTGGCTGGAGCGGCCCGATGCCGGTCAGATCTATCTCAACGGCGACCGGATCGGCATCAACAATGGCGGCGTCGTGATGTCCGATCGCGAGCTGTCGCGGGTCCGCACGCGGATTGGCATGGTGTTCCAGCACTTCGCGCTGTGGCCGCATCTGACGGTCCTGCAGAATCTCATGGAAGCGCCGGTGCAAGTGCAGAAGCGCCCGGCGGCCGAGGTGCGCGAGGAAGCGATGGCGCTGCTCGCCAAGGTCGGGCTCTCCGACAAGAGCGACGTGTTCCCGGCGCGGCTGTCCGGTGGACAGAAGCAGCGCGTCGGCATTGCGCGCGCGCTGGCGATGAAGCCGGATGTTCTCTTGTTCGACGAGCCGACCAGCGCGCTGGATCCCGAGCTGGTCGGCGAGGTGCTGCTGGTGATGCGCGAGCTCGCCCGCGAGGGCCGGACGATGGTGATCGTGACCCATGAGATGGGGTTTGCGCGCGACGCTGCCACCCGCATTCTGTTTCTCGACCGTGGCCGCGTCGTCGAGACCGGGCCGCCGGAGCGCTTCTTCGTCAATCCGGACACCGAACGAGCGCGCCAGTTCATCCAGCGCTACGCCGCCGGATAACGAGGAGAACAGCGAGGACACATCATGGATCCGATCTATCATCTGCTTCCGGATGCGCCAAAGCCGGTCACGCCGTACAGCCATGCGGTGCGGGCTGGTCCCTTCCTCTTCGTCACCGGCCAGCTCGCGACCGACCCCGATGACGACGCACTGCCGCTTCCCGATGGCATCGAGGCACAGACGCGCAAGGTGATGGACAACCTTGCGCGGGTGCTGAAGGGCTGCGGCATGAGCTTTGCGAACGTCGTGTTCGCCCGGATCTACCTGACCGATTTCAAGCGCGACTACGCGCCGATGAACGCGATCTTCTCGAGCCATTTCGACGATGCGCACCGGCCCGGCCGCACCACGATCGGCGTCTGCGATCTGGCGCGCGGCGGCATCGTCGAGATCGACCTGGTCGCCTACAAGCCGTGATGGAGAGCACGATGGACCCGATCGAGATCCCGGCACGGCGAGGCAAGGCGGCGTTCGTCAGCGCCGGACAGGTGGTTACCGTGATCAATACTCATGGCGAGCAGGTGGTCGACACCTGGGCCTTCAATCGCGCCGACCTCTCCGAGTTCATGTCGAACGAGCATACGCGGGCGCATTCGCTGCATCTGGTGCCGCGGCCGGGCGACGTGCTCCGGACCAACAGGCGTCGACCGATCCTGACCTTGATCGAAGACACGTCGGGCGGCATCCACGATACGCTGATCGCGGCCTGCGACCGCTACCGCTACGCGTTTCTCGGTCACGAGGGCCATCACGACAATTGCACCGACAATCTGTTTGCTGGCATGGCGGAGCTCGGCTTGACTCCGCCGGAGGTGCCGAGTCCGCTCAATCTGTTCATGAACATTCCATGGGACGCCCAGGGTACGCTCGGCTTCGCCGCGCCGCCGCGCCCGGTGCCCGGCGGCCATGTGCGCCTGCGCGCGGAGATGGATCTGGTGATCGCGTTCTCGGCCTGTCCGCAGGACATCCTGCCGATCAATGGCAAGGCCGGTAAGCCGGTCGAGGCGCATTTCACGGTGACATCAGCATGAGCGGAGCAAGCAAGGCCGAGCGGGCCGCCGCCAACCGCCGCCGCTATGAGGAGCTGCGTGCGGCGGGGCAGGAGCTCAAGCAACTGCCGCCGCCGACGGCGCTCGACGGCGCGCCAGTCGCCGCGGATGCGATCATTCAGACCGAGCAGGTGCCGCCGGGGTGGCACGCGACGGTGCGGCTGTCGCGCGGCGAGGCGCTGCGCATCAGAGATGATCAGGGCTGCTCGAGCGTGTCGCTGCTGGCGTGGCGCAGCGAGGACCCGAGCGAGCGCATCAACTGCGCCGACACCGTGAAGGTGCAATGGAGCGCAGCGCTGTCGAAGGGCCGCATGATCCTGTCGGACATGGGACGGGTGCTGCTCTCGGTGATCGAGGATACGAGCGGCGCGCATGATCTCCTGGTCGGTGGCTCGACGGCGGACTCGACGCAGTCGACCCATGGCGAGGTGACGCGCAACACGCAGGCGAACTTCATCTCGGCCGCGGCCAAGATCGGACTGGGCCTGCGCGACATCCCGCCATGCGTGACGTTCTTTGCGCCGGTCACCACAGATGCGGCCGGGCGGTTCGTCTGGCATGCAGAGCGCAAACGTCCCGGCGATTTCGTCGACCTGCGCGCCGAGATGAATCTGATCGTCGCCGTCTCCAACTGCGCCCATCCGCTCGATCCGGCGCGGCCCGCGGCGACCGCACCGATCACGCTGATCCGGCACCGGCCGCCGCCGCCCGCGGCCAACGACGTCTGCCGCACCGCGTCGCCGGAAGCGTTGCGGGCCTACGCATTCACCGATCGGTTGTTCGCCTGAGGAGCGTGGCCATGTCATCGATCGATCCGGGCCATGTCATCTATGCGTTCGATATTCCCGCCGAGCAGCCCTGGTCACGCGTGCTGAAGAGGAGCCAGACCCTGCGCATCATCGACAGCGAAGGCGAGCAGGCGGTCGATGCGCTGATGTATGTTGCCGATGACACCGCCGAGCGCTACAGCGCGCAGGACACGCTGCGTGTCCAGGGTTCGGCCTATCTCGAACTCGGCACGCGGCTGATGTCCAACCGCGGCCGGGTCATGGCGCGGATCACCGCCGATACCTGCGGCCGCCACGACACGTCTGCTGGTTGCTGCTCGTGCGAGAGCAACGCGGTCCGTTTCGGCGAGGCGACGCGTTATCTGCATGCTTGCAGGGAGAACTTCATCCTGGAGCTGTCCCGACACGGCCTGACCAAGCGCGACATCGTCTCCAACCTGAACTTCTTCATGAACGTGCCGATCGAGCCCTCGGGCAATTTCACCGTGCTGGACGGCCCCTCGGCCCCTGGCAACTACGTCGACGTGACCGCCGAACTGGACGTCCTGTTCGTGATCTCGAACTGTCCCCAGGTCAACAATCCCTGCAACGGCTTCGATCCGACGCCGATCCGGGTGGAGATCAGGGAGACGGGCGCCGGTTGAGCGCGCCACAGCAAACAGCGGTCCAACTCGTCTTGTTCGTCATCCGAAGGCGCCATCGTGCGCGGTGCCTCATCGCGACCTCTCGCGCCGCATCTCGTCCTGCCGCATCGGCATCGCATCGACGCGATCGAACAGAGCGTCGGCCGAGATCGGCGTGTCCGACGTGAACGCCGTGTGGCCGTCCTTGCCAATCAGATGCGCCTTGAAGCGGCGGCCATCGGTGCCGAGCGCTGTCCGCAATTGCCGGGACGCGGCGCTGTCGTCGACCGCTTCGAGCAGGAGGATCTGGCGCTCGGTCATGCCCGCCTTGGCCGTCTCATAGATCCGGCGCTGCTGCCGCGCGGCGGTGTCGTCGGGGCCGGTCACGACCAGGATGCGGTTCTTCCATTTGTATGGTTCGAGAGGGGAGGCGTGGCTCTGGTACGGCATGGCGATGAACCCTGCGAGGAGTGCGGTCGTGAGCAGGCGTCGCGGCACGGTGGGGCCTCCTGATGGCTCTCGCCTGAACGTCGGCGGCGACCGGCTGGATCTGGATCGTTCTGCCGGCCACCCGCGGCGAGCGCGTCCCGCCTCTAGCGGTTGCCCTGGTCCTCGATCGGGACGTCGTCCCAGGGACGATAATACAGCTTGCTGCAGGCCTCGCGCAGGACGCCGCCCTCGATCGTGATATCGTCGCGATAGGCGTCCGCGACGAATTTCAGCGTGTCGATGTGCCGTGCCTCGAAATACATCTGGTGCACGTCGTCGCGGCCGGCGCCGAAGACGATGCGGCCGACCTTGCTCCAGATCGAGGCCATCGTGCACATGCCGCACGGCTGCAGCGTGGTGTAGAGCGTGGCGCCGCGCAGTTCGCCATCGTCGAAGCCGCGGCCGGCGGCGCGGATGGCCTCGATCTCGGCATGCGCCGTGGCATCGTGCTTTTGGGCGACGTGATTGCGCTCGGCGGCGATGATCTCGGAGCCCAGCACGATCACGCAGCCGATCGGCGACAGCGCGGGATCCGCGCCGTCCTGCGTGGCGACCTTGATCGCCTCCCGCATGAAGTGCTCGTCGGTTGTCGGGTTCGGCACGTCCGGCGCTCAGGCGGCGAGCTGCTTCATCTGCGCGATCTTCGCCTGCAGCGTCTCGCGCTGCCGGCGCAGCGTCGCCGTGGTGGCGGCATCACCGGCGCAGTCCGCCAGCGCGGCGTCGTACTGGCTGAGGATCTGCTCCTCGCCGCTGGCAAAGGAGGAGAGCGCATTGCTGCCGAGGCCGGTCACCGCGGAGCGGACGCGGATGACGGTCTGGTGCACCGTGGACATGAAGGAGCCGGACTCGTCCGGGGTCTCGCCCATCCGCTTGAGCGCGTCGTGCAGCTCGGCGTGATCCCGCTCCTTGAGCGCGATCATCTCGGCAAACAGCGCCTTCAGCGCCGGGGTCTCGGCGTCCCTTGCCGCTTCCTGATAGCCGTTGCGCGCATCGACCAGGGCCGTGTGCAGTGTCTTCAGGCTGTCTGCAGCCATTGTCGCCTCACCGTGTTGCTGTGTGGAAATTTCGATCACGACAATCCGGAGTTGCCAGCTTTGTTCCGCGGAAGCGCAGGCCGCCGCGGGTGGTTGCCGGGGTGACGGCGGCATCGTAGGCTCGCGCGGCAAGCGACGGGCATGCCAAGGACGGGCCGCAGCCCTGCTGCTGGCGGCGATGTCGCGGAGGACGGCGCGAGTGTTGGACGAGGACGACCGGAGCGGACAGATCTCCCTCATCGAGGCGCGGATCGAGCAGCTGGCCGACATGGCCGAGCGGTGCCGCAAGATCATCCTGGCGTCGAAGATCGTGATCTCCGGCGGCGCCGCGTTGCTGCTCGGCGTAGTGCTGGGCCTGCTCGGGTCGAGCGCGGTGGCGTTGCTCGGCGCGATCGCGGCGGTGCTGGGCGGCATCGTCTCGCTCGGGTCGAATGTCAGCACGCTGCGCCAGACGATGGCGGCGCTGGCCGAGGCTGAAGCCTTGCGGACGGAGCTGATCGGCAGCATCGATCTGCGCGTGGTCGGCGAGGTCAGGCGCATCGGAGCGTAGCGTGCGGTGTGGCGTGCGGCGTGGCGGCGACCGGATCTTGCCGAGCGCCGCGCTCCGTGGTCTGCTCAAAAAAAATCACAGGAGACGTCATGCTCAAGGGACTGGACCCGCTGCTCAATGCCGACGTGCTCTATGCGCTCCGCGCGATGGGGCATGGCGACCGGCTGGTGATCTGCGACACCAATTTTCCGGCGGATGCGATCGCCCGTCAGACCGTCTTCGGCGAACTCTTGCGCATCGACAATGTCGGTGCGGCGCGCGCCGTCGCGGCGGTGCTGTCGGTGCTGCCGCTCGACACCTTCATCGACGACGCCGCAGTGCGGATGGAGGTCGTCGGCCATCCCGGGGAGGTCACGCCGGTGCAGCAGGAGGTGCAGGCGGCGATCGACCACGCCGAGGGCAAGCCGTGGCCGCTGGTCGGCGTCGAGCGCTACGCGTTCTACGAGATGGCCAAGTCGGCCTATTGCGTGATCGCCACCGGCGAGCGCCGTTTCTATGGCTGCTTCATCTTCAGCAAGGGCGTCATTCCGCCGGAGGCGTAGCGGCCGGGCTCGCGCCGCGGATTGACGCCGCGTAGGGCGGGCAAAGGCGCAACGCGCCGTGCCCGCCGTGATCGTCCCGTGGGCTCGGTGGGCACGCTTCGCTTTGCCCACCCTACGGGATCGTCAGGACGGCGCTGCTGGACACAGCGTCGTCATTCCTCCAGATCGTCACCCCATCGTTGCCAGCCGCACAGCCAGCGCGCAGGCGCGGTCGTATTCATCCAGGTTGATCCACTCGTCGATCGTGTGCGGCTCGTTCTGGCCGGTACCGAAGGTGACGGTGGGGATGCCGTGGCGGACCATCCAGTTGGCGTCGAGGCCGCCATTGCCGGCGCGCAAGGAGGGCGTGGCGCCGATGTCGGACACCGCGGCGGTGGCGCGCTTGACGACGGGCAGGGTGTCCTTCATGCGGAACGGGTGGTAGTCGGTCTCGGCCTTGAACTTCACGCGCCCCGATTTGCCGTCGCTATTGGCGACCTGCCTGGCGGCCTTCTCGAACGCCGCCTTGTAGGCCCTGGTGATCTCGCGGATGAACTTGGCGTCATGGCTGCGGCATTCGCCGCGGACATGGACGTAATCGGTGACGACGTTGGTGGCGTCGCCGGCGGGGCGGCCCTGGCCGCCGGTGACCGGGCCGACATTGCTGGTGCCTTGCCTGGCGTCCTTGCCCTTGCCCTTCACCACCTTGCCGAACCAGCCGCCGGCTTTGACCTCGGCAAGCGCGAGCGCCAGGATCATCGTGGCGCTGATGCCGCGCTCGGGCGCGACGCCGGCATGCGAGGCGCGGCCGAAAATCTCGACCTCCCAGCGGTCGGCGCCGACGGCACCGATGGTCACCGACGAAGCCGAGCTGCCGTCGAAATTGAACGCCATCACGGGCGCGCCGAGATCGTCGGTCTTGACGTGGCGCGCGCCGTAAAGCCCGCTCTCCTCGCGCACGCAGAACAGCAGCGTGATCGGCGGATGATCGAGCTTCTGCCGGATCAACTCGGCCGCGAGCGTGACGAGGATGCCGCAGCCGCAGCGATTGTCGCCGCCGAGCGCGGTCTTCGCCTGGTTGATGATCTTGCGGCCGGAGATCTTCGGCTGCGCGCCGGCGCACAGCGGCACCGTGTCCATGTGGGTCATGAACATCAGCCGCGGCTGGTTGTGCTGGCTGCCGCGGCCCGGCAGCTCGACGATCAGATTGCCGGTCTCGGTCGGCACCGGGATCCGCGTATTGGCATCGTCCAGCCGCATCGCCCTGGCCGGCACGCCGGCCTGCTTCAGCGCCGCCATGATCTCCCGCCCGATCGCCTTCTCCTGTCCGGTCACGCCCGGCACGGCGAGAAAGCGCATCAGACGATCGGTGGCGGCGGTGGTGTCGACGGACATGAAGCGAATCCCGTGTTTGAACGATGGCCGGAGCATCCAGCCAGGCGCCTCCTGACGCAAGGGGCTCGTGCACCGGCGGCCGCCTGACTCTTTTCCGATGCCTCGATCGTCTTCATGTCATCTGGACAATGGAGCCTCATCATGAGCCTGAAGAACAAGACGATCGTCGTCACGGGTGGCAGCCGGGGTCTCGGCCTGGGACTGGTGGAGGCGCTCGTCGGCCACGGTGCCAAGGTGACCGTGGTCGCGCGCGGAACAGAGGCGCTGGGTGCCGCCGCTGCCCGTCTCGACGTGGCCACGATCACAGCCGATGTCACCGACGAGGCCGCCGCGCATCGCATCGTCGGCGATATCCGCCCTGACATCTTGGTCTTGAACGCCGGCACGACGCCGCACATGGATCGGCTGGACCGGCTGACCTGGACGGATTTCTCGGTCGCCTGGGAAACCGACGTCAAGGCCGGGTTGTATTGGATCCAGGCTGCGCTCAAGCTGCCGCTCAAGCCAGGAAGCCGCGTCCTGGTCGGATCGAGCGGCGCGGCAGTGGGCGGTTCACAGATGTCGGGCAGCTACGCTGGCGCCAAGCGCATGCTCTGGTTCATGACCAAATACGCCAATGGGGTCTCGCGGGACGACAGGCTGGGCATTCGCTTCCAGGCGATCGTGCCGCGCATGATGATCCCGGGAACCGGAGTGGGTGACACCGCCGCGAGCGCCTATGCGAGCGCCATGGGCATCACGCCGGATGCGTTCGTCGCCCGTTTCGGCGCGCCGATGCCGCCGCGCGCGTTCGGAGATCGCGTCGTCTCGGTGCTGGAGGACCCGCGTTTCGCCCATGGTGTCGTGTTTGGCTTGAACGGCGACGACGGCGTGACGGTGATGGAAGGAGCGGACGCTTGAGTGACGGACCGCAAGATGAGCAAGGCGCGCGCAGGGCCGAACTCGTGGCCCTCGCGGAGCAAGTCCGGCCAGAACTGCATCGCTATTGTGCGCGGCTGATGGGCTCGGTCATCGACGGCGAGGACGTCGTGCAGGATGCGCTGACGCGCGCGCTTGTCGTCGTGGAAGAGATGAAGGACATCGGCTCGTTGCGCGCGTGGCTGTTTCGGGTCGCGCACAACCGGGCGCTGGACCTGTTGCGCGGCCGTGCCATCCAAGCCGCCGAACCGATGGAGGCGGCTGATGACATCGCCGACCAGAGCGCGCCTGATGCCGCGGAGACGATGATGCGCAAGGAGGCGATCCGCACCGCCGTGTCGCGTTTCACGGAGCTTCCGATCCCTCAGCGCAGCATTCTCATCCTCAAGGATGTGCTGGATGAGCCGCTCGCCGACATCGCGGCGCTGCTCGGCCTGACGGTGGATTCGGTCAAGGCGCATCTCGCCCGCGCCCGCGCGCGGCTCTCCGAAATCAACGCGGTGGCCGAGGCGCGCCCGGTGGCGAAGCCAGCGTCCGAGGCGGTCGCGCGCTATGTGGGCCTGTTCAACCGGCGCGACTGGGACGGTCTGCGCGCGTTGCTGGCGGACGATGTCAGACTGCACCAGTCCACGCATCCGGTCCGCGTCGGCTCGGCCGATGTCGGACTGTTCTTCAGCATCTATGCCGGAATGGCTGACGTACGGCTGGCGCCCGCGTGGCTCGAGGGCCGGGAGGTGATTGCGGTGTTCGAGCGCGCGGACGATCCGCAGCCCAGCTACCTCATGTGGCTGAGTTGGCGCGACGGCAAGATCAGCTTCATCCGCGACTACCGCTACGTCCGTTACGTTATGGCCGACGCGCAGCTGGCAATTCTGCCGTCGGCCTGAGCGGCGGCGCTCCGACCTTTGATGGGTCGCGTGAGAGAGGTCCATCGCAAACTCGGTCGTTCCCCCTCGCAGGACGGCTCGGCCGCGTCTCATGTTCGTCCCCATCATCTCCGCGCGCAGCCAGCGCCGCTGCAGGAAGCCGCTCGCCGCGAGCACCGCGATGTGACCGAGCGGCAGCTCCACCAGATGATCCCCGATGATGCGATGCCTGGCGCGCGCGAGCAGCGCCTGGCCGCGGGCGCGCGGCACCATCCGGTTGAAGCGGCCGACGACGACGCGGCTGTCGGGCGCGACGCGGTCGATCCAGTGGATCGGATTGTAGCGGTGAAGCGCGGCGGCGAAATCGTCACGCCGAAAGCCGCGACGTTCGGCCTCGCGGCGGATGGCGCGCGCGGCCGGGCTCGACCAGATCATCAACTCGCCGCGGTCGGCCGAGGCGAAGCTCCACACCGGGCGGCCGAGCCGCCCCGCCATCAAGGTCGCCGGCACGCTGCCGAGGCCGAAGCCGACCAGCCGCGACGGCGGACCGTTGCACGTGGCAAGCCCGATCACGTCGCGTTCGATGGCTGCGATGCAGCCGGCGCATGCTTCCGGATCGGGGCTGACCATCGCATCCGGCAGCCGGTAGCACGCCTGCCAGTCATATCCGCGAACGAGCCCCAGCCAGCGCGCCGCAGCGAAGCTCATGCCCCAGGGCAGGAAATAGATCGCGCCGCGCGGATCACGGCCATCGAGACGCCGGGGGCGCATCTCGTCGGAGGAAAGCGGCGTGGACAGCATTCGTCGGAGCTCAAGAGGCGGGCGGGTCAAGAGGTCGAACCGGCAGCCGAGACGGCCGTTCCAAACTCCCCGCGACGGACCCCCCGGCAGGCCATGGCCCTGATTCCGCGATTAATTCCGAGCTGTGGGAGGCGGGCAGACAGGCCCGAAAGCGGCTTTTCGGTTCCGAAACAGCCGTGTTAGAAGGCCGCCAACACTCACGACATGGGAATGGGCGGACGCGCATGAAGGACATCCTGGACACCCTCGAGGAGCGGCGCAAAGGCGCCAAGCTCGGCGGCGGCGAGAAGCGCATCGAGGCGCAGCATGCGCGCGGCAAGCTGACGGCGCGCGAGCGCATCGAGCTGCTGCTCGACAAGGGCTCGTTCGAGGAGTTCGACATGTTCGTCGAGCACCGCTCGACCGAGTTCGGGATGGAGAAGACCAAGGTTCCCGGCGACGGCGTCGTCACCGGCTGGGGCACCGTTAACGGCCGCAAGACCTTCGTGTTCGCCAAGGACTTCACCGTGTTCGGCGGCTCGCTGTCCGAGACCCACGCGCTGAAGATCACGAAGCTGCAGGACATGGCGATGAAGGCGCGCGCGCCGATCATCGGCCTCTATGACGCCGGCGGCGCCCGCATCCAGGAGGGCGTCGCGGCGCTGGCGGGCTATTCCTACGTGTTCCGCCGCAATGTTTTGGCTTCGGGCGTGATCCCGCAGATCTCGGTCATCATGGGCCCCTGCGCCGGCGGCGACGTCTATTCGCCGGCCATGACCGACTTCATCTTCATGGTGAAGAACACCAGCTACATGTTCGTCACCGGTCCGGATGTCGTGAAGACCGTCACCAACGAGGTCGTGACGGCGGAAGAGCTCGGCGGAGCCTCGGTGCATGCGACGCGCTCCTCGATCGCCGACGGCGCCTTCGACAACGACGTCGAGACGCTGCTGCAGATGCGCCGCCTGATCGACTTCCTGCCGTCGAACAATTCGGACGGCGTGCCGGAATGGCCGAGCTTCGACGACATCGAGCGCGTCGACATGTCGCTCGACACCTTGATCCCGGACAATCCGAACAAGCCCTACGACATGAAGGAGCTGATCCTGAAGGTCGTCGACGAGGGCGACTTTTTCGAGATCGCCGAGGGGTTTGCCAAGAACATCGTCACCGGCTTCGGCCGCATCGCCGGCCGCACGGTCGGCTTCGTCGCCAACCAGCCGATGGTGCTGGCGGGTGTGCTCGACTCGGACGCCTCGCGGAAGGCCGCGCGCTTCGTCCGCTTCTGCGATGCCTTCAACATCCCGATCGTGACCTTCGTCGACGTGCCCGGCTTCCTGCCGGGCACCGCGCAGGAATATGGCGGCCTGATCAAGCATGGCGCGAAGCTGCTGTTCGCGTACTCGCAATGCACCGTGCCGCTGGTCACCGTGATCACCCGCAAGGCCTACGGCGGCGCCTTCGACGTCATGGCCTCCAAGGAGATCGGCGCCGACATGAACTATGCCTGGCCGACGGCGCAGATCGCGGTCATGGGCGCCAAGGGCGCGGTCGAGATCATCTTCCGC
>NZ_CAFJ01000033.1 GCF_000239795.1 Bradyrhizobium sp. STM 3809 | reverse complement strand
GAAGAGCAAGGTCGGTTCTCTAATACTCGTGAAGGTCGGATTTTTCCTTACAATGGACGATCTGTTGGAACAGCATTTCGTCGCCAGTGTCAGCGATTGAAGATTGATGACCTTCATTTTCACGATTTGCGTCACGAAGGCACGAGTCGCCTTTTCGAAGCTGGATTTTCCATCGAACAGGTCGCATTGGTCACCGGGCACAAGGATTGGAAAATGCTGCGCCGCTACACACACCTAAAGCCAGAAACACTTCACTCCATCCGTTCGGCGCAGGTTGCCTGACGGGCATCGAGAACATTGGAGAAGTGAAGAGCTCAAACTGGAATGGCAAGGAATCGAATTCTCGTATTCAGCTTGGAAGGCTTTCATCGGCCCAATACTTTGAAGGCGCATTCGGACAAAAAGCAGCTCGAAACGCGATTGAACCGCCATGGCTTTTTCTGCTTGTCCAAATCGTGAGAGGCCTTGACCTTGCCCCCAAGTTTTATCCAGGTCTGAGTTGGTTCGGGCGGTTGGCCCACATCGACTCTCTCACCCGCTCATCCATGGGGTTAGAGGCGGTGGTTCTTGCCAGAACGTCGTCTGCGAACCACCTGGGGGGCGCCCCGAGACGCGTCGGGGGTACCGCCTTTCCACACAATCGTAGGAGTTGCGCTATTTACTTCGAGCTTCGGACTGAGAAGGGTGAAACCCAGCGATATGCAAGGGAAACGAGACAAAGCCAAGAATTCAGCGTCTTTGGGTCGAACGCTTGCATCATCACGGCGCTTAGAGACCAAGCACGCTCGCCACGATCAGGGAACTCTTTGCAATGCCAATTTGTCGCAAGCGAAGCCATCACCGGACGTCGCGGCGGACATATTCCCACACCTTGGAAACGACCACAGAGCCCTCGCCAACGGCAGAGGCGACGCGCTTGACTGACCCTGCCCGCACATCGCCGACCGCAAAGATGCCCGCCATGGACGTCGCATAGGGCGAATTTAGCTGCCCACATTGGGTTCCCGTTTGAACGAACCCCTTGCTGTCAAGCTGAACTAGCCCCCTGAGCCACTCGGTGTTCGGTGCTGCGCCGACCATAACGAACATCGCGCGCGTCGAGATCTCCTGTTGTGCTTTGGATGCTCGATTACTGATGACTACCTTTTCCAGATGGTTGGGTCCCAGCAGAGCAGTGACCTCGCTTTCAAAATGTATCTTGATTTTCGGATCGGCCGCGAGCCGGCTTGAAAGATAGTCTGACATTGATGCCGCAAGTGTCCGGCCCCGAACTACAAGGTGCACCATTCGAGCAGTCCTGCTAAGATACATCGCGGCCTGGCCTGCACTGTTGCCACCTCCGATGATCACAGCGTCCGTAGACCGGCAATACCGAGCCTCAATTTCGGTCGCGGCGTAGTAAACTCCGTGGCCCTCGAAGGCCTCAAGACGCTCGAGCGACAGTCGGCGATATTGAACACCGGTAGCGACGATGACGGCGCAAGCACAGATCGACTGCCCATTGTCGAAACGCGCGCAAAATGATCCATTCAGCCTTTCGAGGGTGACGACCCGGTGCGGCATCGAAAATCTTGTGCCAAACTTCATCGCCTGAATCTCGCCGCGCCAGACCAAGTCAGCTCCCGAGATACCGGTCGGGAAGCCCATATAATTTTCGATCCGACTCGACGTGCCAGCCTGCCCCCCGATCGCGAGATCCTCAACAACCAATGCCTTGAGGCCTTCCGCGCCGGCATACACCCCCGCCGCAACGCCGGCGGGACCACCACCCACTATCAGCACATCAACCTGGTCGGACTCGCTGAATTCCAGATTCAGGCCGAGTAGGCGCGCAACGGCTGCGGGCGTGGGGTTCTCAACAACGTGTTCCTTGCCAAAGATGACTGCCGGAGCGACCCCGTCGATCCCGCATGCCCTGGCGGCCGCAATCGATTCCGCGCTGCCGAGCGCAAGGCTCCGATAGGGTATTCGATTGCGGCTCGCAAATTCGGCGACGCGCCTCAAGACCTGACTTTCATCCTCACCGATCAGACGCAAGGTCGCGTCACCCTCCTTAAGCTGCCGCAGGCGCCGAGCCGCGAAAACGCCGATGATGATGTCCGACATTTCCGGAATCTGCGCCATCAGCGTAAGCATGCGGTGGCGTTCGACTTCGACGACGCGCGTGTCTTTTGCGGCGCGCATCGGCATCGTGTACCTGCCACCGCTCAAGAAAGCGATCTCACCCATATACTGCCCGGGACCCAGCGAACTCGGCAGAGCCCGCTCTCCGGTGAACGCATCGATCACCTCGATTTCACCCTCGAGGAGATAGATGAACCGGTCCATCTGATCGCCCTGCCGGACGACAACCGTACCGGCTGAATATGCACGTTCTGTTCCGGCGGCACTGATGGCAGCCACATGCTCATCCGCAAGTGGCGTCCGCTGCATTTGTCGGAGATCAAAAGCAATCGTTTCCAAGGCAAGGACTCCGGTTCGCTGGCTGGCTTGGAAAGATGCGACATCGTCAGTTCACGGCGCTCAGGGCGCCGCCAACGCGCCCAGCCCCAATCGGCATTTTGACCTGTCGATGTGGCTTCCTGTTCAAGTTCCCCTGAAATAGATCTCGGCGGGGAACTGGTCAGTAGGCTGCCTGTACAGATCATCGAAAGAGCGACCGATTTTCTGCGGATCAAACGGCGCTCCCGCCTCGACCGCGCCTATGATCGTCACCATTCCGGCGCGGACCCCGCTGTCCCTGAGTTCTTCGGCCAGCATCAAACTGAGCGACCGCAAGGCCGCCTTACCGATGCTGATCGAGGCAAATTCCATCGCCGGATAAACGGTCCATCCCCCGCCGCTAAACAGAAGCGTACCGGATTTACGTTGGAGCATATCCGGCAGAACCGCCCGGACTGAAGCAAGTGCGCCGGACACGTTGATGTTCAGCTCGCTTGTCAGCGTTGCCGGCTGGATCGTCGACGGTCTGCCCCGGGCAAGCGCCACGACATTGTAGATCAACACATCAACATTTCCAGACTTTCCGATTGCGGCCTGAACAAACTGGGCAATGGAGTCCGGCTCACCGGCATCGACGCTGAACGGGTCGACCTTGCTGGCGTCCTTGCTGAGCAACTCAATCTGGCTTCGAAGATTTTCCGGATTGCGCGACATCAGCGACGAAATCCCCCATTTGGCAAATGCGCGGGCAATGCCGAAACCTACGCCAGGGCCAAAGCCGATCAACACAGCATACGGACTTTTGGTCAGGTTCGCCTCCTGCAGCTCGCAAAGCTATTGGACTTTGGGTATTGCGTACGGTTCGGTGAGACGATGGCGGAACGGCGGCTAACCCTGGTAACCATAGGAATGCCATCGCCCCAGCACCTTGGCTCTCACATCCGCCGGCCATCCATGTTCAAGGTCGGACCTGATCGGTCGGTCTGCCGCGTCAAAGCGATCGGCCAACAGCGCATTGTGGAGAACCTTGGTCGTCTTGAAAACCGCCTTCTCGCTTTTGCTCAGGAACACCGGCAGAGCGTTTACCGCCTCATCGGGAAAATATATCTCGCCATGCGATGGATGAGCCCGACTGGTAAATGCCCACATCACTTGGGCGACATCGGTGACATCAAAATCGTCCTCCACCAGCAGCAGCTTCGGCAAGCCGAAACCCGCCTTTGAGGCAAAGATCAACTCACCAATGCGCTTACCGATCTCAGGAGATTCGAGGCCGGTAGCCTCGTGCCAATCCGGCCTCAGGGCCACCAGCATTAAATGGTTTGCGCTTTCCAGAACGGTCCAGCACATGCTGACCGGCAGACCGGCTGACCTCAAGAGGTGCAGCACTTCCGCGGCATGCGGCAGGCCCCAGCACGTATGGTTTTCCTCCACCGGCGCTCCCGCCACCGAGAAAGGCAAAATCGGATCGTTGCGGAAGGTCATCGCGGTCACAGTGAGCACCGGCTTTGCAGAACGTCCGGCGCCGACGTAGCCCGGAAACTCGTCCATCGGTCCTTCCATCGCCGTCTCGGTATGCGATACATGCCCCTCCAATACAATCTCGGCCGTCGCCGGAACATCGATCGGGACCGTTTCGGCTGGGACTAACTCCAATGGTTCGCCGAAGTAGCCTCCGAGGAACGCCGCCTCGTCCATCCCCTCTGGAATCGGCATGCCGCCAACCAGCGGCGTCGCAGGTTCAACGCCAAAGGCGATGGCAATCGGCGTGGGCAAGCCTATGGCACGCCACTTGGCGTGAATGATGCCCAAATGCTGGTTCGGCGGGATAAGGCAACCGAGCCGGTTGTGATCGAGCATCATCATCCGGTTGATAGACCAGTTGGTCCAGGATTCATCGGGCGTTCGAACGATGTTGATGCCGTAAGTCTGCAGGTACCGGCCGCCATCGTGCCCGTGAATCAGCGGAGTAGGCAAACGCATCAGATCCACGTCGGCACCGGTCAGTATATTCTGTTTGCAGGGCGCTCCCGCTGCATCGACGAGTATCGGCGGTATGGGACTTCGCGCCCTTGCATCGGCGAGTGCGCTGACCAATTCGCGCCCCCCAGCATTCGCAGGCAGACCGAGCGCCAGTGCCAGGCGAGCATAAGTCTTACCCGGGAGGGCACTCAAGCCTCCCGGCGCACCGAGCGCCCTGAAGCCTGGCTCGATACCGGCTATTCGCTCGAACAGGGGTGCGGGCGCGCGGAGGTCCATGGAATGCCGCGTAACGGCTCCCATTTCCAGATTCCAGTCGACCTCCATGGTCACCCTGTTGAGATCTCCGATCGCCTCCAAAGCGGACAGCCAATCACGGATAGACTTCAGGCGTTTCAGCATGGATCGTTTCCTTCCTTGGGAGTCGCGTGAAACGGCTTCGACCCGCCGTATCTCTGTTGTTTGGTGCCGCCCCAGCGCTCGACGAGCCCGGCGTCGAGTTCGAACAGATCAAGTACCCGACCGATGCTGTGATCGACCATTGCGCTGAGGCTGGCCGGTTTGGCATAGAAGGCCGGCACTGGCGGAAAAATGATTGCTCCGGATTCCGTGGCGGCCAGCAGCGCCTTCAGGTGACCGGCATGAAGTGGTGTTTCACGTACCATGAGCACGAGACGCCGACGCTCCTTCAAGCAAACGTCGGCTGCTCTGGTCAGCAGGTTGGATGTAGCGCACGAGGCAATTTCACCTACGGTTCGCATCGAGCACGGGGCGACCACCATTCCGATGGTACGAAACGAGCCAGACGCTATCGCTGCGCCTATGTCTCCGATGAGATAGCTGACATCGGCCTTGTCCCGAAGCTGCTTGGTAGAAAGGTCCGTCTCATAGGCCAGCGTCATTTCTCCGGGCTTGGTTATGACCAGATGGCTCTCGATCCGCAGTTCGCGCAATAATTCCAGCAGACGAATGGCGTAAACCACACCTGTCGCGCCAGATACTCCAACGATCATGCGCGGCGGCTCAAAGGGCGTGCGCATAACTTCCACAACGAGTTTGTGGCACGCACCGGATTGGTAAGCGCGACAACTGCTCAAGCATTGCTGACCTCTCCCTCACCTGCGCCTTCCCTCATCGCTCCGGACACGGCCCACCGGCCACGACCCATGCACGAAGCGAGGCGATGAAGTCGCTCTTGGAAAGCGGCGGCGTCTCCCGATGTCCCCCGGGGTCCCAAGCCCAATTGACGCGCGCATCATGGTCCATGTGATCCAGCAAAGCGGCAAGATCCCGACCACCATTCGTTGACGGGTCTTTCAGTGTCCGACAAAGCGCGCTCGCATCCAGTCCCTCCCAAGCCATGCTAGCCGGTGCGAGCGACCATCCGGCGGCGCCCGGAATGCTCGATGTTTCGTTATTGCTCTCATGATGACAGGACTGGCACCTGAGCCCGACCGCCCCGTGCCCGTCATCGCCTCGCACAACGCGGGGCGAATGCATGCGAGACATTTCACCCACTTTTGGTGTCCGACCCGCGGGATGACAGTTGACACAGCGCGGGTGCGACAGAACACGGGCAACGGGCGCGAACAGATCGCCGTTAAGATCCGATGATCGAACGCTCGGAGCAACGGCGAAACACATTCCAACGATCAGGCCTATCGAGATCGGCAAAACAACGTGGGAAACACGCATCGGATTCCACTCAGGACCAGCGCAAGTCGATGTTGCTGAGTGGCAGCGATCGGACACGCTTTCCAATTGCAGCAAACACAGCATTGGAGAGAGCTGGCGACACACAGGGGACGCCGCATTCCCCAATGCCCGTCGGCGGATCGCTAGAGCGAATGATATGCACATCTATCTTCGGCATCTCAGAAAGCCGTAGCGGCTCGAAGCCGTCAAAGTTGCTCTGTGCAACCTCGCCTTCCTTCAGAAGGATCTCACCGCGCAATGCTGCGCCGAGAGCAAAGCCTATCCCACCCTCCATCTGAGCCCTGATGATGTCAGGATTGACGGAGAGGCCAGGATCGACCGCGCAGACCACCCGATCCACCCTCAACGTGCCGTCTCTTTCAACTGTCACATCGATGACGTTGGCGACATAGCTTCCGAAGCTTTCGTGAACCGCCACCCCACGACCACGTCCCCTCGGCAAGGGGGTTCCCCAGCTGGCTTTTTCGGCGGCCAACAATAAAACGCCGAGGTGCCGCGGATGATCGGCCAGCAGCGCGCGGCGATATTCGACTGGATCCTTGCCAGCGATCGCGGCCAGCTCATCGATAAATACCTCCGTTGAGTGAGCTGTGTGGGTATGACCCACTGCACGCCACCAATTCACCGGCACGCCGACTTTGGGTGTGGAGACATCGACCAGAAAATGGGGTATGGCGTAGGGAAGATCGACGGCACCTTCCACGGTCATGGAATCGATACCGTTCTGCACCAGCAAGGCTTCGCCGGCCGTTCCCTTGTTGATCGATTGCGTGACGATGCGATCATGCCAAGCGAGTGGCGTTCCGTCCTGCGCGAGCACCGCGCGCAAACGATGATAAGTCAGCGGTCGATACCACCCGCCGCGCATATCGTCTTCACGCAGGTACTGTAACTTCAGCGGCCATTTTCCGCCGGTGGCCTTGGCGATCAGCGCGATCTCTACGGCAAAGTCGGCTCCGGTGGTGGTGCGCCGGCCGAAGCTTCCGCCGGCCCAAAGCGTATTGATGTGGACTTGATCGGGCCTCAGGCCAAGAATTGAAGACACGGCATATGCATCGGCCGACTGGCCCTGACAGCCATACCAGAGATCAGCCCTGACACCGGGCGTCCATTGTATGGTGATGTTGACCGGCTCCATCGCCGCATGGGCAAGATAGGGGTACTCGAACGAAGCTTCGATGATTTTACCAGACGCCAAAACGCCCGCCGCATCGCCTTTGCGGACCGCGACGTCACCTTGCGCGCTCGCCAGTTCGCGATAGGTCCCCAACAGATCCGCCGAACTCCTGGACTCAGCCTCGGATAAGTCCCACTCAATCCTGAGCGCGCGTTTCGCCTTGATCGCGCTCCATGTATCGTCGGCAACCACGACTACGCCGATCGGCAGAGCGAGCACTTCCAGAACGCCGGAGATAGACTTAACTTCGGCAATGTTGACAGTCTTGGGAACTCCGCCGAATTTCGGCGCATGCGTGATCATCGCGAGCTTCATTCCCTCACGCATCACATCGATCGTGAACAAGGCCTTGCCTGTGGTCTTGTCGACATTATCCAGACGCATGCCGGGACGATCGACCCCGATCAGGCGATATTGCCCGGGATCTTTCGGTTGCGGCTTTTCCGGCTGAGCCAACGTAGCTGCAACTGCGATCAGTTCGCCGAAACTCGCCCTGTTTGAGCCGCAACTGACGATACCACGGTTGATCGTGACATCCGCGCTCTTGATGTCCCAAAGTTTGGCGGCAGTTGCGATCATCAGCGCGCGCGCCGTCGCGCCGGCGTGACGGAGTTGGTCAAAGGAATTTGCCATCGACGTCGAAGCACCGGTCCCCATAAATCCCTTAAAGAACAGGTTGCCGTAGAGGTCGGCGCGGGAGGGGGCAAACTCGAAGCGCATTTGGGCCCAATCGGCGTCAAGCTCATCCGCGATGATCGTTGTCAGGCCTGTTGCGATGCCTTGGCCCTTGTCGAGGTGCTTGACGATAACTGTGACGATCGAGTCTAGACCAATTCGCACGAAAGCGTTTGGTGCCAACACCTCCTGCGGGCTGGCTGTTTGCGATCTTGCTCGTCCAGAGCCGAACACAAAGCCAACAAAGAGCCCAGCGGCGCCACCTTTTAGGATAACTCGCCGAGACGACAATAAAGCAGGTTCCGGCCGATCGATAGCTGTCATGGACGCCCAGCCAGTAATTTCGCCGCCCCATGGATGGCGGCACGAATCCGAACATAGGTCGCGCACCGACATAGATTTCCATCCATCGCATTGCTGATGTCGTCGTCAGTCGGTTTCGCGTTTTTCGTCAGGAGCGCCACCGCGCTTACGATCTGGCCGGATTGACAATAGCCGCATTGTGCGACCTCAAGCGCCTGCCAGCTGCTTTGCACTGCCTTGGCAACAGTTGAGGAAAGCCCCTCAATCGTTGTGACATTCTTTGCGCCAACTTCATCGACCGATATCGAGCACGATCTAACGGCGTCCCCGTCAAGAAGCACCGTGCATGCGCCACAGAGGCCGACACCACATCCGTATTTCGTTCCCGTCAACCCGATATGATCCCGAATAGCCCAAAGAAGCGGCATCGCCGGATCAACTGCGATCGTTTTCTTGGTATTGTTGACCGTCAGTGTAGCCATGACTTGTTCCGCATGCCTGCAATGGAATGTTGTCAGATGGGAGTTAGTCCATAAACTCATTGAGCGCTGCGATAACCGCGTCGGGCTGATCTATTTGCGGAAAGTGCCCGGCATCGGGGATCAACAGCATCCTCGCCCCCGCGATTTGACGGCAGAACACGTCGGTCAAAGCCGACGGGACGAGACGATCGTCGGCGCCCCACAACAGAAGCGTTGGTGCCCCTATCTTTGGCATCAAATCCTCGAGACGTGGCGAAGCGAAAAGACTCTTGCCCCAGGTTGCCGAAATGGCCTTCTCGCCGGACGCGACATAGGCATCGAAGGCGCGTTGGGCCAACCCCGGCATCTTCGCAATTTTGGGATTGATCGTGATGTCGATCAATTGCTGCATCTGATCACCGTTATCGGGATCGAAATTGACCGGGGGCTGGCCTTCAAACATGGCCCTGAAACCCGCAACATCGATCAGCACCAGCCGTCGAATCCGTTCCGGGTACGTCGCCGCAAATGTAGCGGCTACCCATCCGCCTACGGAGTTTCCGACGACATCGGCCTGCGCGACGTTGTGAGCATCGAGCAGCGCCTTGATCGCTGCAGACTGAACCGTCATCGATAGATCATCACCACATTTCGAAGACTCGCCAAAACCGAGCATATCGACGCAAAAGACACGCCGTGTATCGGACAGCGCCTGCGCAACACCGATCCAATCCTCCTTGTGACCGCCGACACCATGGATGATGACGATCGCCGGGGCTTCTTCGACGAAAATATAAGAAAGGACATTGTCGCCGCCTATCGCGAGGCTCGATGTCTTCATCGAAGATACCATCATCAGCTCTACTTTCACTTCCAAAGCCCGCTTCGCAACTTAGGCCGGGCAGTAGATTTTTGCCCTGACTCGATTGCGCCAATAAGGACTATATTGCGCATTCTCGAATGGTTCGGGCGTTCGCCATCCCACCTCAAGTCGGAGGACACCACCGTCGTGTCGGAGCACGTTCATTGACCACGCTACTTCCCCCTGCTAATCGTCTAAGCCTCGGTCCTGATCCTAAAACGGTATCGATCTTCATCGCTATGATTTGTCCGCTCGATTTTCATACCAATCGTCCAGTACTCGGCTTGGACTTTTGGCGATGAGAGAAATTAGAGGACGTCCGGATGCGATGTCCGATGTTCTCGCTCTCGTGCGAATGCAGAGCGGGTTTGTTTGCACCAGTGAATTTCATGCGCCTTGGAGCGTCAGCTTTCGAAACCCCTTGTCTCACTTTCACATCGTGCGAGGCGGGTCGGCGTGGCTATCTCTGGATGATCAGGCACCAGTTCGATTGCAGCCAGGCGACCTCGCAATTTTGCCGCGGGGAACCGGACATGTGCTCAGCAGCGATCTCGCTCTCGAGCCGATTCCTCTCGAAACAGCGATCGCCGATTCGCCGGCGGGCGAAGGCCGACGGCTGCGGGTAGGAGGCAATGGGGAAATGACCGAGGTGGTTTGCGGTCAGTTCTCCTTCGCTGGCGTGCTGGCGCCGAAACTTCTGACGGTTTTGCCGGCTCTGATTATCGTCGAGGCCCTGCAAGGCATTCAACAGGAGTGGGTTCGGCTGATCAGCCATTTCTTGATTGAGGAAACACGCAGTTCTGAGCCGGGCTCGGCCATTATGATCGAGCGACTACTAGACCTGCTCTTCGTCCAGGCCATCAGGGCGTGGGGCACCAAAAATCCGAGCAACCTCGGCTGGCTCAGCGGTCTCAAGGACCCCTCAATCGGACGCGCCCTGTCTGCGATTCATGCTGAACCCGCTCGAAATTGGACCGTCGAGACCCTCGCCGGACTGGCTGGTCTGTCCCGGTCGGCCTTTTCCGCCCGCTTTTCCGACGCGGTGGGACAGCCACCGCTCACCTACCTCGCGGGCTGGCGTTTGAACCTGGCCGCTGATCAGCTCCGGAGCGGAACGTTCACGATCGGCGAGATTGCGTCCGCTGTGGGGTATGGCTCAGAAGCCGCGTTGAGCCGCGCATTCAAGACACAGTTCGGAGTAACGCCGTCCGCGTTTCGTCGCTCCGGCGGAATTTAGCTTGGCGCGACGCCAATCGGCTTGACGATCGCATCCGTATCGGCCCGGCCCGATATGCCTTTCAGTCCGTCCCCACAGGAAAGGTCATGCCGCACTGAGCGCAGGCGATTCACACTCAACATCCGCATATACAGGTCCGTCACGCGCTTTCGCTTGCCTCGAATAAGTCTGACCTACCCCTAAGAATTTCCTCCAGAAGGATTTAGAGTCCGCCCTGACGAAGGACGGATAGATGAAGCGGAAGCGGTTCACGGAAGAACAGATCATCGCTGTTTTGAAGGGAGCACGAGGCCGGCGCGAAGACGGCTGATCTGGCTCAAAAGCAAGGGATCTCGGAAGCGACGTTCCACAATTGGAAGGCCAAGTTCGGCGGTATGGACGTCTCCGAGGCGAAGCGGCTCAAGGCTCTCGAGGACGAGAATGCCAAGCTGAAGAAGCTGCTCGCAGAACAGATGCTCGATCGGGCGCGCTGCGGGAACTGCTCCCAAAAAAATTGTAGGCCTGCCGCCAAGCGCGCCGCCGGCGCATCTGGAGGCCAAGCTGGGCCTGTCGGAACGGCGGGCCTGTTTGATTGTCGGGGCAGACCGGACGATGGTCCGCTACCGGTCCCGTCGGCCACCTGACACCGAGCTTCGGGGGCGCCTGTGGGAACTCGCCAGCGAACGGCGACGCTTCGGTTATCGGCGTCTGTTCGTCCTGCTGCGGCGGGAGGGCGAGCCGTTCGGGATCAATCGGATCCACTGGCTCTACCGAGAGGAAGGGCTCACTGTTCGCAACCGCCGTACCCGCCGCAAGGCGTGCGGCGTCCGCGTGGCAATCCGAGTGGAGGCAAACACCTGTGCTTCCGTAGAACAAAGAATTCCACAACGTTCGCGCGGCCACGTCGTATCCCACAGAGTAGTGTAGCTGGCATGGTGGGTCACCGGGCAATTCCGGTGCGGGCCGAGCTGTTCAGCCTGCCACAGCGGGCAGGCCAGCAATGGGATCGTCGTT
>NZ_CAFJ01000034.1 GCF_000239795.1 Bradyrhizobium sp. STM 3809 | reverse complement strand
ATCCGGACAAGCCGTCGGCGGACTGCGCCGGATCGGAGCTCCAGAGCTGCACCGGGATCGGGATGCTCTTCAAGTTCGTCTCGGTGAACACTAAAGCGGGATAGGGATCGACGATGACGGCCTTGACCCGCGGATCCGGCAAGATCGCCTGAGCCGGCGTTTCGCCGCTCTCGAGTTGCTTGCACGCCAACAGGCTCGATGTCGCGCAATTGGGAGGCCCTTCCGCAGATCGGGTTGGCCGCCGATGACGGCAAGGCCGGTGTAGCCGCCGAACGAGAAGCCATAGAGGCCGATGTGCCGCGCGTCGATGCGCGGCGCATCCGGCCAGCCGTCGAGCATGTAGTCGATGACGCGACCGATGTCCGCAGGGCGCTCCACCAGCACCGAAAGGCTGTCGGTGCGGCTGGTGTCGCGCCAGGTGTCACCGGGATGATTGAGCGCGGCGACCACGAAGCCAGCGTCGGCCAACGCCGCCGCCGTATCCTGATGGCCGCCGAACCATCCTCGTCGGCCGTGCGATATCACGACCAGCGGAAGCCTTTCGCTCGTCACCGAACATCCAGGCACGGCGAAGAATGTGGCTCCGCGCGCATCCATGTCGTGTGGCGGTTCGGGACATGGTGTCCAGACCAGCAACCTGATGGCCGGCCCGGCCGGTCCCGCCGAAATATCGAAATTTCTCACCCCGGCGGCCCTTCCCGCCGTGAGTTCAAGGAGCAGACAGACAAGGACCGCGAAGGCGGCGCGATGCATCAGCAACTCTCGTGACCTGAGAAGACTTGGGAGGAGGACGGCTCGGGTCAAGCGACTGCGCCGATCATCCGTCAACCTCAATGCTCTTGCGATTAATCGCGGTCAATGTCGCCGTCGAGGCGACCGCATCTCGATTCTTCGTTCGGCGCCGCCGGGAATAAGCCATCTGCAAGACTGCTGGGTCGAGCGAGGCCGCTTTGATGTGACGGCCCTTGACCCACACGCATCCGACTTCCCGTTGAACCGAAAAAGCCGGGGCTCAATCCATCATCATCATGAGGCCGGCCGACTTGTGCCTCACGAAATCGCCGGTGCGCAATGGCATCTTCTAACTGCATGCCGCTGCGCCACCGCCGCGCAAAGGTCAGCTGCCGAAGATTGTCAGTACGCCGCGTTCTACGTTAGCGGTCAATCTAACCTAAAGCACCTTCCGCGCAGCTCCCTCGCTCTCGGCACATTCGTTGGAATTCGTCATACGATGAAGCAACCTTCGGCATCTCAAACAGTATCGGACCCGATCCATCGGGCATGTACGTGCGCCGGTCATTATTCCCTTCAGCGATGTCGCCGAGCCGACAGACGATAATGTGCATGTGAGGGCTAACGCCTTGCGCAGGGTGCTCGCCAGTTACCCTGTCGGCGGTGCCACCAAGCATCTGCGCCCAGCCGCTTAGGGCTCCAATCTCTGTTCGCAAGCTACTTGCGCCATACCGGAAATGCTGGCGAAAGGCCCGCGTGTACTGCTTCACGTTCGAGCCGCTGCCGATATGAGCGACATTCAAGCCCTTGTGCATAAAGCCCGGCACGAAATGCGGACTGGAGAACCGGACGAGATAGACCCGCCGTATCTCTGGCGCGCCCATGTCTTGATCGGGGGAGACGCCGACCATCAGCAGCCGAGACCCCAATTTTTGCTCCGATACTGCACAGGATGCGAACACTTTTCTAGCCTCGGGTGCCCAATGCTCAGCAACCCATTCGGGTTGCCACGCAAGCTGCTCTATCTGGGGTGCCGTGGGCGGGATGAATAAAAACTGTTGGAGGCTGCTCAACAGTCGATAGCCAATTTGGACGGACCCCGCAAAGCCGGCGGCGATGTAAGGGCCTACCGGAAAGGCCTTCCTAAGCAAGTCCGCAGTGCTCCCGTCGGGAAATGTAACCCGCACGTCGGACAGCATAACGCCGTAGCCAAAAATCGAGGATGCGCCGATCACCCAGGTCATTGAATCTATACCAAACGGAGGCTGTACGATCATCCACTGAGGCTCACCCCACAATGCAGAATCGCGTATTCTGACGCAAGGAGGGGAGCCATGAGCGCCGAGAATCAGCATTGGGTACCGAAACTACTTCTGAAAAATTTCGTCGACGCCGGAAGGGTCTACTGCTTCGATATCCACAGCGGCGAGGTGACCAAACCCCCACCGAAGTTCGCTGCATGTGAGCCGGGTTTCAATGATTTTGAGATCGACGGGAAGCGAGTCTCATTTGAAGACAAATTTGAGAAGATCGAGACGAAAGCCGCTCCTATCTTAAAGCGGATTCTGGCGGAGCGAAGTTTGGCAGGCCTGTCCGCACCTGATCGCCGTCACGTCGCACGCTTCGTTGCAGCTCAGAGCTTCCGAACAAAAGCCTTCTATGAGGGCTTGGCGGACAAGCCGTCTCGCAGCGACTACGGCACCATCTTCAATTATTTGTGGCACAGCCTATTTGTGGTGGCGCAGGATATCGCGCGTCGTCATTGGGCGCTGATGGTCATTGAAGGCGATGATGCATTTTATCTAGGTGACAATCCCGTTGTGCTTCAGCGAACGTGTGAGCCCAACAACGGCAAAAATCTTGGGTTTGATGTTGTTGGCGTAGAAGCGTTTCTGCCACTGTCTCCTGTCTGCGCGCTGTATATAGCATGCTCTACTATCAGTCGAATGATCATCGATACCTACGAGCAGGCAATGGCCGTGCACCGTATCGCCCGGGCCAAAATCTTTTCGGGCGGGGGAATCGGACTCGCCGATTTGCTAGAGACACAGGCAACGCTACGTCGCGCCGGTCCGATTTACAAGGCCTTCACTGAGGGAGCGCCGCTCGTGGCTACGCCAGAGAACATCGATAACTTGAACTATCTTCAGTGCAGTTGGGCGCTCAATAAAGTGCATTCAAATCGCAAAGACTTCGCTTTTGCACGAAAGGTGTTTCGTCAAACGCCGCAATATCGGGAGACCGTCCGAACCTCTGTGCTTGAGAAAGGACGCATCCTGTTGCCCCCTGACGACAGCGAAGATTAGTGCGGCATAGTTGATTCGGAGAAGACGATCGGACCGGGGTGTAGCCTGGCGCGTCAATTGAGTGCGATGTATTTTCCGGACGAATTGCTTCTGGGAACGGACATCCCCAGCGCAAACGAGTCCTGGGATCATTAACAAAATCGATTCGCTATGTGGTGCAATCGATTCGATGACAATCTCGTGTTACGGTGACGCTGCATCTTTTTCGTCGTCCTGCTCGGGATCACCTGACCTTGTCATGAGTTTGATCGCGACCAACATGGTACAGTTGGCGGCGTGCCGCGGCTGGGGAGCAGCGCAGGACACGACTTCCGAATACCAGAAATTCCGTTGACAGCTCCCCCAAATCAGTGGTTTGATGCCGGCCATCCCGCCCGCACTGAGAGGGGCGTATCGCGATCGTCACGGGACGTTGCGGCGGGGAGCGGTGGCCGCGGGGCGACGCAGCATCTCGATGGGAGGTGCGGACGAACGTCG
>NZ_CAFJ01000035.1 GCF_000239795.1 Bradyrhizobium sp. STM 3809 | reverse complement strand
CGACCCGGCATTCCCTGCGCGAGGGAAAATAAATATCCGCATGGGTTTGTAGAGAGTCCGTCAGGCTCCGTAACCTATTGATCTTGCAATCGATATCGCCATATCGTGTCACGAGCATCCATATGCCTCCGCACACACAATCGCGACACTTCCGAGACACGAGACCGATCATGGCCCGCAAGGTTCGTCACAGCGCCCTCGAAAGCCGCAGCGCTCGGCTGAAGCTCTCGATCCGTCGCCGGCCCTACAGCGGCCCGTCGCTCGGACGTGGCATCAGCTTGATGTACCGCCGGAACAAGACGAACGGGACATGGGTGTTGAAGGCTTCCGACGGTCACGGCGCATACTGGACCAAGGCCATCGCGCTCGCTGACGATTTCGACGACAGTGACTGCAAGACCATCCTGACGTTCTATGAGGCGCAGGACTCAGCGAAGAAGCTGGCGCGGAGCGACGGCGGCAGTACCGACACCTCGCCGATCTCGGTCGATCAAGCGCTCAAGGACTATCGGCGCGATCTCGAAGCGCGCGGTGCCAACCCTTACAACGCGGAATCTCCGCGCGTGCATCTGCCCAAGGTGCTGCTGGCAAAGCCGGTCCAACTGCTGACCGCGCACGAGTTGAAGAAATGGCGCGATGGGCTGCTCGGCAAGCTTAAGCCCGCCACGGCAAACCGGGTCGGCCGTTGCCTCGGCGCCGCCCTGGAACTGGCGCGGCAGCACGACGAGCGCATTCAGAACCGGCAGGCTTGGGAAATCGGCCTTGCTGGTCTTCCGGATGCGCAGGAGGCGCGCAACGTAATTTTGCCCGATGACAAGGTCCGGGCGTTCGTCAATGCGGCCTATGGGATCGATCATGAATTCGGGTTGCTCACCGATACGCTCGCCGTAACCGGCGCGCGGCCCAGCCAAGCGGTCCGGCTGCGGGTGGAAGACCTGCACGACCATCCAGTGCGGCCCAAGCTCATGATGCCGAAGTCCGGTAAGGGCGGTGGCCGGAACCGGGCGCAGAAGAAGGCCGAGCGCTACAGCGTGCCCATCACGGTCCTGCTCGCGGGCAAACTCAAAGCGGCAGCGAAGGGCCGGCCGGACAGCGCGCCGCTGCTACTGCAAACCGACGTCACGCCATGGGGCGACAATCCCGGTCTGAGCTATCACCGGCAAGTCGGGAACGTGGTCCGCGCCATCGGGCTCGATCCAGCCGAGGTGACCATGTACGCGCTGCGGCACAGCTCCATCGTTCGCATGCTGCTGCAGAATGTTCCGATCCGGCTGGTCGCGTCACTGCACAACACCAGCGTCAACATGATCGAGCGGACTTACTCGAAGTTCATCACCGAGCACGGCGATGAAATTTCGCGCCGGGCGCTGTTGCAGCATGATCCGTTGATCGGTGGCAACATCGTCCGCATTGACGGCTTGACGCAATATCCTGCCAGTTAGTTGCATGGCTGCGGGCAACATTTCAACCGATCCCGTTAGAGTGTCGGATTTCGTCAGTTTGACGGATTTCGACGGGCTGACGAAATCCGTTGGATGGTTGATAGCTGCGTCAAAATGAGCTGTGGATAATTTGCACATGACGTTGTCTTTTGACGCGCTCGCTTACTGACACCGCCGAAGACGTGTTTATTGATAGTGCTCCTATGAACCTCGGTGAATGCCGAATGACACAGGAGAAGCCCCATGCGTCCCTCAAAAATTGCTGATGATGCCGACCCCGATGCGTTCAGCATCGATGAGTTCTGCGTCCGTCATCGCATCAGCACGCAGCTCTTCTACAAGCTCAGACCGCAGGGCCTGATGCCCGCGACTTTCAAGGTTGGCACGCGCGTGCTGATCTCGCGCGAAGCTGCTGCTGCGTGGCGTCGTGCTCGCGAGAGCGCGCAGCGTGCCGCTGAGAGCGTCGCGTAGTTGCAGAAAAGGCGGCCCGCCAGCCGCCTCTCAAAACTTTCTCCCGGAGACCCTCAAATGGTTGTCAGCAACACGAGCTTGCCCGGCGCGTGAGAACGCTCTGAAGCGAGCGTTCATTAATTCGCGCAGATATGGCCGCAGGCTTCGATCTGACTACTCGGAAGAGCCCGCAACACCGTCGGCTCTTTCACCGCTTCAACATCTAAAAAAGAGCCCCGGGGTCGGACCCAGGGCCGAGAAGTAAGATGGAATAATTATGACATATAACGATTATGCTGCGTCTGCAAGTTCAAAGGAGTTGGCCGCGCTCGATCCATTCGAGCGCTACCTCCAAATGGTGGAAGTGATCGACATCACGACCGCTCCCGTCAACGAGGAGCTGCTTGATCAGCGCTTGAACGCGCTCTGGGAATGGCAATGGGAGAGTACCCGCGACGAGTTGGGTGACAAGCGGTGTGACTTGCTCTGCGAGTGGTTGAACGCGGAGCGTGCCGCAGGGCGCGCCGCCGGGCGGAAGGTTGAGGCCAAGACCGAGCCCGGTGCCAATGTTGACGCCGCGCTTGCGCATGCTCCGGCCGCATCCACCGCGCAGGCCAAGGTCCACGTCACGTTCTTCTCGAACCACCTTGCGGCCAAGCTCACGACTGAGGAGCTGAGCCTCGGGCAAATGCGCGAGCGCATCATGGATGCCTCCGCGCGCGAGAAAGGCAAGTTGCCCTGGCTGAAGCTGGCGAGGTTTGGCGCCAAGCGCACCACGAAAGACAGCTTGCGCCATGATGCCAACGTTCTCGAAATAACTGGGATTGAGCTGGACTACGATGGCGGGAAAATCGCTTTCGAGGATTGCCTGAAAGCCCTCAGGGCGATGGGCATCCACGCGCTTGGCTACACGTCGCCGTCGCACACGCTCGATGCACCGCGTTGGCGCATCGTTGCACCGACCTCCAAGCCGCTGCCGCCGGAGATGCGCGCCCCGCTGGTGGCTCGGCTCAATGGTTTCCTGATGGCTGAGCTGGGCGTGGCGGCGCTTGGCGCCCCCGAGAGCTTCACGCTCAGTCAGGCTTACTATTACGGTTGGGTGATGAACAAGCCCGGCCTCAACCATCGCGCCGAGGTGACCGTTGGCAACTTCATCGACCGGCGGGATGATCTGAGAGAGTTCGAAGCCGCCGGCGCGAAGGGTGCTGGCGCCAAAGGGGGCAAGACGAACAACCCCGGCCAGAGCACGACCGAAGGCACGGGGGTTGATGGTCGGGTCCATGGACTGGAGGCCATACTCGCGACGATGGGCGACGGCGAAGGCCTGGAAGGCTTCAACGGCCCTTTGACCCGCGCTGCCTCAAGTTACATCGCGACAACTGAATACCCCGACTTGCGGCTGATTAAGAAGGTCCTCCGCGATGCCATCGAGAAGGCTCCGAAGCAGGACACTCCGGCCCGCGCCGAGAGCATCGAGCGGTACAGGTCCGATGGCTACCTTGACGGTGTGCTCCAGTCCGCCATCGGCAAGTTCAGCCAGATGTCGGACCCCGTTGACCTGTGGGCGAAGTTCAACCCGCCGTCCTTGCCGCGCGGAGTACTGCCGGACATCATCGAACGCTTTGCGCACGACCAGGGACTGGACATGGGGGCGGACATGGCAGGGATCGCGGCGGCGGCCTTGGCTGTTTGCGCGGCAGCCATTCCGGACAGTGTCAAGCTCCAGGTGAAGCGTCATAACCGGGGTTGGCTCGAGCCTGCACGGCTGTGGGTCGCGCTCGTTGGACCACCCAGCTCGAAGAAGAGCCCCATCACGACTGCAGCGGCTCGGCCGCTTCGCAAGATCGATGCGGATCAGGCGCGCGACTACGCTGAGCAGCGCGCCGTGTATGAGAAACTGCCCAAGGAGGTGAAGCTCAAGACCGATCCTCCGAAGCAGGTTCGGAGCATTCTCGAAGACACCACTATCGAGGCGGCACAAGAAGTCCTGAAGGACAGCCCTGACGGGCTGCTGTGCTATCAGGATGAGCTGTCCGGCTGGTTCGGCTCGATGGATAAGTATTCGGCTGGGCGCGGCTCCGCGAAGGACCGCGCCTTCTGGCTCCAGGCATTCAACGGGGGCAACTATTCGGTCCAGCGTGTCAGTCGCGGGTCGGTGTTCATCGAGAACCTGTCCGTGTCTCTGATTGGCGGCATTCAGCCGGAACCCATTCGCCAGATCGCTGATGAGAGTCTAGACGACGGTCTGTTGCAGCGCCTGCTGCCGATTATTGTTGCTCCCGCCGTGGCGGGGCGAGACGAAGCGGTGGGGGCGATTGTCTCTGAATATGAGACTCTGGTTCGCCGCCTGCATTGCCTCGCCAATACAACATTGAGCTTTGACGATGGTGCACAGCGCTACCGCCAGGAATTGGAAGGCAGGCACCTCAAGCTGCAGTCACTTGAATGCGTTCATCGCAAGCTGGCGGCGCACATTGGCAAGTACGACGGCATGTTCGCGCGGCTCTGTGTGGTGTGGCATTGCATCGAGAACAACGGGGGGTTCGGGACCGTGTCGGTCGTCGTCAGCGAGGCCACGGCCCGGCGCGTCGGCGCGTTTCTGCATGGTNCNNNTNNCCCNACGCGATTGCTTTCTACGCGGGCGTACTTGGCCTCTCCAATGACCATGATCGGGTGACGGCAGTTGCGGGATACATCCTGTCTCACGGCCTTACCAAGATCACCAACCGCGACCTTAAGCGGGGTGATCGGATCATGAAGCGGCTCAGCCCAGATGAGGCGCTGGCGGTGTTCGAGCAGTTGGAAGCCTTTGGCTGGCTGACGCGCGAGGGATCAAAGGTCCGACGCGCTCCCTCTCGCTGGTTCGTCAACCCGGTCGTGCACCAAAAGTTCGCGGAGAAGGGCAAGGCGGAGGCCGAACGGCGGGCGGAGGTCCGCCGGATCATCGCTGAGGTGGTGGGCACGGGGGGCGAGCCGTGAGTGGAGGTGGCGCCTGCTCGCGCGCAAGTGACGCTGGTGACATCTGGGGCGGGGTGCCGCGTGCGGGCTCGCCCTTATGCCCTCGGTGTCACCGCTGTCACTTGCGCGCAGGTCACAGAAATACAAATTGCCGTTCTTTCCTACTATCTGTCTGCCTCCCGTTCAGTCATGCGCGCAAGTGACGCTGGTGACAAGAAGTCAGCTTGGCATGCCACGCGATCGGCTCGCCCCGGGCGGCGGAGCGCGCCACCAGGAGTCAGTAGGAGGTGAGTGTCGTAAGTGCCGAACTTACAAAAACACGGCTCGGCTCGATGCACCGCACATTGAGGCCAGGCTCACAGCGACTTTTTAAAACCGCGTCCGAGACAGTCACACAGCTGGAGATAACACGTGAAATCAAACCGTAACTCGTCGCAGCGCAGCGCAGCTAATCCCGGCGTCAAGCTCGCGACCAAGCCATTGATTAGGAATAGCACAACCATCGCGTTGTCAGGCATCGCCATTCCTCCGGAGCGCCTTCGGGCGCTCCGTCAGGACACTGTCGATGCGCTCGCCCAGAGCATGAAGCGGCATGGCCTGATCCATCCAATTGCGCTGCGCAAGCGTGCTGGGCGCGGCTATTGGGTCGTTGCCGGCGCGCACCGCTTCGTCGCGGCTGAAGAGCTGCGGTGGAAAGAAATCGGGTGCGTCGTCCTCGATAACTGCAGTGACAATGAAGCCGAGCTGATCGAGATCGACGAGCCCCTGATGCGCGCCGAGCTGTGCCCGGCCGAGCGCGCCCTGCAGATCGAGCGCCGCAAGGCGATCTATGAGGCGGCGCATCCGGAGACGAAGAACGGCGGCGACCGGAAATCAGATCGCCAAATTGGCGAACTGAAGCAGGGCGCCAAAAACCCGTCTCGCCGAGTTGGCGAAACGGAGAAGAACGACCGCTTGACCAAAGACACGACCGAGAAGACCGGCCAGTCCGAGCGCAAGGTGCAGCGTGACGTGACACGCGCCGAGCAGCTCGGGGACGACTTGAAGCGCGTGGTCGGCACCTCGCTCGACAAGGTCGCCGAGCTGGACGCGCTCGCCAAGATGGTTCCGGAGGCGCGGACGCCGCTGATCGAGCGCGTGGCTGCCGGCGAGATGGTCAGCGTCGTCAAGCAGGCGCTCAATGATGTGGAGAATGCCTGGAACGCATTCTATCGCGCATGGAAGGCCGCCGACGTTGAGGCGCGATCTAAGTTCTGGGCCCATCACTCCGCTGAATACGCTGAGGTCATTTCTGAACTCTCTGAAACGCAGGCATCGCGCCGAACAAGGCGGCGGAGAGCTGCCTGCAGTCTGCCCCCGAGCGGCATCATGTGCTCCGATGAAGCCCTGCCCGAAACAGAGCCCCCGTTCACCGCGCAAGGTACTTCCCGGACCCCGCGGCGGGGCGGGTCACGCCGCACCGCTCCGGGTGACTAGCCCCAGCATTTTTTTGGCGGTACAACTACAACAATGGATGCAAATGCATGAATGTCTTGTTCTCAGTCAACCGGGCCGCTCATTTGCTGGAACGTGATCGAGCGACTCTCGTCCGGGCGCTGAAGCACGTGCCGCCCGACGGCTTCGAGCACGGCCAGCCGCGGTGGCTCATGCCGACGATCACCGCAGCTCTTGCAAGGCCCCCTGGGGAGCGCCGCGAGACTGCCAAATACCGCGACCGGTTCAGTATCGGGCGCTCGAAGGCGCTCGACGGCTTGCGCACCATCTTCGAGCAGAAGATCGCGCTAATCACCGCGGAGCCCAACCCCGAACGGCGCCGCCCAATGGCATTTGCACTGGCGCCAGTCATTTGTGACTACCAGCGGTCGTACCTTGACTTCGGTCGGTCGCTCGGCATTGCGGACGAGGACGTGCTTGGTCACCGCGCCGATCTGATCATCGAAGAAATGGTCAGCGAGGTCGCCGAAGCTGCAGGCCGTAGCGCCGATCGCGCTTTCTTTGCCGAGATGATCGAGGCCATGGCTGTGGAGGCCGAATAATGGGCGCTGTCAAGAAAATGGAGCCGGACCTGCCCACCGAGATCGCTAAGGCGATGAAGACGGCTGGTTTCGCGCCGAAGCTGGCAACGTTGATGTCGATTATCGAAGACTTCGCTAAGTCGAGGGACCAAAAGGGAGCTTCAACGGCGAACGCACATCCGGTCGAACGGA
>NZ_CAFJ01000036.1 GCF_000239795.1 Bradyrhizobium sp. STM 3809 | reverse complement strand
CTTGAGGTGAATGTACCTGATCTGTTCTTTGTTCGCAATATGTTCTTCTGCCGTTTGCCGGACTCCAGGGCCACGACTGTGGATGCGGGTCGCGAAGCCCGGCCGAGGCAGCACGGAGCAGCCGCGTCACCCGCAGGGCGCGGAGAGCCGCGGAGCGACGGACGGTTCGGATCCCTGGAGCGGATGGCCGATGGGGCCGCGGATCAGGGCGGGGCCGTTGGGCCGCGCGGCAGCTTCATTCATCGACCGCGACACCCACTCCCTCTATCAGAGATTGCAGGCTTGATCGGGCGCTGGCAGCGCCTTACCCGTTGGGATCCGGAGAGAGCGATCCGCTCGCGAGAGCCTCATGGCACCTGACACCACCCAGGCCATCACGCTGTGGCGCCCCGTCGGCCCGAAGGAACTCGCTTTGATCGAGGCGACCGGCATGCGCGCGTTTCCGCCGCGCCTGCCCGAGCAGCCGATCTTCTATCCGGTTCTCACGGAGGACTATGCGGTGAAGATCGCCCGCGACTGGAACGTGCCGGCCAGCGGCAGCGGCCATGTCCTACGTTTTCAAGTTCGACGAGAGTTCATCGACCGCTATGAGGTGCGCGAGGCCGGCGGGCGTGATCATCTCGAGTACTGGATCCCGAGCGAAGATCTCGACGACTTCAACGCGGCCATCGTCGGCGCCATCGTGCTCGTCAAAAGTTTTCCTTGAAACCACCGGACTTCCGCTGGCGTGCGGACACCGCACGTCCGTGGTTCTCCTGGCAGGAACGAAGTTCCCGGGCGTCTTCTGCTTTTGTTCGGCTCATCAGGTGAGCAGGCGCACGAATTTCGTGCAGAGCAAGGGAATGCAGCCGTCGCTTGTCTCCATGAGGCGGCTGTGAGTTCGACGGCCGTCACGAGGCGGGCTATGAGTTCGACACCATCGTCGCCGGTGCGCTACTATCAGCAGACGAGAACCGCGACAACTACACGCACAATCGCTGCGGACGAACGAAGTCCGTCGAGGCGGGTTCCCGCTGCTGATGCGCCATCCGGGAGGCGCGGCCGAGGTCGATATGATGGACGACAGACAATGCAGGATCGTGACGAAGCGGACGGGCTCGCGATGGTAGGATGAGGATCATCGAGGCGCGGCCCCGACGGGGTCGACCATCCGGGGATCACCGCCGATCGTCCGAGCCGTCCGGACCAAAAGGCCATCCATTCTTGAAACGTGGCATTCGTTGCAATAAACTTTTGGTTGTGCTACTGTTCGAAGAATGAACGCCACGACGAATTTTTCGATAGCCCCGGATTTGTTTGTTCGTGTTCGATCATCGGCGGTGCGTTTCGACCTGCCAATTCGGTCGAGAGATGTATCGTCTCCTCTTCCATGACACCGGCACCAGCCATCTGCAGATCATATCTGCAGGTCCGTCAAATGTAGGCGCACGGCCCTGAAACCATCCGCGCCCAAAGAAGGCCCTGGACCGAGGTCCAGGGCCTTTGACGGTCAGGATGGGCGCTGAGGATGCGTGCGGATGTCCAATCCTCTGTTGTGGCCGGAGCCCGGAACTGATCCGCCCGTCCTGCATCATCATGGTCCATGACACGTGATGATCTCATCTGCCGCTCCTGCAGCGCCGGCCTTCTCCGCATCGAGCTCCACTCTCAGCATGGGCGTGCAGGCGATCGACGCTGCCCCGCCTGTGATGAGCTGCTCGAGACGGTCGACGGTTCGACCGAGGTGGTCTACCGGCTCACGGTCGTACCGGAGCGGGTCCCGATCCACGACAGGCGTGGGGCATGATCTCGTCCCGACCGCGGCATCCGTTGCAAAGCTTGATTTGACGCAAGGCGTGCGCGCCATTGTCGGGCAGGATCTCATTGTCACTGCCGAACTACCCTCGCGGGCAGCTACGACGCTGATGTCGAGCCTCGGATCGGGCCGGTCCGAGGCTCACGCGGTGGCGGCGCAGCGGTCCAGGTGTCGCTGCAAAGGCTGCGCACGCCTGCCTTTGCAACTAACAGCTTGCGCGAGCGACCGTATTTTACCGGAATTGATCCAGGGGCCTTTTCCGCCTCCATTTACGCTGCGTTCATCAAACCCAGCGGCCTGGGGCGGTCAGGGCTCACCGGTTTTGGCAATGCCGCTCTATTTCTTTCGTATCCGTAACGGCCACTTCTCAGGCGCGTCCGAGTATGGGACTGAATGCGCCGATCGCAATGCAGCGTGGAAAGAGATGACCACGGTCTGTGCCGACATGGCCAGCAGCATCTCGCGCAAGCTCGCCGAGAACTCCGAATGGCAGATGGAGTTGCTCGACGAGACACGACAGCCGGTCTTTCGAATCCGCATCGTGGCCGAATCGCTGGACCAGGCCTGACGCTGCGCGCAGCGCCACCTGCAATCAAAACTCGTAGTTTCTGAAGACGCTCAATCACCGCATGTGCGGCGATGCGAATGCCTGTCATTTCGGCAGGCGATCTTGATCCAGATCAAGTAGCCAGTGCCGATCTTGGCCGACACTTAAATTTGTATGGGTAATCTGATCTTCAAATGTCCGCGAACCGGGATGAACGTTCAGCATTGGCTGGAAGAGCCAAAGCCGGGCGATCCCGCATGCGCCTATGAGACCGTGGTCTGCAAGGCCTGTACCCGCCTTCACTTCATCAACCGCGACACGCGCAGGCTGCTCGGTGAGAAAGAGTAGCGGCCGGATCAGTCCGCGCTCGGCAATCGCCGCATCGTGAACTCGATGGCGCCGTCGGGAAGCTCGCGCCAGCTTTCAACCGCGCTCATGTAGCCGGCCTTCGGATAGCGGGAGAGATAGTCGCGGGCCTTGGCTCGCGCTTCCTCGCGCGGCAGCGTGAACGTGTCGCGTACGTAGCCGTCGCGCACACGGCCGGCCTCGTTCCGGCGCCGGGCCGCCATCCGGCTGGCAATGTCTCGCGGGCGCAACCCCATCGGCCAACTCCAACGCGCAACAACCCCGTCTGCCTCCCAATATAGACAAGGCCGCGCGGAATCCGAGTCGCCGGAATTCCCGCCCCGGAGCGAGCGACCGGTCAGTTGGTGCTGGCGCCGGACTTCGGCTTCTTGGCCGCCGTGGTCTTGACCGCCGGCGGGGCCTTCGGCTGTTCCGCGGCGCGCACATTGCCCCAGGGATCGGAACTGGTCTTGGCGTCCGGGATCTTCCGTATGGTGTCCTTGTAGGCCTTCTCGCGCGCGGCATCGGCCTCCTTCTCCTCCGGGGTCTTGGACGGACCATCGGCGAGAAGATTGATGTTCGGCATCTGCGCCAGCGCCGGAACGGCCCAGCCGGCCAGCAGCGCGACCGACATCGTCACGATCAGCTTCTTCATTGCTTACTCCCGGGTATCGGCCGCCTTATACCATTGCCTCGCCAAGCGCCAAGTGCGGACGGGCGCGTCCTGAGGCCGCGTCCGGACCGCCCCATCGCGTCGGACTGTCACCTGGACCGCTTTCATCATAGGATTCGAACTCCGACCTTTTCAAGCCGCGGGCCTGGACGATCGGAGGGCCGCGCCGCGAGGCGTGGCGGGCGACACGAAACGACAAGTCAGGAAACGACTGGGAGGACGAGGCGCGTGCCGAACGACAACCCGGATTTCGCCATCGATCAGGCGCGACGCATCCTCGACGACGTGTTCGCCCCCTGGATCAGGGATCTTGCCCTGATCATCGAGGACATTGCACCGTCAGCCCAGGGCGAGCCCGGCGCGATCCTGCGCATGCCGTTCTCATCGCGCCTGTGCCGCGACAACGGGGTGGTCTGCGGCCAGGCGCTGATGGCCTTCGCGGATACCGCGATGGTCATCGCGATGGTCACCGCGAGCGGCGGCTACCGGCCGATGACCACCGTCGACCAGACCACGCATTTCATGCGCGCCGTCGCCTCCTCCGACGTGCTGGCCGAGGCGCGGGTCGTGCGGATGGGACGGACCATGAGTTTCGGCCGGGTGACCCTGACGAGCGCCAGCGACGGCAAACCGGCCGCCATGGTATCGAGCGCCTTCGCCATGCTCTGACGAAGATTCACCCGCGCCGCGCGATCTGGACGCTTAACGGACCGTAAAGACCCGATCCCCGCCTTCATCGGATCGATTCACCGCGTTGAAACCCGGGCCTGATTTATTTTACGCGTTTTTGACGCGAAAGGTGGCGCCATTCGGCATCGGGTTACAGGCCATGAGCGAGACGACTGAAAAGCGCATCGCACCCCGGCATCGGGTGCTCAAGCAAGGCAGGCTGGCGTTCGACGGCGGCGGCGCGGTCGATTGCATGGTCCGCAACATCTCGGACACAGGTGCCCGGGTCGAGGTCGTCAACCCGGTCGGCCTGCCAGGCGCCTTCACGCTGGTGATCCCCACCGACAAGTTCACGCGGCGCTGCCACGCGGTATGGAGCCACGACAAGCGGATCGGGGTCGCGTTCGACTGACATGCTGCGAGTTGCGGCTCGGACCTGCATCCGAACCGCAGCAGCTTCCGGCTGGCTGAGGCTCGAGTTCCCGGTAGCGATAGCCGTCAGTAGCCATAGCCCCGGCGTGTGGGATAAGTCTGGGGAACGCGACCATAGCCACCCCCGCCATAGCCGCCCCCGATGCCGATCCCGATCCCGATGCCCACCGGTGGCACCACCCGCACCGGTGGCCCGTAATACTCTCGCGGCGGAGGCGGCGGCGCGTAGACCACGACGTCGTCGCCGGGGTCACGGCGCGTCGGACGGCCCGCTCGCTTCGGCGGATCCACATCACGTTTCCTGACCGGCTTCTCCTCGACCCGCTTGGGCGGCGGCGTCTGCGAGCATGGGCAGATCGGCCCGGCTGCGGCAGTGGCCGGAACGATCGGCGGCGCGCTGACTGGAATGGCTGGATTGGCGGCAGCCACGACCGGTGTCATCACCGGACGATTGCGCAGCCGCTCGATCAGCTTGCGCGCGGTCGGCGTCAGGTCGCTTTCCGGATAGCGGTCGAGGAAGCCCTGATACGAGGCCACCGTGTTGATCAGCACGGCCTCGTTCCAGGCCGCCATCCGGTTGTGCAGGTCCAGCCATTGCCGTGCCTGCGGTCCATAAGGAGCGGCTGTGTAGAGCGTGACGAAGGCCTCGTAGGCCTCGACGCTGCCGTCGCCGACGATGATCTCGTTGGCGGTCTCGATCGGCTTGCCCTGCAGGCTGCGCTTCCATTCATCGACGCTGCGCTTCACCACGACCGGCCGCGGCCCGGCATTGGCCGCGCTGGGATCATTGGCGGCGACGAAGCGGAAATCCTCGGTCAGCGACGACGAATCCCACGGCGTCTGCCGGCCCTCGGTGGCCTTGTTGACGGCGACGCGCACGCGCTTGAACGCTTCCTCGATCGGCAGGCCCGGCTCGCGCGCCGCCTGCAGCAGCGCCGTGGTGTAGGGACTGTTGTCGCCGCTGCCATCCTCGGCCTCCGCTCCCGGAGATGTCGAGTAGGACAAGAACGTTCCCGGCGCTCCGCTCTTGGTGTCGAGCAGCGCGAGACCACGGCCTGCGCTCTGATTGATGGCCGGGAACGGATTGTTGCGGCAGGCATCGAGCAGCAGGATGCGCATCCGGCTCGGCACCGCGTTGAGCGTATTGAGGAGATCGTTGAGCCGCACCGCTTGCAGCGGAATATCGGCCTCGCGGCGCGGATCGACGTCGACCGGAACAAGGTAGTTCTCGCCGTCGATCTGCAGACCGTGACCGGCGTAAAACACCAACGCCACCGTGTCCGGCCCCTTGCTCGCGATCTTCGCGGCGAAATCGCCGACCTCGCGGTTCAGATCGCGCTGTGACAGGTCGGCGGCCGTGGTGACATCGAAGCCGGCCTCGCCCAGCATCTTGGCCATGGCCTTCGCGTCGTTCGCCGGATTGGGCAGCGGGGTCACCGACCGATAGGCTGACTGTCCGATCACCAGCGCCAGCCGGCTGCTTTCGGCCATGGCGGACGACAAACCGGCGAGCAGGCCACCCGCCACCAAGGCGGCCCTGAAAGCATGGCGAAACATGGCGTTCTCCAATCTGCGCGGGACGTGCCAATTGGTCGAGACGGTTTGCAAGCCGGTTCACGGCCGAGTGCAAAGAGCCACACCACGACGACCGTCAGCCCACGGGCCGTTTCGATCTGACACCGTTGCTGCACGAGATTCCCGCAGCATTGCCGCGATCGCAAAATAGCGTCCGCGCCTGTACGGGGATGGGTCGATCATGCGGCGGACGGCGTCACTGGTAGGGCTGCTCGCGGCTCTGCTGTTGTCAGGCTGCGCCGCCGACAGCCAGTCGCGCCTCCCCGCCTTCATGCGGGTGAAGGAAGCCGACCCTCCCCCGCCCGAAGTTCCCCCGGACGTGGCGATGCTCGTCCGGAAAAACCTCGACATGATCTTCGTGGCCACCACGCTGCCGCGCGACCTCGAGGCGACATCCGCGAAGCGGACTGATCGTGGTGACGCATGGAGCGCATGCGTGCGTGCCCAAATCATCTCGGTGGCCGGCGCCCCGCTCCGAAACCAGATCTACCGACTGACGATCAGGCAAAACGAGATCATCGATCGACGGCGCGTCGCCGCCGGCGACGAATGTGTTTCTGAAAATTACAAGCCAATCATGCCGACGAAGTGATTCAACTCGAAGGCGAGATCGATAGTTCCCGTCGACCTGGGATGATCGCCGGCAGACGCATGCGGGAACCTGCTACCACTTCCGTCTCGTAATGTTAGTTCTTAGCTAACGCAAACCACCGACCGACCAGCGAACGAATGGCCCAAATTTAACGATTGTTCCGCAACATGGCACACGACAACGCGGAATGACCCTGGACCGGTTCTTCATGAACGTTCATCTCGTCGGCGATGACGCAGCCAAGCTCGACCTGCTTCGCGGCATGCTCGCCGAACGCTGTTCGCTGACATCGGAACTGATTGCTGACGCCGACATCAGGAACGGCAACATCGACGCCATCGTCGTGGCTGCCGATCTGCGCGACGTCGACAATATCGCGGCGCTGAAAGAGGTTTCCGATCGACTGGCGCGCATTCCGCGCCGCATCTTCCTGACCAACCACAAATCACGTCTGTCGACGGTTCAGGCCTATGCGCTCGGCGCGACGAGCGTGCTGTCGAGCACGCCGAGCCGCAATCAGTTGCTCGGCAAGCTCATGGACGCGCACCCCGGCTCGGCGGCCAACAGCGTCGCGCCCGACGAACGCCAGGCCGCCTTTGCAGGCGCATCCAGCATCGCCTCGATGTTCGCGGCGGTGCTGAGCGGCGCCGAGATCGACGTCGAGGAAACGCGTCGGGCCGGCAAGCACATTGCGGAATCGATCGCCGAAAATGGCCTCTCCGACTGGCTCGCCACCGTGCGCCGACATCACGAGGGCACCTATCAGCACTGTCTGCTTGTCACCGGCATCACCGTCGACTTCGGCCTGAGCCTCGGGGTCCACAGCTCGGATCTCGAGCGGCTCTACATGGCGGCGATGTTCCACGATATCGGCAAGGCCACGATCCCGCTGTCCATCCTCGACAAGCCGGGCCGCCTCGACGTCAAGGAGCGCGCATTGGTCGAAACTCACCCGACGGTGGGATACGACGTGCTGAAGGACAACGCGGCGATCACCACCGAGGTGCTCAATGCGGTCCGCCATCATCATGAATTTCTCGACGGCAGCGGCTATCCGGATGGATTGATGGACCACAACATCCCGGACCTGACGCGCATCCTGACCATCTCCGACATCTTCTCGGCCCTGATCGAGTATCGCAGCTACAAGCCGGTGATGGCGCGGGAAAAGGCCTACGAGATCCTGCAGGGGATGGAAGGCAAGCTCGAGAAGCCGCTGGTCGGCGCATTCCGCGATGTCGCGCTGATCCGCTGACCTGCAACTGCGATCGTGGTCAATGCGCGGTTAAGCCCGCCGCGCAAATCCGAGCCGATCGGCAAGGGCTATCTTGGCAGCTTTGCGATACCATCGGACCGCCCCGCGCCATTGTGCGCGGCAAGGGGATTTGTCGGGACGTGGCCGAGATCATCGATCGCACCATTGCGCATGCATTGCCCGCCGCGGAGCGGCGCGGCGTCGATTCCAGCGTGCCGCCATCGCGCGAGGCCTTGCCCGCGCTCGACACCCTCGAGGCCCCGATCTGGCAGCAACTGGCGGAGCGCGCGCTCGAGCCAAACGGCTACTACCTGCCCGGCTGGGAGCGCGCGGTGAACGCGTCGGCCCGCGGCCGTACCGGGGCCTCGGCGCTGTGCGCCTGGAGCGACGACGAGCCGTCGTCGCGCCTGATCGGCCTGGCGCCGGTCACGTCGCTGTGGCGTGCCTATCGGCTGCCGCTGCCTGCCCTCGCTAGCGGCCATCCCTACGGCACGCTGTGCACGCCGCTGCTCGATGCCGACAGCGCGGAGCCTGCGGTGATGGGGCTGCTCGACGCCGCGCGACGCGCGGGCGCCCACGCCCTCCTGCTGCGCGACATGTCGGTCGCCGGCCCGGCGATGCAGGCCTTCGACAGCGTCCTGCGTCGTCAACAGCTGCGCCCGCGCCTTCTGCAATCCCATCAGCGCGCGCTCCTGGATGCGACTGACGATGGCGAGGCGGTGCTGCAGGACGCGCTCGGCGGCAAGAAGCTGAAGGAGCTGCGCCGTCAGCGGAACCGGCTGGCCGAGCATGGCGACGTCTGTTTCAAGGTCGCCCGGACGCCCGAGGAGGCCGCCGCGGCCCTCGAGACGTTCCTCGCGCTCGAGGCCAGCGGCTGGAAGGGACGCCGCGGCACGGCGCTGATCCAGCATGACGGCGATGCCGCCTTCATCCGGCGCGCCGTACCCTCGCTTGCGCAGGACGGCGCCTGCGAGATCATCAGCCTGTTCGCCGGCGAGATCGCCGTCGCGGCGGGAATCGTGCTGCGGCACCGGTCTCGGGCCTTCTTCTTCAAGCTCGGCGTCGACCAGCATTTTGCCAGGTACTCGCCGGGCGTTCAGCTCACGCTCGACCTGACGCGCCACCTGTGCAGCGACCCTGTGATCAGCACGGCGGACTCCACCGCCGGCCCCGGTCACCCGATGATCGATCCGATCTGGCGTGGACGGCTGGCGATCGGCGACGTGCTGATCCCGCTCTATCCGCGCGATCCGGCTGTCGAGATCATCCACACCGCGCTGATCGCGCGCCAAGAGGGCCTCGGCTTGGCGCGGCGCGCGATTCACGCGATCCGCGACTGGAACAAGCGGGCGGCTACTCCGCCGCCTCGGCGTTGACCTCCGCCGACACCTGACGGATCGCGCGCGCCAGCATCTGCGGATCCTGCGCACCGGAGACGGCGTATTTCTGCGCGAACACATAGGTCGGCACGCCTGAAATGCCCTTCTCGGCCGCCTCCTGCGCCTGCGCCGACACCAGCGCCACATCCTCCTCGGTCGCCAGCATCCTGCGCACGACGGCTGCATCGAGCCCGCAATCCGCCGCGGCCTGCACCAGCACGTCGATGTCGGTGAGATCGCCGCCGTCGCGGAAGTACAACTCCATCAGCCGCTGCTTCATCTCCGGCGCCCTGCCGATCTGGCCAGCCCAGTGGATCAGGCGGTGGCAATCGGTCGTGTTGGGCTGGCGCGCGACCTTGTCGGGCCGGTAGCTCAGCCCCTCCTGCTCGGCCGCCGCGACCACGCGTCCCGCGATGCCCTTGTAGGCCTCGACCGAGCCGAACTTGGTGGTCAGATATTGCTCGCGGCTGATGCCCTCGCGTGGCACCCAGGGATTGAGGAAGAACGGGCGGAAGTTCAGCTCGACCGGCACGTCGGGCACGAGCTTCAGCGCTTCCTCGATGCGATGCTTGCCGATGTAGCACCAGGGACAGACGACATCGGAGACGACGTCGATGATCAGCGGCTTCAAGGTGCTCATGCGCATCGCTCCGGTTCGCTCAGCCATCCTGCCAAGATAAGCCCCTCACCGCTCAACACAAGCCGCGGTCACAGCGCGGTAACCATCTCCCTCAGCCTGGCGGCGGTGAGGTCGTCCGCCGGGAAGAAGGTTTCCAGGGCCAGCTCCGACAGCGTGACATCGACCGGCGTGCCGAACACCATCGTCGTCGAGAAGAAGCTCAGCACGTCCGTGCCGACCCGCAGCCGCAACGGAATGACGACGCTGTCGGCGGCGAGCGGCGCCGATCGTGCTGGGATCGGATAGGATTTCAGCTCCTCGTAGAGCTTCAGCAGTTCGGCATCCGCCGTCGCCTCGCATTGCCGGTGCAGCCGCTCCAGCAGATGGCTGCTCCATTCCGCGAGGTTCACGGTTCGCGCCGCCAGCCCGTCGGGATGCAGCGCCAGACGCAGGACGTTGAGCGGCGGCGCCAGCAGCCGCTCCGGAACACCGGCCAGCAGCGGCCCGATCATCCGGTTGGCCGCGACCAGGTTCCAGTGCCGGTCGACCGCCACCGCCGGGTTCGGCTCATGCGCCTTGAGCACGACAGTCATCGCCTCGCGGGCGGGCTTCAGCGCTGGATCCTCCAGCGGACGCTGCTGGAACGCCGGCGCGTAGCCGGCGGCGACCAGCAGCACGTTGCGTTCTCGCAGGGGCACGTCCAACCGCTCCGCCAGCTTGAGGACCATGTCGCGCGACGGCGCGGCGCGGCCGGTTTCGACGAAGCTGAGATGTCGCGCCGAGATCTCCGCATCGAGCGCCAGATCGAGCTGGGACAGATGCCGGCGCTGCCGCCATTGCCGCAGATGGTCGCCGACATGGACGGGTCTGGCGCGGTCGGCGCGCGCCGAAGCGAGCTGTGTCATGGCCGGAAGACCTATCACGCGGACGTCAGCGCCTCCATGACCTGCCAGGTAATCGAAACGCCTGCCGCTGCCGGCCATCTTCACCACCACAGGAGACGAACCATGCGCAGGCAGCAAAGTCCCGAAGCCCTTCCTCTCGGCGCGCTCGGCCGCTGGCTGGCCGGCCTCGCGACCACGCTGCTGGCGCGCTCGCTCGACCTGCCGGAGCCGCTGCTGCACGCCACGGGCAGCCTCGTCGTCGCGCAGGTGACCGAGATCGAGAGCCGGGCCGTCCGCACGCTGTGCCCGGCGCGCCTGCGCCGTCGTCTCGTCGCCTGGTTCCGTTGAACCACAGTGCACCCCACCGAAGGAGACATGCCATGATCGCTTCGTCCACCCTGCTCCGCCGCGCCCTGATCGCCGATGCCGTGTTCAGCGGCGTCGCCGGCCTCGCGCTGACCTTCGACGCCGCGCCGCTGGCGGCGCTGCTGCAATTGCCCGAGGCGCTGCTGCGTGAGACCGGTCTGTTCCTGATCGTCTATGCGTGCGTCGTCGGTTGGCTCGGCTCCCGGTCGACGGCGCCAAAGCCGCTGATCCTGCTGGTGATCGCCGGCAACGCGGCGTGGACGGTCGGCAGCGTCGCGCTGCTGTTCTCCGGCCTCGTCACGCCGAATGTGCTGGGTGAGATCTTCGTCGCGGCGCAGGCGGTCGGCACCGGAGTCTTCGCCGAACTGCAATACATGGGCCTGCGCCGCAGCGGCGGCGCCGTGGCAGCCTGACGCCGAGCGGTGGTGAGCGCCGGTGCTCGAGATCGAGCCATCCGGCGCTCGCGCCCCCTCTGTTTTGACGTGCGCGGCCACCGCATCTTCGGCATCATCGGGGTCCTGCGGGAGATCACAACGATGCCGCCACAGGTCAGCGGGACGGAAGGTTACGCCGCCGAGGCTGACAGCCTCTTCGTGCGCTACGAGAGCATTCCATCGGACGAGGCGCATGCCGCCGTGCTCCACCTGCTGCCCAGGACGCCCGCTCGCGTACTCGACATCGGCGCCGGCACGGGGCGCGACGCCGCCTGGTTCGCCCGCCTCGGCCACAGGGTGGTTGCGGTCGAGCCAACCGATGCGCTGCGCCTCCGCGCGATGCAGCTGCACGCCTCGCCTGCGATCGACTGGATCGACGACAGCCTGCCGGAGCTCGCTGTGCTCGCGACCCGCGATGAGTCCTTCGACCTGGTGATGCTCACCGCCGTCTTCATGCATCTCGACGAGACGGAGCGGCGGCGAGCGCTGCCCAACATCGCCGCGCGCGTGGCACGCGGTGGCATGCTGATCATGACGTTGCGGCACGGGCCGGTGCCACAGGGCCGCCGGATGTTCGAGATCGATCCCGAGAGCATCATTGTGCCGGCGCGTCTGCTCGGGCTGAACCTGGAGCTCCACCGCCGCGGCTCTTCGCTCACGGCAGAGAACCGGGCCGCGGGGGTGACCTGGACGACGCTGGCGTTCAGCAAGCCGAGGTAAGCGACGCCAGACGCAAGCCGACTGGATCAGGCCGCCTTGGCGCGACTGACGAGCGTCTTGGCGGGGCTGGACTTGGTCTTGACGCGCTTGCCGGCGACCGGCCGGCGGCTCTTGGTACCGACCTTGGCATTGACCTTGGTCTTGCCTCGCGTCGTCGCGCCATCCGCCGTCGCCTTGGTCTTCGCGCGCGGATTGGTCTTGTCCTTCGACCTGTCTTTCGCCTTGTCCTTCGCCTTGTCCTTCGCCTTGTCCTTCGCCTTGGCCTTCGCCTTGGCCTTTTTCTCGGCCTTGCGCTCGTCCTTCGCCTTTTGCTTCGCGCGCTCGGCGCGTGCCTCGAGCTTCTTCTTGGCCCGCTTCTTCTCGCAGGCGTCGCATTTGCAGCCGATCGGCTTCAGATAGGCTTTGAAGTAGTCGGTGCCGTAGTCGTAGTTGATCTCCTCGCCCGGCGCGATGTTCTTGATGGCGCGGATGAAGATCTTCTTCTTGCGCGGCTTGACGTCGGACTCGGCGTTCGGCTTGCAGGAATGATTGATGTAGCGGGCGACGTTCTCGCGGACCGAGCCGTCGATGGTCCAGCGGTTGTCGAGCTCGAACAGATATTTGTTCTCGATCGCGTCGTCCTCGGCCTTCTTCGAGTCCAACAGCGGCCCGAAGTAGCGGATGATCTTGGTGCCCTTCTTGATCGGCTGCGTGGCGAACAGGCCGAGCCCCGTCTTGGAGCGGCCGATGCGATAGGGTTTGGTCGAGGGGATGACAGGCATGATCGATGAGTAGAGATGGACCTCGCGAGGCCGCCGTTCTAGGATAATTTCGTGGCGCTGTCAGGTGTTTCCCTGCGCTGTTTCGCGCCGTCCCCAGTTTGCAGCAGGCCGCACGGGGCGAGTTCCGGCGATCACGGGCGACCGCATGTTCGAATTGCCTCGTCCTGGCGCGATGGCGCGAGTCAGCGTGGCGCTGCCGCAGCCCTAGCCGCCTCGGCTCGGCGTCTTCTCCTTGAGCCGATGATAGCGCGCCAGCAACCGCTCGCCTTTTGCGGCAATCTTGCGCGCGGCGGCGACGGTGCGCGGCACCGGCTCGCCCCAGGCATGAGCCGACAGCGCCAGCCGCGTCGGCCGTCCCTTGGCGTCGACCAGCGGCGGCAACGGATCGCGGCCGTAGAAGCGCACTGCCCAGCTGCCCTTGCGGCGCATGTCCTGCGGCGTCATCTCCGACATCGCCTTGGTGACGCCCGGCCGCAGCTGCGCGCCGTCGCGTTCTGCGAATGCCCGGCGTCCCGCCGCGGTCAGACCGCCGCGCGGATCCTTCTCCCGCTTGCGTCCCGCAGTCTTGCGCGGCTTCGCCTGGGAGCGCGGGGCGGCGCGCTTGGCGGATCGCTTCTTGGCCGAAGAAGCCGCGCGCCTCTTGGTCGCGGCCTTCTTGGTGGTGGCCTTCTTCGTCGTCGCCGTCTTCGTCCTGGCCTGCGCCGAGCGCTTGCGGCCACTGGTCCTGGTCTTGCGCGCCTTCTTGGCAGCGACGGACATGTTGTCGACCAGGTTGGGGTAGCGGCGACCGGCGCGGCGCGCACGGGCCTTGGCCGTGGCCTTCTCGGCTGAGGTCAGATGGGTGGAGGCCTTGCCCGCGCGCTTGCGCGGATTGGCCTTGCTCCAGGGAGCGCGGGGTTTTCGTGCCATGCGCCATCAACGCATGATCCCGCCCTCGGTTTCCGCTGCAGCGGACTACGCACCCGGCGGCAGCTTCGGCACCGTCGCGCGCAGCATCGCATCGAGCAGCGATTCGGCCGTCGTGCCCGCGGGCGAGCGGCGCAGGATGTCGGCGAGACGGCCTTCGAGCAGCAGCATCGTGTAGCCGTGCACCAGCGACCAGGCGCGCGCGATCGCCGCGGCCTGGTCGAGCGCCAGCTCCTCGTTGCCGACCTGGCCTTCGCCGCGCGAGGCCACCGAACCGGCCAGGCCGGCGAACGAGGCCTCGGCGGCCGCGTGCAGCGAGGGGCGCGAATAGTCGAGCCGCTCGGTGCGGAACATCAGCCCGTACATGCCGGGATTGGCCTGGGCATAGGCGACATAGGCATGCGCCCGCGCCATCGCCTTGTCGATCGGCGTGCCCGGCGACTCGCCCGCCGCCTTCATCGCCGCGTTGAAGCGCGTGAAGCCGATCGCGGCGAGCTCGCTGACGAGGCCGGTGAGATCCTTGAAGTGGTGCGTCGGCGCCGCGTGCGACACGCCGGCCTCGCGCGCGACCGCGCGCAAGGTGAGGCCGGCCAGCCCGTCGCGCTCCAGCACGCGCTCGGCCGCCTGCAGCAGCGCCTCGCGCAGCGCACCGTGATGATAGGGCGTCGCCACCTCCGCAGTGGCGCGCCGCGGACGCGCTCGGAGCGATGTCGTTGCGGCGCGGCGCGGGCGCGCCCGGAGCTGTTCTGTCTTGATCGTCATGAGCCTCCTTATACAAGCAATTTTGACAGCGTAAAGATTTGGCTTGACCGGCCGGCCATCCCCCGCTAGCTTCATCTTTACATCGTAAAGATAAAGTGGAGAGGACGCCATGAGCGACGGCACACCCACCGCCCGGCCGGCCCGCAGCGAACGTAACAATCTCGCGCCGATCCCGTTCGAATGCGACGCGCCGGTCCTGAAGATCACCGGCGAGCTGCCGCGCGAGCTCAACGGCACGCTCTATCGCAACGGCCCCAACCCGCAGTTCGAGCAGCCCGGCGCGCACTGGTTCGTCGGCGACGGCATGCTGCACGCCTTCCATCTCGAGAACGGCCGCGCCTCCTATCGCAACCGCTGGGTCCGCACGGCGAAATTCGAGGCCGAGCGCAAGGCCGGCCGGGCGCTGTTCGGCGGCTTCGGCCGCAAGCTGCCCGACGCCCCCGCCGACGTGACCGACGGCGGCGTCGCGAATACCAACATCATCGCCCATGCCGGCAGGCTGCTCGCGCTCGAGGAGGCGCATCTGCCGACCGAGATCGAGCCCGGCACGCTCGCGACCAGAGGCTATCAGGATTTCGGCGGCCGGCTGCACGGCGCCTTCACGGCGCATCCGAAGACCGATCCCGTCACCGGCGAGTTGCTGTTCTTCGGCTACAATGCCGCAGG
>NZ_CAFJ01000037.1 GCF_000239795.1 Bradyrhizobium sp. STM 3809 | reverse complement strand
TGAAGCTTCAGGTAACCGGTTACTTTCTTTGCCATTGTGATACTCCAACGCGTTCGCGTGTCTTGCCTGATGCGAACGCACCGCCCTCGGGCGACAAAACCCGTCGGGCGAGGTTTGGGACCGTGGTCCGGCGCGCCTTGATCCGGCTGGCAAAGCCGGCCGCGCCTCCCACGAACGAAATCGCCCCCCGTTCGGGGAGCGAAGCGCGCCCGATACACGAGATCGGACGAAAAGGAAAGGGTTGAGCCGCGGCTCTCTCCTTCGTCATTCCGGGGCGCCCGTAAGGGCGAGCCCGGGATCCATACTCCCGACGTGCCAAGTGAGACACGAACGTTGCTCCATCTCTCCGTCCCACACCCCGCTCGGGTTATGGATTCCGGGCTCAGCCCTGTGGGCTGCCCCGGAATGACGGCGAGAGGGGTGATCGCCGGCCTTAGCCGACCACCTTCTCGACCTGGTTGAATTCCAGCTCGACCGGAGTGGCGCGGCCGAAGATCGACACCGCGACCTTGACGCGCGAGCGGGCCTCGTCGATTTCCTCGACCACGCCGGAGAACGAGGCGAACGGGCCGTCGGCGACGCGGACGTTCTCGCCGATCTCGAACGACACCGACGATTTCGGCCGCTCCACGCCCTCCTGCATCTGGTTCAGGATGCGCATCGCCTCGCCTTCGGAGATCGGCATCGGCTTGTTCTCGGCGCCGAGGAAGCCGGTCACCTTGGGCGTGTTCTTGATCAGGTGAAACGCCTCGTCGGTCAGCTTCATCTTCACCAGCACATAGCCGGGGAAGAACTTGCGCTCGGCGTTGATCTTGCGGCCGCGGCGCACCTCGGTGACATTCTCGATCGGCACCAGCACCTGCTCGAACAGATCCTCGAGATTGCGCTGCTTGGCCTGCTCGCGGATCGACTCCGCGACCTTCTTCTCGAAGTTCGAATAAGCGTGGACGATGTACCAGCGCTTGTCGGACGATTGGGTTGCGATTGCCATCAGTGGATGCCCAGCACGAGGGTGATGAGATAACGGATGATCTGATCGGCGGCGAAGAAGAACACCGAGGCCAGCGCCACCATCACGAACACCATGATCGTGGTGATGGTGACCTCGCGACGGCTCGGCCACGAGACCTTGGCGGTCTCCGAGCGCACTTCCTGCAGGAATTTGAACGGGCTTGTAGCCATCGTCAGGGGTCCTCGTCCGTCATCGGACGACTGAAGAGTTGACTGGGAAAACCGAACAGCCGACCGCTGCCCACCCTCTTGTCGGAGAGATGAGCCGGAAACCACGGGCTCGCTTGTTCGGGGAGTGAAA
>NZ_CAFJ01000038.1 GCF_000239795.1 Bradyrhizobium sp. STM 3809 | reverse complement strand
CTCGCTCGCCGCTCGTGAGGATTATCCCGTTCGATGCATATTATGGGCAGAGAAAGCTGAGAGTTCACGCCGCCCCGAGCTGGACATCCTCGCGGCTTCCATGGATTACCAGTTGCGACTTCTCAGCGCGTGTTCCGCACTCCGCACGGCTCTTGCCGATGGAGCAACGTCACCCACACGTCTATCGAAAAATCGATGGACAACCCTGGCGAGCTGCTATGAATTCTGATCTCCCTTTCGGCGACACAAGCTAAAGTGGTCTTCAGAGGCCAAACTGATCTGGAGCGAACTATGCCAACTGGATAGTACTGCTGCATTGCAGCAGTTTGCTGCCTTCAGATCAGTTCGGCATCTGCCATTTCGTCAACGGGGTTGATGCGGCCGGAGCACTAACGATCCGCAGTACTCGGGAACTCAGACATGATCATCTTTGATTTCATCACTCCGGAGGAAATTGCTGACCTCCCAGATGATGACCCGCAAAGCGCGTTCACACAATTCGTGAAAATCGCTCAAAAACGACTTGGCGAACGATCCGCCGAACTTCAGCCAAGCGACGAGAGCGATTGGGAGACTCTGCGGGAGGCGCGCCTCGGCTTTATGAATGTCGTGATCGCGGCGGCGAAGAAATATGAGATCGAGCCCTTCGCTAGCATGGATGTGCCTCGTGTGAAGGATTTCGGAGACGGTGAACATCGGCAGTTCCGGGCCGATCTCGATCACTACCTTACTCAGCTTCTTCTCGATAATAGTTCTCGCTCAAAACGCGAATCCATTCTTGTGACGGCGGAGCTTGCCACAACCATAAGGACCTACGTTTTTCACCTCCGCGAGCTGATCGAAAAGGCGAGCGACCTGGATGAAGGTAAGCGCCGCGTATTGCTGCGACGATTAACTGAGTTCGAGGCCGAGCTAGAGAAGAAGCGCCTAAGCCTGATAGCGGTTTCCATGCTAGCCATCACGCTGGTGGGAGCCCCCGGCGCCATCTGGACATCAGCGGATGCCGCAAACAGGCTATTGACTAACATCCTCCGCGTTGTCGGCGAAGCAAAGAGCGCGGATGACGCAACGCGCCTTCTGCCGCCGAGCGCCGCTCCCATGACGCTCACTGGACCCAGACGCCAGGAAAAACACTCCGATCGTAGTTTTGACGATGATATCCCTTTCTAATTTAGAAACCTGCACACCACTCGTGTTCCAGTCATTCAGCAAAGAGGCGCCGCCTTGGATCGATTAGAGCTTCTCAAAACGATATCATTCGGCGCACGAGTCGCGGAAGACGAACTGAACGAGCTCGGCAGCTACTTCGTCGAAACTGACCAATGGGAGCGAATCTATAACGGCGAAATTGACGTCGTCAAAGGCGACAAGGGGGCCGGGAAAAGCGCAATATACTCCCTCCTTAGCGCGAAGTCTGATGAGCTGTTCGACAAGCGAATATTGCTGATCACGGCCGAAGAACCGAGAGGAACGCCAGTCTTTAAGGAGCTTGTCGCCGACCCGCCTGCCGCAGAGGCGCAGTTCGTCGGTCTATGGAAGCTATACCTGCTCTCCCTTATTGGAGAAAAGCTGAGGGATTTCGGAATTAAGAATGATCCAGCAAAGCGACTTATCGACCATCTCTCTCAGCAAGGTCTCATCTCAAAGAGCTTTGATCTTCGTGCACTCCTCTCGCTAGCAAGACAATACGCCCAACGCTACTTCTCTCCGACGATTGAAACCTCGATGACTATCGAGCCAACGACGGGCGCCCCAGTATTCACGGGCAAGATTACTCCTGGCGAGCCAAGAGCAGACCAGAACAGCGCCGGGTTTGTATCGGTCGACAGCTTGGCGGTCTTGGCGGAAAAAGCGTTGCGAGAAGCCAATTTCGAGATTTGGATACTGCTCGATCGCCTTGACGTCGCATTTGCCGAAACACATGACTTGGAAAGAAATGCGCTGAGAGCGCTTTTCCGCGTCTATCGGGACTTCAGTGCCCACGACCATATTAGGCTCAAGATTTTCTTGCGCACTGATATCTGGAGCCGGATTGTCGAAACCGGGTTTCGCGAAGCCAGTCACATCACACGAGATGTCACATTGACTTGGTCGAAGAATGCTCTGCTAAACCTAATAATTCGACGCGTACTAAAGAATTCCGCGCTAGTCGCAGATCACGGCATCGATCGAAGTGCGGTTCTTCGCAACTTCCCGGCTCAGAATGAGCTTTTCTACAAGCTATTTCCCGAGCAGGTTGATCAAGGAGCAAAAAAGCCATCGACCTTGGACTGGATTATTAGCCGCTGCGCTGACGGAGCAGATAAAACGGCTCCCCGGGAGGTCATTCACCTACTAAATTCAATTCGAGAGCAGGAGATTGCTCGGCTCGAAAGAGGCGAGCAGCCGCCGCAAGCCCCCCAACTCTTCGATAGACAAGTTTTCAAGCTGGCGCTCCCCGCGGTTTCGCACGCAAAGCTCGTTTCGAATTTGTACGCTGAATACCCTGATCTCAAGACAAATATCCAGCTTCTGAAAGGCGAGAAAACACAACAGTCGCTAGAGACGCTAGCGAAATTGTTTGATTGCCCCATTGCGGACGCCGGAAAGATAGCAGAGCAGCTCGTAGCAATCGGCTTTTTTCAAAAGCGAGCACCAAAAGATAATCCGATCTTCTGGGTTCCCTTCATATATCGCGATGAACTTGAAATGGTTCAGGGAATGGCTGATGAGTAATCTGCCCGGCAGCACGCCGTGATCTTCGAACGACCGATTGACAATGGGCTGCCTCCCTCCTTCCAGCCGATCAGCTCTCACTCCGCTTAAGCGCGCCCTCAAATTCAACTGTGCCTTCGAGACAAAAACGGGAGAGCAACGTTATGGACCTGTCTGACGGAGAGCGACTGATAATTCTGATGCTTGCTGACGTGTCCAAGACCCTCAAGCTAAAAGGCGAAATGGACCCTGAGTTTATTGCTAATATGATCTTCAACGATACCCTTTGGGCAATCAGGTGGAAGTACCATGGCATCCCATTTTCGACGGACGACGACCCTCCGGAAGTGAGCCAGACGTGCGACATTCTCGATCTGTGGATGTTCTTAGAGGACGGCTATAAACAACTCTCGAAGGCCGACAAAGAAAGGATCAAGTCGGAAGCAGCTCCTTTTGGTGAGAATGTAGTGTTCCGTGGATTTGACGGTAATCATGAGGCCAAAATGCTGTCTGTTGCACGTGTCCTAATCGACGACCTGGGGCGATGGCCGCAATTTAGGGGCCGAGAACTGAACGCCCACGCGCGAACTGTTGATCGCTATCTCCGAATGTGTAGGGCGTTTGAATCAATTCGACCTCGCCTAGACATGCGCAGTCTGAATGCTGACGAGATCATCACAATCCTACGAGCCCAAAAGCATGCCTAGATCAGCTCGCTCGTAAGAGGATAGGTTGCCGCGCGGTGACAGGCTACGGGGTCATTTTGGCTTCTGAGTTGCCGTCGCTTCAGGTTAACTCTTATTTGTCTTCCGCTGATCGAGGAGGTCTTGTCTTAGTCTCTTGATCGACGCCTTTAGGGCGAGTCGCGCTATGTTTGCGTCCGATTGAGCTCGCATCAGCAGTTGTTCGCGATCTGATCCGGGCGGCACCCCAACGAGGCACATCTCAACCATCGCCTCAATATGGCGCCGCGTCGTGAAGTACTGCCGCCCGATCTTGAACAGCTCAAGTGTCCCCCTACGGTGTTCGGCCTTTAGCGACGCTTCACCTATCTCCCCACTGAAGATCAGCTCGCACGCCCGCTTCAGCGAGATGGGTTGATCTGCGGGGAGATCGGTGAAACGACTGATCTCCTCAGCTTGGGAAATTGCGTGGCGCGCGTGCAGCGGCTTCGGTAAACGCTCGTCCGACATCGCCCAACTCCGGATCGAACTCAATTTCGGGCCGTCCGTTCTCCCCGACCCGCACGGCCACAAGATGCTTGCGCCCGCCGTCCAGAGCTGCCCTTAGCCCCGCCTGCAACTGCTCTGCGCTCAAGCCCCTGCCCCATACGTGCCGGGTCACGACCAGCTCCATTAGCCGCTTCAGGTCGGAGGGCAAAAGCTCGCCTTGTGCTCGTTGACGATCACCGTCCGTTGTATCTGCCACGGCTCATTCCTGTACCAATCGAATACGTCTGAGAGACTGAGGGGCGTCACGACGTCATCAACTCGTGGCTCTATCGGCTCTTCGATCAGATAGAACTTGCCGTCCGCTGTTCTGACCACACGGTCACGGTACATGTTCGCGCCGTTGAGACCGCAGGTATAAACGCGCGTCGCTATGGTGCACGCGTTGTGCCAGCGTGGAGCCCTTTTCCTCATGTCCCGTCCCCCGTGTTTCGATCGCATGCAGTTCTCGCAACGTGGATGACGGCGGGTCAATCAGTTTATTTTGAGCCCAGCGGCATTTGGTGTTAGTGCGAGATTACGAATCTCACACGACAGCAGCTCGCTTCGGGCTCCGATAGCGGCTCAACAACAGTCGCTTCTTGAGCGGGCCTAAGCAGCGCTCCAGGAACAGCGGGCCGCAATAGTGCACCAGACGCTGAACCGCGAACGTGGGATAGAGCTGCGGCTTTCGAGACGCCTCCCATGCGAGCCCCGGCACGATTATATCGGGTAGCCTGTCCAGCAAAATGTAGACGTCGATGGAGTCGCGGCATTCCCGCAGCCTTGCGAGCGCTGGAATTATAACGTCGGCAGGCACTTCGTAGTTCGCGCTGGCGCGCGGGTGGTTGTGGATGCGATCGATTACCATTGCTCTTTCTGCCTCCCGAGCTGAACGACCGGAACGACGATCCGCGCAACGCCGTCCGGTCTGACGTCGGTTGCTTCGAATAGCTCCCCACTGCAGAGCCGCATAATGCGATATCCTTGCTGCATCGGGAACGGGAGCACGCCATAGCCGAACTGAAAGACCGGCTTCGAGGTGCTCACAAGCGGGCTGAGCGAATGCCCACCGACGTGATGCTCTTTACCCATGATCACGGTCTCAGCCTTCTGCGTAAAGACTGCTGTGACCGTCACGGCCTTTTCCGGCAGCACCTCCGTGGGGAAGTTGGGCTTCGGGGCAATAGCCGGGGTGACTTCGACTAACTCCCCGAACGTCTCATCGATCGCGGCGCACACCTCTTGCATGCCCTGCCGCCAGTTGTCGGTACCTGGAAATATCGTCATTGTGTTCCTGTGAGTGCTGCGGCGCTCGGTTTGGTGCCGTTGTCGCCAGGGCCTTGCATGCTGGTCCCGAGCTTCCCGTTGACGCCCATGTTCACGATGCTCTCCGCTCGCTTGACGAGCGAGGTGAAATAGGCCGTGGGCTGCACCTCGATTTGCAAGCTGTTGTGAAGCTCTGCCGAGCCTGTGACAGTGCCCGTAACCGAGACATCCTTGAAGCCCTGAGGCTGACCGATTGAGCGAATCGAGTCAGTCCAGCCTCCCGACGAGCCGCCCGCATCGCCGCTGCGCAGGTACTCGCTCGTGGAGTCGTCGAGCAACGTCGGCTCATACTTGGAGAACCGCGACTGTCGACCCGGTGCGGGCACCTTGTCCCATGCGCGGTTCCTGTTACGCCCTTGACGCTGCTGCTTCTCGATTGCGTTTGCCACGGCCCAATCAGGATCAGCCCAATCGGCGATCTGGTCGTCAAGCTGCTCGTCGGTGAAGTCGTGGATGGACTTCTGCTGAAAGTAGAGACCGGCCGCGACGCCGATAGCGGACCCGGCGCCTAGCAGCGCGGCCCCGGTTGCGGCGGCACCGCCAGCGGCAGCAGCGGCGGCAGGCGCCGCCAAAGCCGCCCCCGCGGGCAGCGCAGCCCGCGCAGCCATGGTCTGCAGGGCAGCCGACGCGGTGTTAACCGAAAGCACGAAGCGTCCGAGCGCGAAGATGAGCCCGCCACCCGTGATCGCCGTCCCAATACCCGCAATCGCGCCGACTGCCTGCTTTCCGCCGTCCGACAGATCGTTGAACAGCCCCACCACCTTGCCCGCGGCGTCGGTGATGCCGGTCAGCCATCCTTCGTTCGCCTTCACCAGTGACGTCGAGAGCGCATCCGCTGAAGCCGTCAGCCGGTCGACGGAAGCCGCCAGCCCCTTGGCCATCTCCT
>NZ_CAFJ01000039.1 GCF_000239795.1 Bradyrhizobium sp. STM 3809 | reverse complement strand
CGCACGCCGTTCTCGCAGGTCAACATCCCCGCGCTGCCCGGCGCCAACCGTCCGCAGCTGACGCTCGATCCGGCGACCCAGAAGCTCACGCCAGTGACCAATGTCGTGCTCGAAAACCAGACCGGCGGGGAAAACCAGCCGAACGGCGTGGGCAACATCTTCGCCATCACCGCCCAGGCGCAGGGCTTCCTCTCCAGCCTGAAGAGCCCGCAATCGACCTTCGCGAGCTACAGCCTCGACGGCACGGTGTGGATGCGGCCGAACTCCTACAATCTCAACAGCAACCAGACCAGTGCGGTCGGCTCGGTCAACCTCGCCAACGCCACCGCGGAGACCTTCGTGCAGCAGGCCGACAACACGCCGATCAAGAACGTGCTGAACTGCTTCCTGTGCCACAACCCGACGTCCTACTCGTTCCAGACGCCGCCGCCGGCCAAGCTGCCGAACCGGCTGATCGCGCTCAGCCACGTGCTCTCGATCGGCTCGCCCTATGAGGTGCCGAACTCGATCTCCGGCAAGCTGCTGATGCGGCCGGATCTGTTCAGGAAGTAGGGAGGCAACGAGCAATGCCCAAGAATGCGTAGGGTGGGCAAAGGCGCTGCCCTGCTCCGTCGTCATGGCGAGATCGCGGTGGCGCCGTGCCCACCATCTGGCCCAGGAGTCTGCTGAACCGCGGTGGGCAC
>NZ_CAFJ01000040.1 GCF_000239795.1 Bradyrhizobium sp. STM 3809 | reverse complement strand
GAGTAACCCGACCGACGAGCGGATCCATCTGGTGATCGCGACGCCTTGCTTCGGCGGACAGGTGTCGAGCATCTATGCAAGCTCGATCTTCGCCCTGCAGCGCGCGCTGCGCGCCACATCCAACGTCGACCTGACGGTCCATATGCGCGATGGAGACGCGCTGATCACCCGCGCCCGCGCCAATCTGGTCACGCTGTTCCTCAATGATCCCACGGCGACGCATCTGTTGTTCGTCGACGCCGACATCGGCTTCACCCCGAAGCAGGTGTTCCGGCTGATCGAGTCCGGCGGCGACATGGTGGCCGGTGTCTATCCGGTCAAGAAGGTCAACTGGACCAAGGCGCGCCGCGCCATTCACGACAACCGGATGGACGTGCCCGCGGCCTCGCTCGACTACGTGCTGGAGATCGAGAATCCCGATCACGTCGCGGTGGTCAACGGCTTCACCCGCGTGCGCTATGCCGGCACCGGCTTCCTGATGATCCGCCGCCGCGTCATCGAGGCGATGATCGCGCACCCGGCCTATGCGCCACTGCAGTTCTTTCGCGAGCATTCGCAGGACGCGCTGGCGGGCAGCCCGAACCGCTTCGCGCTGTTCGAATGCCTGATCGATCCGGAGACCGGCACCTATCTCAGCGAAGATTTCGCGTTCTGCAAGCGCTGGACCGACATCGGCGGCGAGATCTGGGCGGATCTCGACAGCCGGCTCGATCACGTCGGTCCGTCCGTCTTCCATGGCAATGTCGCCTCGCAATTCGCCTCGGCCATCGCGGTTCCCACCGCCGCCGCAGACGCCGCGTGACGATCGCATCATGACGCCGCCTGCGACCCGGCCGGAGCTTTCCACATCGTCCTTCGCCGTCATGCGAGGGCAGGGCACGGCAACCGGCCTGCGCGATCTGTTCGCGCTGCTCGGCGATCTCCTGATCGACGGCGGCGACAGCCGCCTGACGCTCGACCGGCCCTGGGGCCGCAATGCCTATGGCTGCCCACCATCACCCGCGCCGGATCTGCTCTGCTTCTCTTCGAGCACGGCCTCGCCGATCTCCGAGCGCGCCTATGCGCGGGTGGAGCTGGCGCGCGAGCGGCTGATGCATGCGGCGATCTCGCTCGGCGTGGACGAGGCGCTCGACCGCCGCATCGAGGAGATGCGCTGCGAGCTACGCAGCCATCTCGGACTGGCCGGCGACGTCGACGTCGTCTTCTCGCCATCGGGCACCGATTCCCAGCTCCATGCCCTGGCGCTGGTGCGCGCGCGGCTCGGCGACCACGTCACGAGCGTCGTCGTCGGCAGCGATCAGACCGGCAGCGGCACGGCTGCAACCGCGCGTGGGCAGCATTTCAACACGAAAACCGCGAGCGGCCTCTCTGTCCCCAGGGAAGCTCCGATCGACGGTCTTTCGGGAGAGGCGTTGTTCCTGCCGCTGCGCGATGGCGTATCGATGCGGCCGCGCAGTGACATCGACACCGCGGTGCTCGACACGGTCGCAGGCCTCGTCCGCGACGGACGCAATGTGCTGCTGCAGGTGATGGACGCCTCCAAGTTCGGCTGGCGCGCGCCGGGCCTGGCATGCCTCGACGAGGTGGCGCGGCGCTGGCCTGGTCATGTCCAGGTCGTCGTCGATGCCTGCCAGATGCGGCTCGGGGCACGGCGGCTGCGCGCCTATCTCGACCGCGGGCATCTGGTGCTGATATCCGGCTCGAAATTCTTCGGTGGTCCGGCCTTCAGCGGCGCCTTGCTCGTGCCGCACGCGGTGGCGTCGCGCGGCCATGCCGTGGCGTCCGGATTGCTCGACTACGTCAACCGCTGCGACTGGCCGCTGGCCTGGACCGATCTGCGGGCGCGCTCGGCACAGCGGGCCAATATCGGCCAGTGGCTGCGCTGGGAAGCGGCGATGGAGGAGATCGCGGCCTATCATGCGGTGCCCGAGGCGTTTCGCCGGATGGCGATCCGGCAGCTCGGGGAAGCGATCGAGAGCCTGCTGCTGCTGTCGCCGGTCCTGCGTCCGATCGCGACCCATGACGCGGCGGACGCGATGGAGGGCGAGTTCGCCGCTCCGACGATCTTCCCGTTCGCGCTTCAGCGCGACGGCCGACTGCTCGATCTCGGTGAGACGCAGGCGGTTTATCGCGCCCTCCAGCACGATCTCGGCAGCCGATTCAGCGGCCCCTCGGCCGCCGTCGCCGCGCGGCAATGCCTGATCGGCCAGCCGGTGCGGATCGAACGCGACAATGGGACGCCGGTCGCCGCGCTGCGGCTCTGCATCGGCGCGCGCCAGGTCACGGAGGCGTGGAGCGACGACATCACCGCCGCGCGCGTCAATCTCGAAGCCGACATCGATCGCATCGCAGATGTGGTCGCCAAGACGGAACTGCTCGTGTCGGATTTGAGCAGTCAGGATCTCAGGGACATCTGCCATGCCAACTGATTTGCTCGCGCTGGCCGACCTCGGCGCCGAATGTGCCGAGCGGATCGGCATGGCCAGGATCGCCAAGGCGGCCTTCGACGGCCAGGATCTGAAGCCGATGTGGGCGGTCCTGCTCGGCAAGCTGCTCGACGGCACTGCCACGCCGGGCGAGGGGCTCGATCTCGCGCTGGTCGCGCAGCTGATCGGAGAGAAATCCTCGGGGCTCGCGATCCAGCACGACGTTCTGCAGGCGCAGCAACTCTACCGCGTCGCGGGCAACAGCGCGCCGCCGCGTCTGCGCGTGCTCGCGCTGGCCGCGTCGACCGACATGGGCAGCAATACGCCGATCGAGTTCCTGCTCGAGGACACCGACATCGAGCTGATGCTGCTCTATGTCGTCCCGGGCGCCGAGCTGCCGTCGCCGTTGCCGGCGCACGACGTCGCCATCGTCATCGCTTCCGATTCCGAGGATTGCCAGCACGCCCTGCATGAGATCGATGCGGTCGCCGCGCGATGGCCGCGTCCGCTGCTCAACCCGCCGGAGCGGGTCTGGCATCTCGACCGCGACAAGCTGCACGCGTTGCTCGCCGGCATCGACGGGCTTTCGATCCCGGCCACCGTTCCGCTCGAGCGCGAGCGTCTGCTCGATGTCGCGGACGAGCGCGAGTCGATCGAGGACGTCGACGGCGCCCTCGGCTTTCCGATCATCATCCGGCCGCGCGGCTCGCATGCCGGCGTCGGCCTCGAGAAGGTGGAGGAGCCGATCGAGCTGTCGCTCTATCTCGACGAGCGCGACGAGCAGGAATTCTTCGTCTCGCGCTTCGTCGACTATGCGAGCGAGGACGGCCAGTTCCGCAAATACCGCATCGTGTTCGTCGACGGCGTGGCCTATGCGTGCCACATGGCGATCGCGCGGCGCTGGGACATCTGGTACCTCAACGCCGGCATGGCGGCGAGCGAAAGCAAGCGCCTCGAAGAGGCGACGTTCATGCAGACTTTCGACATCGGCTTCGGCCGCCGTCACCGCAGCGTGCTCGCGGCGATCGCCGAGCGCATCGGCCTCGACTATTTCATCATCGATTGCGCCGAGACCAAGGACGGCGCGCTGCTGGTGTTCGAGGCCGACAACACCGCGGTCGTGCACAACATGGACCCGCCGGACGTGTTCCCCTACAAGCCGCCGCAGATGCGCAGGATCTTCACGGCGTTCGCCGACATGATCGCCAAGCGCGCCGCCGCCGCGGCGGCGGAGCAGGCGGCGTGAGCGGGGAGACACGCGTCGTCCCGACGCTGCAGCCGCCCCGGACGCTCGATCCGCAGGACTGGACCGAGCTGCGCGCGCAGGGTCATCGCATGCTCGACGACATGATTGACTACGTCGCCGGCATCCGCGACCGTCCGGTCTGGCAGCCGATGTCGCAGGCGACACGGCAGCGCTTTCGCAGCCGGCTGCCGCACGCACCAACCGATCTCGCCGAGGTCTATCGGGATTTCAGCGAGCTCGTCGTCCCCCATGCCACCGGCAACGTGCATCCCGGCTTCATGGGCTGGGTGCATGGCGGCGGCACGGTGGTCGGCATGCTCGCGGAGATGCTGGCCGCGGGGCTGAACGCCAATCTCGGCGGCCGCGATCACGCGCCGATCGAGGTCGAGCGCGAGGTGGTCGACTGGACTCGGCAGCTGTTCGGCTTCCCGCAAGGCGCCAGCGGCCTGTTCGTCACCGGCACCTCCATGGCCAATCTGATGGCCGTGCTGGTGGCCCGCCGCGCGGCGCTCGGCGCCGCCGTTCGCAATGCGGGTGTGGGCGAGGCCGGCCGAAGCTTGCGCGCCTATACGTCGAAGGCCGCGCATGGCTGCATTGCCAAGGCGATGGACATCAGCGGGCTGGGCAGCGACGCGCTGCGCAGCATCGCCGTCGACGCCGCGCATCGCATCGACATCGCGGCGCTGCGGGCGGCTGTCGCGGCGGACCGCGCTGCGGGCCTGCATCCGTTTCTGGTCGTCGCATCCGCAGGAACCGTCGACATCGGCGCCATCGACGATCTCGCTGGCATCGCCGAACTATGCCGCAGCGAGGGGCTGTGGTTTCACGTCGACGGTGCGTTCGGCGCGCTGGCCATGCTGTCGCCGGAGCTCGCACCCAGGCTCGACGGCATCGCGCGGGCGGATTCGATCGCGCTCGACTTCCACAAATGGGGCCAGGTGCCCTACGACGCAGGCTTCCTGCTGGTGCGCGACGGCGACAAGCATCGTGACGCCTTCGCCGCGCCGGCCGCCTATCTGCGCCGTGAGACGCGCGGTCTTGCCGCCGGCGCCGAATGGCCCTGCGATCTCGGGCCTGATCTGTCGCGCGGTTTCCGGGCGCTGAAGACCTGGTTCACACTCAGGACGTTCGGCACCGATGCGCTCGGCGCCGTGATCGCGCGCAGCTGCGAGCTCGCGCGCTATCTGCAGCAGCGGGTGCGCGACGAGCCGGAGCTCGAGCTGCTGGCGCCCGTCAATCTGAACATCGTCTGCTTTCGCTACCGGTGCCAAGATGCCGACGCGGTCAACGGCGCCGTCGTCGCCGACCTTCACGAATCCGGCCTTGCTGCGCCGTCGACGACGATGCTGGAGGGCCGCTTGGCGATCCGCGCGGCGATCGTGAACCATCGTACCGACATGCGCGACATCGATCGGCTGATCGCTGCGGTCCTGGCGTTCGGCCGCCGGCGGACCGAAGGTCTTGCGCCGTTGATCGATGTCGATGCGCCGCCGCTTTCGCCCTGATGGTGAATCGCCTGGACTGTGCTGGGCGATGTTACCGTCACGAAGATGAATCGAGATGGTGGGCGGAAGCTTTCCGAAGTTGGTTGACGCGTGGTGAAGACGCCGGCGCGTGAATGAATCCGTCTGTCTTTTCAATGGGCGGCTTCACGGTCGCGCCGCGCGTCGGCGCTCGCCTCCGGCCTCTCCGAGCAATTGAACGGCGCGGGCGCCACAACCGCTTCAGCAATCGTTAGCCACTGCCATTCACCGTGACGCGCGCTCGCCCTCGCCAACATGCTGGCCTGGGCGGCACCCTGATCTCGAAGGGATCGGGCGTTTGTTTCACACCAGAAGGGTATGAAAATGTCAGGTATCGTCCTCTCGGCGTCGGTGCGCCAGAATCTGCTTTCGCTCC
>NZ_CAFJ01000041.1 GCF_000239795.1 Bradyrhizobium sp. STM 3809 | reverse complement strand
TCCGTCAGGACTTCAACAAGAACCTGATCAACGTGCTGCAGACCGGCTCGTCGAACCTGACGCTCGCCGACACCAACGAGGAAGCGGCCAACAGCCAGGCGCTGTCGACCCGCCAGTCGATCGCGGTGTCCGCGCTGTCGCTCGCCAACCAGTCGCAGGCCAGCGTGCTGCAGCTGCTCCGCTAAGGCTGAGGCGTTCTCACACAAACGGCGAAAGCGGCGGGGGAAACCCCGCCGCTTTTGCGTTCGAGCGCAGGGCCCAGCGATGCAGAGCCTATCGCTCACAGCGAAGAGCCCGGCTCTGCACGGGGCAGAACCGGGCTCTTCGCTGTGAAGTCGTCGCTCTCAGGCGGCGGAGCTGACCGGCTTGGCCGCCTGTTCGGCCTGCTGTTGCGCCAGCTGCTCGGCCTGGGCCTGCTCCAGCAGATTCTTCTCGAACGCGACCAGCTTCTTGGCCTCCTTCAGCGCCTGATACAGATCGCCGTTGAGGATATGGCCGTTGATCGCCTCGATGATCGGCCACGCGCTCGGGACCGTCGTGATGATGTCGCGCAGCAGGTTGAAATAGGTGCCGTGATCCGCATCCGCGCCGGGCGAGATGTACATCAGCTGGACGGCGAGATAGACGAGCTTGGCCGGCGTATCGGCGGTCTCCGGCGTGAGAATGTCCTTTTCGCGCAGGATCGGGATGTTGTCCCCGTCGATCAGCAGCCGCGCCCGCTGGTCGGTATTGGTGATCACGCACGAGCCGATGATGATGCGCTCATGCGGCTTCAGTTCGACTTTCAGGGCCATTCTCGTCCTCCGTTGCCGCGATCGGCGCGGCGCCGAATCTGGTCCGGCGAGGCCGGCTCCTTTCCGGTGCCAGTCTAAATCGCGCGAACAGTCTGCGCGTTCGATCGATCGGCGCGCAGCGATCCTTTCCGAACATGGTTAACGCCCGGTAAATGCCCTGACGGGTTTGGTAAATGTCTGGTGTTTTCAATGCGATCGCGCGGACGCCTCGCCAGGATCAGGTGCGCCGCCGAATGCTGCGTGCGGCTGCGCTGACCCGTCGCTTCACCCTTTGTTAGCCACTCCCATTTACCTTAACCCACGTCGCCCGGTTGCGAAGTCGATGCGGGCACAACCGATCTCGAAGGGATCGGTCTGTTTGAGTCACACCAGAAGGGTATGAAAATGTCAGGTATTGTTCTCTCGG
>NZ_CAFJ01000042.1 GCF_000239795.1 Bradyrhizobium sp. STM 3809 | reverse complement strand
GCGGGCGCCCCGGAACGACACGTGGAGAGAGCGAAGCCCCTTTTCGGACGCCGTAGGATTAGCCTGCTCTTTCGCAACCGCCTTTGCGGTCGATCGCACGATGCGCGCATCGGCGGCCCGCCGATGCGCCTCCGCTTCTACTATCCCGACGCCTATGCCGCCCTGGAGGGTGACGACGCCAAGGCCCGGCAGAGCTTCGAGGCAAAGGAGAGACAGGCCATCCAGGGGGCGGCCAGGCACTAGCGCGGGACCAAGGCGGGTTGCTCTTCGCAGACCCGGATGTGGCGCCACTCGCGACAGCGGAATGGAGCGGTTGGGCCGCGCGAAGAAGGCCTATCGCCCGAGGCGTCGAACCTGACCGGCGCGTTCTATGCGACGGATGGCGGCTGGACGGCGTATTGACCCCGCTTCGAATCGGACGAGGAGCTGGCCGATCGCGGGTCCGCGATCGGCTTCGCGCTGGGAGACGAGATCATGATGCGACGCCGCGGGCTCGCATCATGATCCCAAAGATCTCGTCTCGCCGCGACGGACCTGCGGTCAGCGTCCCCTCTTCCTGGCGCTCGCCCTGGCTCGCTTCGCGCTTTTCCCGACCGTCTTCTTTGCCGTCTTGCTCGCCTTCGCCTTCTTCGCAGCCGCGATTTTCTTCTGCGCCGTCTTCGTTGCCTTCTTGACGGTCTTCTTCTTGGCGGTCGTCTTGCGGCCGGCCGAAGCCTTCGCTGCAGCGGCGGCCTTCTTCGGAGCCTTCTTGGCTGGCTTGCCCGGCGGCGTCGCCGGCTTGGTCTTCCCAGCGGGCTTTTTCGCCGGCTTGTCAGCTCCGCTGGTCTTCGCCGGCTTCTTCGGTGCCGTGCCGCCGCTGCCGCTACTGCTCTCGCCACCGCCTGCGGCCGTCCCACCCGCCGCCGAGAGCCAGAAGCGCAGCTCCGGCGACTTCTCGTCCGCGCCCTTGATGTAGCGGTCCTGCCAGCTGTCGTCGCCTTGCAGCGGTTTGCCGAAGATGTCGGGGTGCTGCTTCAGGAGGAAGCGCCAGGCGTAGTGGTCGTAGAGGTCGAGGACATGGCAGGCATAGGCCTCGGCAAGCCCGCGATGGCCGCGGATGATCAGCATGTTCTCGTCGTTGTTGTGCGAGGCGCGGAAGCCGAGATTGTGCGAGCCGGTGACCACGACGCAATCGTCGCTGAACGGATCGATCACCACGATCTTGTTGTGGATGATGGCGAAGCCGTATTTGGCGAGCTCGCGCTCCCACTTGCCGAACGCGTCCTGCACCGCGCCGGCGGGCACGCCGCGGAAGTCGATGCTGCCCTTGGCGCCCTGCTTCTTCGGCGTGCCGGTTTCGCCGACCACCTTCACCTCCGGCGCATCGCTGCCGCCGTCATCCTCGCCGCCGCTTTCGGAATGACCGCCCGAATGCAGCGCGGCGGAGAAGTTGGTCGCGCGCACCGGGCTCGTCAGCGCGCCGCGGACGAACAGGTCGGGCTTGTCCTTGAGCAGCTGACCGGCGACGTCGAGAATCGAGTTGTTGCCGGGGTCGAAGGCAAGGAACAGCACCGCATGCTTGGCTGATTTCATCAGTTCGAACACGCGCCCCATGTCGTTCGGCGTCTTCGGCGCCTTGCCGAGCTTGCCCGGCGTGTTCGGCGAGAACATCGGCTCGATGGTGACGCCATGGCCGAGGTCGATCGGCGCCTGGATCGAGCTCGCATTGTTGGCATGGGCGAAATCGCGCAGCGTCTTCGACTGCAGCGCCGACTTCTCGCCATCGGCGGCATCGATATCGGCCTTCAAGGCGTCCCAATAGCCGAGATAACGCTGCGCAAGCTCGGGACTCTCGACCACCAGCGCGTTGTTGGTCTGGGTGCACAGGCCGGTCGAGGTCCAGTTGGTCGAGCCCGACAGCACCGCCGCCGGCTTGCCGTTCTCGCTCAGCACCATGAACTTGTTGTGCGGGATGCTCCCCTTGCCGAGGATGCGGTCGATCACGGTGACGCCGGCGGCCTTCAGAGCGTTGCGATTGTCGGCATCGGCGTCGTCCGAGTCCTTGCCCTGCTCGTTGCCGAGGATGACGGTGCGGCTCGCCGGATTCTGGTGCAGCTGCTTCTCGAGGCCGTTGGGATCGTTGAGCTCGTAGAGCGCGGCGTGGATGGTGCCGCCGCCGGCATCGGCGCGCTTCAACAGCGAGGTCAAGCCGTCCTGCAGCTGGCCCATCAGGCGGATGCGGATCGGATCATTGGGATCGAGGATATGCGGGGTCAGCGCGTCGACGCTCGGATGATCGTTCAGGGCATGCGTCAGCGCCTGGGTCGCGGTGATGCCGCGGTTGAAATAGACGTGGAACGGCGGCCGCTCCGGCGTCAGCGTGACCTGGTTGCTCTCGAGCGGCGCGATGCCGGCGAGCGGCGTCAACGTCTGGCCGGGCGTGCCGCCCATCGGCACGATGCGATATTTGTAGGTGCCGCCGCGCTTGGCGCCGAGATCCTTCCACCAGAATTTCTGCACCGGCGCCTGGTCGGTGTTGAGCTTGTCGGCGGTCTGGCCGGCAAACCGCGCCAGCGCCGGCAGCACCGTGTCGGTGTTGCCGTTGACGTCGATGCGGTGGATGGCGAAGCCGAGACAGCCGTCGAGGCGGCGATCGAAGGTCCAGGCGACGACGGCAATATCATTGTTGGAAAATGCAAGCGCGGGCATGGCAGCACTCCTTGTCTGACAAGGATTATGTCGCGCAGTTGTAACAACGGTTCGACGCATCCGGAACAAGAAGGCGGCAGCGGAGGTAGCGGCGGGTGGCGCGTGCGGTGCAGCGGAGCGGGCGGGCGACGGCAGCGCGACGATGGTGCAGGACGGTCCCGAAATCGCCAACCCTGGTTGGGCGTGATGCCTCCCCGCGTCATTGCGAGGAGCGAAGCGACGAAGCAATCCAGGGTCCCGCCTACGGCTCTGGATTGCTTCGCTGAGCTCGCAATAATGGCAGGGCTATCGCATATGACGACTGTGAGTGTGTCGCGAAACCGTCTCCACATCGTCATGCCCGGGCTCCGTCCCGGGCATCCACGTCGTTCTCAGCATGCCGGACGACGTGGATGGCCGGGACAAGCCCGGCCATGACGACGCGGAAGGAGATGAGCGCAAAAC
>NZ_CAFJ01000043.1 GCF_000239795.1 Bradyrhizobium sp. STM 3809 | reverse complement strand
CGGACGAGATCCGCAAGCTCGACCAGGAGCGCATGCTGCACGATCCGGTGCTGACCGAGGAGACGACGGCGGAGGACCTCGCGCTCGCGCAGGCGCTGCTCGCCGAGCGATCGCCGGAGGACATCGCCGCCGCGCTGGTGCGGCTCTATCGCACCCGGCTGCCGTCGCCCGAGGACATCCTCGATCCCGGCGAGGACCGCGGCCGTTCGCGGCAGGATCGCGCGCGCGAGAACGTCCGGCCCGCGCGCGCCGAGGATCGTCCAGCGGATCGCCCGGCGGCGCCGCGGACCAAGGGCGGCAAGCCGTCGCGCCACGGCATGGGCGAGCCCAGCGTCTGGTTCCGCGCTGCGATCGGGCGCAGGAAGAACGCGGAGGCGCGCTGGCTGCTGCCGATGATCTGCCGCCGCGGCGGCATCGACAGGCAGGACATCGGCGCGATCAAGATCTCGGATACCACGACCGAGTTCGAGATCGCCGCGCGCGTCGCCGACGCTTTCGCCGCCAGCATCCGCCGTCCGGACAAGGAGGACACGATCCGCATCGAGCCGCTCGCCGGCGCGCCCGCGGCACAGGTTGCGACCGAGACGCCGCGGCCCGACAAGCCGCCGCCGCGGCGCAAGGCCGGCGAGGGCGCCTATCATCCGCTGGACCGCGACGAGCCCCGCGAACGCGCCGACACCAGGCCGCACGGCAAGCCGCATCGCGACGGTCCGCCAAAATCGTTTCGCGAACCGGCGTTCGCGAAGAAAAAGAAGCCGCGCGACAAGTCCGGCCATGGCGGACAGACGTTTCCTTCGAACCCACCGCGTGCCAAGGCGCCCGGGGGCAAGAAGCCGAAGACCAAGCGTCGCGGCTGATCCGGCCGTTCGGCGCGTTGCATCGACCGGTCAACCGTGAGGAAGGAGCCGTCCTTGAGCCGCTACGCCGTCCTGTATTTCGCAACGCTGGCCGTGCTGCTCGGCTTCGACATCCCGTTCCTTGCCATCGTCGCCAAGGGCTTCTTCCAGTCGCAGGTCGGCGAGATGCTGGGCGAGGTCCGCCCGGTACCGGCGGTGCTGTTCTATCTGATCTACATCGCCGGCGTGCTGATCTTCGTCAGCGCGACCGCCGACGCGACCTGGCGCTCGACCTTGCTCTACGGCGCGCTGTTCGGCCTGTTCTGCTACGCGACCTTCGAGCTGACGTCGCTGGCGATGCTCAAGCAGTGGACCTGGGCGGTCGTCGCCCTCGACATCAGCTGGGGCATGTTCGTGACCGCGGTGTCGGCGACCGTGGGGCTCTTGATCGCCGACTGGGTCACGCCGCGGGGGTGAACGGAAAGGCCGGAACGCCGCAGCCGAACATGTGCCCCGAGGCGTCCGGCCGGCTAGGCGGCGCGAACCGTCTGCAGGAAGCGGCCGACCTCCGATCGGAGCTTGCTGCTGTCCTGTGACAACGTCTTGGCGGCTGACAGCACCTGGGCGGAGGCGGAGCCGGTCTCGCTCGCGCCCTGCTGCACTTCCGACACGTTGGAAGACACCTGCTGGGTACCTTGAGCGGCCTGCTGCACGTTGCGCGAGATTTCCTGCGTGGCGGCGCCTTGCTCCTCGACCGCCGCCGCGATCGTCGAGGCGATCTCCGACAGGCGCTCGATCGTCCCGGAGATCTCCCTGATCGCAGAGACGGATTCCTGGGTGGCGCCCTGGATGCTGGAAATCTGCTGTCCGATCTCGCCGGTGGCCTTGGCGGTCTGCTCGGCCAGGGCCTTGACCTCGGAGGCCACGACGGCAAAGCCGCGGCCGGCTTCACCGGCGCGCGCGGCCTCGATGGTGGCGTTGAGCGCGAGCAGGTTGGTCTGGCCCGCGATCGTGTTGATCAGCTCGACGACGTCGCCGATACGAGCGGCTGCTTTCGACAGCTCGCCGACCCGTTCGTTGGTCCTGCGTGCCTGGCCGACGGCCTCGTTCGCCATGCGCGCGGATTCCTGCACCTGACGGCTGATCTCGTTGACGGACGACGACAACTCCTCGGTCGCCGACGCGACCGACTGGACGTTTGTGGAGGCCTCCTCGGACGCTGCCGCGACCGTGGTCGCGAGCTGCTGCGAGCGCGTGGCGGTGGAGGTCAGCGTGCCGGCGGAGGCTTCGAGCTCGGTCGAGGCCGAGGACACGGTGCGGATGATCTCGCCCACGGCGGATTCGAAGCTGTCGGCCAGGCTGATCATGTCGGCCTTGCGCTGTTCGGCGTTGCGCCGCTCGGCCTCCTTCTGCTCGGCCTCGATGCGGAGCTTGGCGAGCCCGTTCTCGCGGAACACCTCGGCCGTGCGAGCGACGTCGCCGATCTCGTCGCGACGGTCGGTCGAATGCACGGCCATGTCGTAACGGCCGCCGGCGAGCTGCTGCAGCAGCGCGACGATGCTGCGGATCGGCTTCACGATGCCGAACTGGCCGATCAGGAAGCCCAGCACGCCACCGAAGACGATTCCGGCCGACGCCAGGATCATCAGCAGCCGCGACGTCGCCTCGTATTGCTCATGGGTTTCCTTCGCTTTCTCCTCGACGCGCGCGTTGAGCCGGTCGGCCACCGCGCGCATCTTGTCTTGCAGGTTCTCGGCAGCAGCGCGGCTCTTCATGGCCGAGTCGCGCAGGCGCGCGGCGCTGTCGCTGATCTTGCTGGATTTCTCCGCGTCGATCACCGCGAGCGTCTTCTCGAGCTGGCTCTTGTAGGCGGCGAAAGCCTGTTTGACCTCGGGCAGCATGGCCTTGGCCTTCTCGTCCGGGGTCTCGCTCACGAGCGCGAAGCGCTCGTCATATTGCTTGAGCTGGGTCTGGATCACCTCGCGTGCGGCAAGCCTGTTCTCGTCGCTGGGATCGAGCGCGCCGCGGAACTCGGCCCGGTTCAGCGCAATGACGTTCTGGTTGGCACGCGCAGCCAGCAGCGCGCGTCGGGCCGCCACCGACATCGCGTCTGCCCTGTCGCTGAGATCGCCGAGCGCCGAGATGCCGAGATACGCCATGACGGCGGCGACGCTGCTGAGCAGAACGACGATCGAAAGGACCTTGGTCAGAATGCGAAATCGACTTAGGAACGACATTGTTCACCCCATTCCGAAGCTTCCGCGCCGAAGCCTCATTGGAACCGTCGTCAGATTCGTCATTCCTGGTTAATATCGCGCAACCTCGAGTCGAACTTTGCAGTCCGTAGAATTGCGGAGTCACGCAGCTGCACGTCAGCCGTGACGCCGGATACGGTTCGGCGCACCTCGCACGGTCTGGAGCCGCCACGCGATGGCGATGGGCGGACGTCTGGAGCCCGCGGCCGGATCGAACCCTTCGTCGCAAAAAAAGGGGGGCGCGCTCCTGGCGCGCCCCGCGGCCGCTCCGGCCATGAGCGACAGCTTATTTCGGCTGCGGCACCACGCGCAGATACGGCTTCGGCGCCTTCCAGCCGTTCGGGTAGATCGTCTTGGCCTCGTCGTCGGACACCGAGCCTGCGATGATGACGTCCTCGCCCTGCTTCCAGTCGGCCGGGGTGGCGACGCGGTGCTTGGCGGTCAGCTGCAGCGAGTCGATGACGCGGAGAATTTCCTGGAAGTTGCGGCCCGTGGTCATCGGGTAGACCAGGATCAGCTTGATCTTCTTGTCCGGGCCGATGATGAAGACGTTGCGGACGGTCAGGTTGTCCGCGGCCGTGCGCTTCGCGGGATCGCCGGAGACCGCCGCCGGCAGCATGTCGTAGAGCTTGGAGACGTTGTAGTCGGTGTCGCCGATCATCGGGTAGTTCGGCGCCGCGCCCTGCGTCTCTCGGATGTCCTCCGACCACTGCGCATGCTTGTCCACCGGATCGACCGACAGGCCGAGCAGCTTGACCCCGCGCTTGTCGAACTCCGGCTTCAGCCGGGCGAGGGCGCCGAGCTCGGTGGTGCAGACCGGGGTGAAATCCTTCGGATGCGAGAACAACAGCGCCCAGCTGTCGCCGATCCAGTCGTGGAATTTGATCTTGCCTTCGGTGGTCTCAGCCTCGAAGTCGGGCGCGGTGGAGCCGATTTGCAGTGCCATGGGAGTCCTCACGTGATTTCAAAGGGGGCGGCTAAATTGTTCTCTCGACTATAGGAAATACCGCCTAGCATGGGAACCGTTCCAGAAAAAAGAGAACATCGTTCTCCTGCAGCTCGCGCGCGCAACAACTTCTTTTGAGTTCCGGGCCCGCGGCGAAACATCCGTGGGACTACCGTCTGCCCAGATTTCGCCACGTCTCGGTCGCAACACGCCGGCCCCGCTCAGGGCCGCATTGAACCGTGATCCGGGTCACTGCGGCAAAAGGGCAACCGATACAAAAACCCACATCAGCGTTTCGAACCGTTAACCACCCGTTCAGACGCCGGCCGACAAGGTGGGTCAACACAGCAACTGAGAAGAGAACATGGCTACCTCTGCACCAAAAACCATCGATGGTCTCGAGCCGTCCTCGTGTGAGACCGCTGCGTCCGCGCTCGCCATCGTGCGCGACGGCGTGATCACCGGCGAGGGGCCGACCACCGCAGGACGTGTGCACTTCTCCCGTATGCTCGACGCCGAAGACGCCGCCTGGTGCGCGCGCATTCTCACCGCCGCCGCCATCAACGACGCACCCGTCAGCCGCGCCGAGGCCGAGGCGCTGTTCGAGATCGACGCCGCCGCCACCGAGCGCAAGGATGAGGGCCGCTTCGAGGATCTTCTCGCCAAGGCGATCGCGCACCACACGGCGTCGGCGTCCGGCCTGCCGGTGCCGCCGCGCAGCGTGGCGCTGTCTCCGGAGACGCCGATCGAGAGCTGGGCGCCGATGAATGCGCGCGGCGTGCGCACCGATGCGCTGGAGTGGGTCGCCAAGCGCATGCGCGGCAAGCGCCAGGGCAACCGCGCGCTGCGCGCGATGGTCGCGACCCTGGTCGGCGTGAGCGTTCTGCCGCTGGCGCAGCTGCCGTCGATGATCGATATCGGCATGTAAGGCGCAGCGCCTCATCCACATGGATTGTCGAGAGCGCGATGGCTTCATCGCGCTCTTTTGCTTTGTGGCCCGGGCTGCCCGCGCGCATCACTATCGGCAGTCTTAGAAGCCGGGCTATCGCCTCTCGAAGTGCGGAGCTGTCTCGGCGAACGATCCTGCCAATGATGTTCTCCGTCATGCCCGGGCTTGTCCCGGGCATCCACGTGGCTCTTTGCATGCCGAACGA
>NZ_CAFJ01000044.1 GCF_000239795.1 Bradyrhizobium sp. STM 3809 | reverse complement strand
CGGAAAGCTCCGATTAACCACGGCGGGCTCACCCCATTTCCGCCGTGTTCGGGTTGCGTTATTCTTGAGCAGTGAGTTGCGGGGGACGCGACTCGGGGAGACGCCGGGACGCGCGGGCCGGAAGCAGGCTCGGATGGCGACCGGCGAAGTGGTATTTGGGGTCGATGGGGATTGCTCAAACAGATCCGGCCGGGACAGCGGTGCGCAGCGCCGTCGCCGTTCTCGCCTGCCTGATGGTCGCGAATTGCGCCTCATCGAACAAGTTCGCCAGCAAGGTCGATCCGAAATATGGCGTGTCGTCGAGCCCGCGCGTGGTCGGCTTCGGCGAGCCGGTGCCGAAGGGCGGCGGCGTCTACCGGATCGGCAAGCCCTATACGGTCGCCGGCAAGACCTACGTGCCGGAAGAGGACGTCAACTACCGCGCCGAGGGCATGGCCTCGTGGTACGGCGATGATTTCCACGGCCGCCTGACCGCCAATGGCGAGGTGTTCGACATGACCTCGCTGACGGCGGCGCATCCGACCTTGCCGCTGCCGAGCTACGCCCGCGTCACCAACCTCGCCAATGGCAAATCGCTGATCGTCCGAATCAACGATCGTGGCCCGTATCACGGCAACCGGCTGATCGACGTTTCCAACAAGGCCGCCGATCTGCTCGAGTTCAAGGGCAGCGGCATCGCCAAGGTGCGGGTCGAATATGTCGGCCGCGCGCCGCTCGAAGGCTCCGACGACACCCAGCTGATGGCGACCCTGCGCACCGGCATTCCGGCGCCCGCGCCGTCGCTGGTCCGTGTCGCCTCCGCCAAGCCGTTCGTGCCCGAGATGGGCGCCGGCCGCCCGATTCGCGGCGAGATCCCGCTGCCGGAGGGACGCCCCTATACGCTCGGCGACACCTCGGCCGCCATGGCCTCGATGGGCGGCGCCTCGGAATTGTCGGCCTCGAGCCGGACGCGCGGGCGCCCCCTCGATAACCCGCGCGCGGTCTCTTATGACCAGGACGGCCGCTATGTCCCGCAAGGACAGGCCGCTGCCAATGATGGTGCCGACGAAGCGCGCGACATCATGAGCGGCCGCGGGCTTTACTGACCTCGCCCACGCAACACCTTCGAAATGCAGCCAACCGCCCCCTTCGGGGCGGTTTTGATTCCGACGCGCTTTATCGCGCGCTGAACGGCACCCGCGCCTTGGCCGAGAAGGTCCACACACGGGTGTTGCCGCCGATGCCGCCATATTCGGCGCCGAGGCCTAGGCCGGCGCCGCCGGCCGTCTCGATGCCGAGGCCGCCGGTGAAGCGGGCCGACCAGCCCTGCAGCAGCGGCGTCGACGCCAGCGCGCCGGCGACCAGCGCGTTGGCGTCCTCCTTGTTGAAGTAGTAGTCGCCATACATGCCGAGGAAGGGCGTCAGCATGAGGCCGCCGTCGAGCCAGGCCACGGGATAGGCGGCGCGCAGGCCGCCGGAGGCGCGGCCGCTGGCGAAGTCGTAGGAGCCCTGCCGCGTGCCGAGCGAGTCCGTGTACGCGTTCTGGTGCTCCCACAACGCATAGACCTTCGCCGAGGGCTCGAGCACGAAGCCGGCCCATTTGTAGGTGCCGGTCAGCCCCGTCGAGGCCATCCAGCGCCGGCCATCGAAGCTGCCCTGCGCCGTCCCGGCGCTGCCGTTGTAGCCGATGCCGGAATAGGCGAGCGCCGCATCGAAGCGCAAGGTCGGCACGATCTTCCAGCCGAGATAGGCGCCGGTGGTCCAGCCATCACCCTTCAACTTTCCATTGATGTCCTGCTGGGTGTAGCTGAACGTCTCGTAGCCGCCGAGCACGCCGACCAGGACGCTCGGGGTGGCGCGATAGGTCAGGCCCATCGTGGCGTTGAGCTGCTGGCCGTAGAGCGAGGCCTGGCTCGACTGGGTGACGCCGAAGCTGTTGGTCGTGCCGAAGCGGTCGACGCCGGTGCCGCGCACGTCGGCCCACAGCAGCCAATCCTTCTGCTCATGCCATTTCGGCGCCGCCTGCTTCTTGTCGCCGCGGTCGATCGCGGCGAAGGCATCGTCGACGCGGTTGCGGTTGACGACGCGGCCGCGCTGCGGCGCGCCGGGCAGCACGGACGAATAGGCATCGGTGCCGCCACTGCCGGCCCGGTCGGCCACGGCCGGCCGCTCGTCCTGATCGCGCGGATCAGCGGAGAAGTTGAAGCGCATGCGGGTGCTGCCGGGCGTCATGAACGTCCCGCCGCCGTCGCTGAAACCGTCGGCGATGGCATCGTCGATCGCGCCGGAGATTGCCTGGCCGGAATTCTGCGCCACCATCTTGCTGACGGTCTGCTGCAGCGAGCGCAGCCGCACGCTGTCGACCGGCACGTTCACGGTCTGGGCGAGGCCAGGAGAGGTGCTCGCGGTGAACAGCGCGCTGCCGGCATAGCTCGCGGTGATGGTGTGGCTGCCGACGGCGAGCGTCGCAATCGTCAATGTCGCGACGCCGGCTGAAAGCGTCGCCGTGCCGATCGGCGAGCCGCTGTCGTTGAAGGTGACCGTGCCGGTCGGCGTGCCGCCGGTGGCCGTCACCGTCGCGGTGAAGGTCACGGGCTGGTTGAACTGGCTCGGGTTCTGCGACGACGTCAGCCCGACGGTCGTGGCCAACTGGCCGACCGACAGGTTGAAGGTCGCGTTCGCCGCGGCGCTGTTGGTGTCGGTCACCGTCACCGTGTAGGTGGCCATCGCCGCCGGCGCCGTCGGTGTGCCGCTGATCTGGCCGTTGGTGGTGTTGAAGCTCAGGCCGGTCGGCAGCGCCGGTGACACGGAGAACACCAGCGTGCCGGTGCCGCCGGCGCCGGTCACCGGTGTGAACGGCGTCACCGTCTGGTTGATCGGAAGCGAACTCGACGGCACCGCTGTCGTTGCCGTCACCGCGCCGTTGATGGTCAGGCTGAAGGTGTTGGTCGCGGTGGCGTTGGCGGCGTCGGTGACGGTGATGGTGAATGTCGTCGCGCCGCTGGTCGCCGTCGGCGTTCCGGAGATGCTGCCGTTGGCCGCGTTGAGGGTCAGTCCGGCGGGCAGGGTCGGCGAGACGGAATAGGTGTACGGCACGGAGCCGCCACTGCCGGTCACCGGCGTGAACGCCGTGACGCTCTGGTTGGCGGTGAGCACCTTCGATGGAATGGACTGCGTCGCCGTGACCGCGCCGTTCACGGTCAGGCTGAACGTGTTGGTCGCGGTGGCGCTGTTGGCGTCGGTCACGGTGATCGTGTAGGTGGTGGCGCCGCTGGTCGCGGTCGGCGTGCCGGTGATCGCGCCGGTCGAGGTGTTGAAGCTCAGGCCGGCGGGCAGCGCGGGCGCGATGCCGTAGCCCAGTGGCGAGGTGCCGCCGGCGCCGGTGACCGGCGTGAACGATGTCACGGCGGTGTTCACGGTCAGGCCCTTTGAGGCGATCGCCTGGGTCGCCGACACAGCGGAGTTGACCGCCAGGCTGAACGTATTGCTCGCGCTGGTGCTGTTGGCGTCGGTCACGGTGACCGTGTAGGTCGTGGCGCCGCTGGTCGCGGTCGGCGTTCCCGTGATTGCGCCGGTCGAGGTGTTGAAGCTGAGCCCGGCGGGCAGCGTGGGCGCGATGCCATAGGTCAGCGGCGAGGTGCCGCCGCCGCCGGTCACCGGGGTGAAGGACGTCGCCGCGACGTTGATGGTCAGCGACTTCGACGGGATCGACTGCGTGGCGCTGACCGCGCCGTTGACGGTCAGGCTGAAGGTGTTCGACGCCGTGGCGTTGTTGGTGTCGGTGACGGTCACCGTGTAGGTCGCGGTCGCCGCGCTGGTCGACGGCGTGCCGGAGATCGCGCCGGTGGACGGGTTGAGGCTCAGTCCGGCCGGCAGGCTCGGCGAGATCGAATAGCCGAGGGTGCCGGTGCCGCCGCCACCGGTGACCGGCGTGAACGCGGTCACGGTCTGACCGGCCGTCAAGGTCCGCGACGCAATCGCCTGCGTCGCGGTCACCGCGCTGTTGACGGTCAGGCTGAAGGTGTTGCTCGCGGTGGCGCTGTTGGCGTCGGTGACCGTCACGGTGTAGGTGGTCGCGCCGCTGGTCACCGTCGGCGTGCCCGTGATCGCGCCGGAGGAGGTGTTGAGTGTCAGGCCCGTCGGCAATGTCGGCGAGACGCCATAGGTGTAGGACGGCGTGCCGCCCGCCGCGGTGACCGGCGTGAACGATGTGACCGCCGCATTCTGCGTGACCGCCTTTGAGGCGATCGCCTGCGTCGCGCTCAGCGGGCCGTTGACCGTCAGCTGGAAGGTGTTGCTTGCCGTGCCGTTGTTGGCATCCGTCACGGTCACCGTGTAGGTCGTCGTGCTGCTGACGGCGGTCGGTGTGCCGCTGACCTGGCCGGTGGACGTGTTGAAGCTGAGGCCGGCCGGCAGGGTCGGTGATATGCCGTAGGACAACGGCGCCGTGCCGCCGCCGCCCGTCACCGGCGTGAACGAGGTGATGGCGTTGTTCACCGTGACGGTCGCCGCGCTGATCGACTGCGTCGCGGTGACGGCGCTGTTCACCGTCAGGCTGAATGTGTTGCTGGCGGTCGCGTTGTTGGCGTCGGTGACGGTGACCGTGTAGGTGGTCGCGCCGCTGGTGACGGTCGGCGTTCCCGTGATCGCGCCTGTGCTGCTGCTCAGCGTCAGGCCGGCGGGCAGCGACGGCGAGACGCTGTAGGTCAGCGAGGGCGTGCCGTTGCCCCCCGTGACCGGCGTGAACGAGGTCGCCGCGGCATTGCGCGTCAGAGTCTTCGAGGCGACCGACTGCGTGGCGGTGACCGCGGCATTGACGGCGAGGTTGAACGTGTTCGTCGCCGTCGCGCCGTTCACGTCCGTCACGGTGATGGTGTAGGACGTCGTTCCGCTGGTGGCGGTCGGCACGCCGGTGATGGCGCCGGTCGAGCTGCTGAGCGCGAGACCCGAGGGCAGGGCCGGCAACACGCTATAGGTATAAGACGGCGTGCCGCCGCCGCCGGTGACCGGCGTGAAATTGGCCGATGGCTGGTTCTGCGTCAGCGTCTTCGAGGCGACGGACTGGGTGGCCGTGACGGCGGGATTGACCGTCAGGCTGAAGGTCTTGCTGTCCGACAGGCTGTTGGAGTCGGTGACCGTGACCGTATAGGTCGTGGCGCTGCTGGTCGCCGTCGGCGTGCCGGTGATCGCGCCGCTCGACGTGTTGAAGCTGAGGCCAGCCGGCAGCGTCGGCGAGATGCCGTAGGTCAGCGAGCCGGTGCCGCCACTGCCGGTCACCGGCGTGAACGACGAGGTCGCTCTGTTGACCGTCAGCCCCTTGGACGCGATGGCCTGGGTCGCAACCGGTCCTGCCGGCAGTCCGGTGATCTTCACGTAGATCGGATTGAACGGCGAGGTCGGGGTCGAAGGGCAGGCGCCCGGACAGACCGTGTCATCGATCGCATACATCGTGATGTAGTCGGTCGACTGCCCGCTGGTGTTGGTGCCGACCAGACTGAACGAGTAGGAGCTCGTCGCTTGTCCGTCCGCAGAGCTCGCCGACACCTTGAACTGCACGCCATTGGCGGACGTCACGGTCTGATTGCTATAGATCGGCGTCAGCACGGCGCCGTTGTTGGCGAAGCTCGACACGTTGTACGACGCCGACGGATACAGACCGAAGGATATGTCGGCATCCTGTGTCCCGAAGCTCTGGGCGGCGCCGCAGAGGTTCGTCGTCTGCGAGGTCGTGGCACTGCCGGTGCCGGAGCCGCTGTAACCCGAATAGGCCGCCGTCAGCGCAGCGCCGCAATAAGTCGATCCGTTCGACTGCGCTTGCGCGGCTGAGGATAGGCCGAACAGCAAGAGAACCGCTGCTGCGACGACGCCGGCAGCCCGCAGACTGCTCATCGCACACCGAGAAGGCCGTCGGATGCCCGACGTCGCACGACCGAGCGGTCCGGCGAGATGGGCCCATCCGCGTCGAAGCAGTTGAATCACCAACAGAAAAAGCACCATGCCCCCTCGCGCCGGTCCCTATGGCTGGGCCGTGCGCGCGTCGTTTGGAAAGAAACCATTCATCGTCAATAGGGAGGAGTTTGTCGTTACTACCCAGGGTTAGGCAAGCCACCGTCTGTTGCTGACGTCGATCAGTGGGCAGATGCGGAGCCGATTTGGACGTTGAAGTTGCCGTCATGCAACATCATGGAACCGCGGCGCGTCGGCAGCGCCCGCTCGGTGGTATCATGATGATCGTTGCGCCGCCGACGAGAATGGCTGGACGGCAGCATCCGAATCGCGCGGGGCCGGCCGAGATCATCACGACCTAAGATTGCAACCCATGCACTGGACTTGACGGGCGAAGTTGCGCTCTCTAACAATCATAGCGCGAGAGCATATTTCCTTCTCCCGCGCCGGATGTCCCTCCGTCGCTCGATCCTATTGAACCTTCGCTTTCACCTGCGAACTGATTGTTGAAGAACATATTCGGGAGAGACGCTGCATGCCGATGACGCCTGTGCTCGGGCAGATCATGCCCTTTGCCGGAAGCCAGCCTCCGCGAGGATGGGCCTTTTGCAACGGCGCGCTGCTGGCCATCCAGACAAACCAGGCGTTGTTCTCGCTGCTCGGCACCTATTACGGCGGCAATGGCGTCACAACCTTTGCGCTGCCTGACCTGCGCGGCCGGGCCATCCTCGGCTCGACCGGGAGCAGCGGCCAATATCCGGCCGGAATGGTGAGCGGCGAAACGGCGGTGACGCTGACCGAGCCGCAGCTTCCGGCCCATAATCACCTGATGCAGGCGTCGACGACCAGCGGCACGGGGCGCGTGGCCACCCCGACGGACAATCTGTTCGGAACCAATACGTTTCCGCCGACCGGCACCAAGCAGATCTTCGCAACCGCTGGGGTTGGCGAAGTGCCGCTGGCACTGGGCACCAACATCACCAATACCGGCGGCGGGCAGGCGCACAACAACATGCAGCCCTATCTCGTGATCAACTATCTGATTGCGATGCAGGGGGTCTATCCCTCACGCGACTGAGGCGGGTCGGCGCGCTTCGCGCGCCCCAAGTCCGAACCTCATCATCGATCGAGATTCAATCTCGCGCCGTGTCCGCAATTGCGGCGCCCATCGCCCCAATAGAGCTTGGCCCAACGAAAGGATGTCGGGATGTCAGACCCGTTTCTCGGCGAGATCAGGCTGTTCGCCTTTCCGCGCGTGCCGGATGGCTGGCTGGCCTGCAATGGCAGCTCGCTGTCCATTTCCAACTACGATGCGCTCTACGCCGTGATCGGAACGACCTTCGGCGGCGATGGCGTCCAGACCTTCAACCTTCCAGATCTGCGCGGGCGCGTCCCGCTCGGCCAGGGCACGACGCAAGATGGCACCACCTACGTCATCGGCGAACTCGCGGGCGAGGATGAGCATACCTTGATCGCGAATGAGATTCCTGCCCACAGCCATGCTCTGCTGTCGTCCACCGTCCCCGCCGATACGGCGACGCCTGGGCCGACCGTCCATCTGGCAACCGCGTCGACTGGCAATCTCGACGCGCCGATCGCGAATGCGGGAACCTACTCGGTGATGGCCCCCTGCCTGGTCGCTGCGGGACAGAGCGTGCCGCACAACAACATCATGCCGACGGTCGTGGGCAATTACTGCATCTGCATCGCCGGCATCTTCCCCTCGCCGGGCTGAGGCGTCGCGGCTCGATCGCAACTCATCGCGCATTCTCGAGGAGAGTCCACGTGTCAGATCCCTTTGTCGGCGAAATCCAGGCCTTTCCGTTCACCTTCGCCACCGGCGGCTTCAACAATGCCTGGCTGCCATGCTTCGGGCAGCTCCTGCCGATCCAGCGTTACTCGCCGCTGTTCGCGCTGATCGGCACCTATTATGGCGGCAACGGCACCACCAATTTCCAGCTGCCCAATCTGAGCGGCTGCATCACCAATGGCCAGGGCAATGGGCCCGGCCTGCAGCCGCGCGTGATCGGCGAAACCATGGGCAGCAGCACCGTGTCCCTTATGTCCGCCGAACTGCCGTCCCACACGCATAATCTGCAGCTGGGGAGCAGAGGTGCTGAGAACGCGGCGCCCGGACCGGGGACGGCCGGCACCATGGTTGCGATCGATCCCGCTTTCAACGGCTTCGTGGACCCGCCGGCGAATGTCAACTTTGCGCCCAATGCCGTGACGGCGACGGGGCAGAACATTCCGCACGACAACATGCAGCCGACCCAGGCGCTGATCTGGTGCATCTGCTACGCGGGGGTCTTCCCGCCGTTCAACAACTCCTGATCCGGCTGGCGTGATGGCCGTCGCGAGCGAGATCGTCTCCAGCGACGCCCGCCTGCGGCTGCGGCCGGCCGGGCCCGCCGACGAGCCGTTCCTGCGCGACCTCTTCAAATCCGTCAAAGGCGCGCAGCTCGCGCTGGCCGGCATGCCGCCGGCGACGCTCGAACTCGTGCTGACGCAGCAGTACCGCGCGCAGCTTGCGGGCTACGCGGCGCAGTGGCCCGAGGCGCAATCGTTGATCATCCTGCGCGATGGCGCCCCCGTCGGCCGGTTGCTGCTCGACCGCACGGCGGCGCGCTGGCACGTGGTCGATCTCGCCTTGCTACCGGGCGCCCGCAATGCCGGCGTCGGGCGCGAGATCATGCTGGCGGTGGCCGCGGCGGGACGCGAGCAGGGCGCCGGCATGCTGTCGCTGGCGGTGGCGACCGGCAATGAAGATGCGATGCGCTTCTACGCGCGGCTCGGCTTCGCGGACGTCGCCGATGCGGCGAGCGCCTCGCATCGCCGGATGGAGCTGGCGCTCGCGCACTAGCGCCCCGGCGCCACCTCGCGCAGGAACGCGATCAGCGCGGCGTTCACGGCGTCGGCGCATTCCTGCTGGATCCAGTGACCCGCGCCGTCGATGATCAACTTGCGGCGGAGATCGGGCAGCACGCGCTCCATGTCCTGGACCCGCTTGGCGCCGATGATCCCCTTGATCACGGCATCGTCGCTGCCGGCGATGAACAGCGCGGGCTGCCGGATCTGTGCATCCTGCCACGGCGCGGTCAGCTCCCAGTTGCGATCGATGTTGCGGTACCAGTTGAGACCGCCGCGGAAGCCGGAGGCGCGATAGGCGGCGACGAATTCGGCGAGGTCGGCCTCGCCGAGCCAAGCGGGCAGCGGCAGGTCGGGGTTCACCTCGCCGAGGAAGCCCTTGTCCGGCGCGACGAACAAAGACTGCGGGTCGGAGAAGCCGCGCGCGAGTATCGTGCGCATCGTCAGCGCGACGTCGCGCTCGAGCTCGGCTTCGGCGACACCCGGCGTCTGAAAATACTGCCAGTAGAAGTCCGCGATGCCGCCGGCCCTGAGCGTGTCGAGCGGCCTGCCACGGCCACGCAACGGCGGCGGGACGCTCAGGCCGGCCACCGCGGTGAACATGTCGGGCCGGAACAGCGCCGCGTGCCAGGCCACCGGCGCGCCCCAGTCATGTCCGATGATCACGGCCTTGTCCCCGCCGAGTGCCGCGACCAGCGCCACCATGTCGCCGACGTTGTCGAAGATCGAATAGGCGGCGATGTCGGATGGTGCCTGCGAGCGGCCGAAGCCGCGCATGTCCGGGGCGGCGACGCGATAGCCGGCGGCGGCAATCGCCGGGATCTGGTGCCGCCAGGAATAGGACAGTTCAGGCCAGCCATGGCACAGCAGCACCAGCGGACCTTCGCCCTGTTCGCGCACGAACAGCTCGATTCCATTGGCGTTGACCATCCGCGTGGATGACATTCCGTTCTCCCCTTGAGCCGTTTCACGTCTGATGTTTTCCCGACGGTATCGCACCCCGCGCGCGACGGCGCAAACCGCGGGACAGCAGCCCGCCCGCACGACTGCCGAGTTGTTTGCGCTGCGGCCAGCTGGTAGAACCCTTGCGCGCTCCAGGGCTTGGCCGATGCCTTTCACCACCTCATTGTTCCGCCGTTCCGGCTTCATGACCGGCCGGACGACGCGCGCGCTCATCGCACTGGCCGCGGTCGCGGCGATCGGCTGGAGCGGGGTGCTCTATGCCGCCAACCAGAGCGTCCAGGGCGCGAAGAAGGACGACGGCGGTTTCGACGGCGACGCGCCGACGGCGATCCTGGTGGAGGCGACCAGCGGCAGCGTGTTGTTCGAGAAGAACGCGGACGAGCTGCGCGCACCCTCGAGCATGATGAAGCTGATGACCGCCGAGGTCGTCTTCAACGCCGTCAAGGAAGGCACCGTCAAGCTCAACGACGAGTACCGGATCAGCGAGAATGCCTGGCGCAAGGGCGGGGCGCCGTCCGGCACCTCGACGATGTTCGCGGCGCTGAACAGCAAGGTGTCGGTCAGCGACCTCCTGCACGGCGCTATCATCCAGAGCGGCAACGACGCCTGCATCGCGCTGGCCGAGGGCATGGCCGGCAATGAGAAGATCTTTGCCGCCGACTACATGACCAAGCGCGCCCGCGAACTCGGTCTTGCGAAATCGACCTTCGCCAATTCCAACGGACTGCCGGACCCCGGCAACAAGATGACGGTGCGCGAGCTGTCGATGCTCGCCCGCCACATCATCCTGGATTTCCCCGAGTTCTATAAGATCTTCGGCGAGAAGGAATTCACCTGGAACAAGATCCGCCAGCAGAACCGCAATCCATTGCTCAACGCGATGGAAGGCGCGGACGGGCTGAAGACCGGCTACACCAAGGAGGGCGGCTACGGCATGGTCGGCTCCGCCGTGCAGAACGGCACCAGGCTGATCGTCGTGGTCAACGGCCTGGAGGATCCCGAGGATCGCGCCACCGAGGCCAAGAAGATGTTGGAATGGGGTTTTCGCAATTTCGAGACCCGCACCCTGTTCGCGGCGGACCAGACGCTCGGCTACGCAAAAGTGTTCGGCGGCGAGAGCCGCTCGGTGAAGCTGTCGAGCCCGGTGCCGGTGAAGGTGATGGTGCAGAAGAACGGCGGCGAGAAGCTGATCGCCCGCATCATCTACAATGGGCCGGTGAAGGCGCCGGTCGAGTCCGGTCAGAAGGTCGGGGTTGTCAGGGTCTGGCGCGGCCCCAATATCGCCATGGAGGCTCCCGTCTATGCAGGAGAGGCGGTGGGCAGGGGGTCCACGATGCGGCGCGCGATCGACGGGGCGAGCGAGCTCGTAATCGGGATGTTCCGCGCCGGGGCCGAGAAGCTCTAGAGACATGGCGGATGCAGCTTTGAAACGTGGTCCCGGCCGCGGCCGATTCGTCACCTTCGAGGGCGGCGAGGGCGCCGGAAAGTCCACGCAGATCAAGATGTTGGCGGATCGTCTGGAGAAAGACGGCGTGCGCGTGGTGCTGACCCGCGAGCCCGGCGGCTCGCCCGGCGCCGAGATCATGCGCCACCTCGTGCTGTCGGGGATGGGCAAGCTGCTCGGCGCGGAGGCGGAGACGCTGCTGTTCGCGGCCGCCCGCGACGACCATGTGCGCAACGTGATTCTGCCAGCGCTCAACCAGGGCAGCTGGGTGCTGTGCGACCGCTTCTTCGATTCGACCCGGGCCTATCAGGGCAGTCAGGGCAAGGTCGCGCCCGACGTGCTCAATGCGATGCAGCGGGTGACGATCGGCGACCTCAAGCCGGACCTGACGCTGATCCTCGATGTGCCCGTCGAGATCGGCCTGCAGCGCGCAGCGGCGCGGCGCGGCAGCGGCACGCCGGACCGGTTCGAGGGCGAAGACATCAAGTTCCACAAGGGCCTGCGCGACGCCTTTCACAAGATCGCGGCTGACGATCCAAGGCGCTGCGTGCTCATCGACGCCACCGCGAATGCCGAGACCGTCTCGCATATCGTGTGGGACGCCGTGCGCGAGCGCCTGTTCACGGCGGTGGCGGCCGCGTCATGAGCGCGCGCAAGGTCGAGCCGGAGATCGCGGTCCAGCATCCGCGCGAGACGACGGCGCTGTTCGGCCACCGCGAGGCCGAGGCGGCGCTGCTGGCTGCCTATCGCAGCGGCCGGATGGCGCATGCCTGGCTGATCGGCGGCCCGCAGGGCATCGGCAAGGCGACCCTGGCCTATCGCATGGCGCGCTTCGTGCTCGCCCATCGCGATCCCGCGGCGCCCGACGTGCGCGCGGCCGGGTCGCTCCATGTCGATGCGGACGACCACGTCGCGCGTCTGATCGCCTCCGAGGCACATGGCGGGCTGCTCACGCTGGAGCGGTCCGCCAACGACAAGGGGGTCCTGCGCACCGTCATCACTGTCGACGAGACGCGCGAGACGATCTCGTTCTTCGGCTCGACCGCGGCGGTCGAGGGCTGGCGGGTGTGCATCGTCGACACCGTCGACGAGCTCAATCCGAACGCGGCGAATGCGCTGCTGAAGATCCTCGAGGAACCGCCGCAGCAATCGCTGTTCCTGCTGGTCAGTCACGCGCCGGCGCGGGTGCTCGCCACCATCAAGTCGCGCTGCCGAAGGCTGTCGCTGCGCCCCCTGTCGACCGAGGACGTCATCAGCGCCGCGGCCGAGGCCACCGGCATCGACGGCGGCGATCCAGCGCTGCGAGAGGCTGCCAAGGCCTCCGAGGGCAGCGTCGCCAGGACCCTGATGCTGATGGGCGGCGACGGGCTGCAGCTGCAGACCCGCACTGCCGCGCTGCTCGCGAGCCTGCCGCGAATCGACGCCGGCGAACTGCATGCCCTGGGCGACGCGCTCGGCACCAGCGACCGCGTCGCCCTGGCGAGCTTCCTCGACAGCATCGAACGCTGGGTCGCGGAACGGCTGCGGGCCGCGGATCCCAATGCGGAACTGCCGCGCCTTGCACGGCTGGCGGAGGTATGGGAAAAGATCGTCCGCGCCGCGCGCGACACCGAATCCTATAATCTGGAGCGAAAACCGCTGGTTTTCTCGGTGTTCGGGATGCTCGCCGAAGCCACGCGGTAACGCGCCGACCATCATCCCGGGATCATCAGGATCAATTCGTCGACCGACGACGTCAAAGAGGACTCTGCCGTGGCCAAGGCCAGCAAGACAACCGTGAAGAAGGGCAAGCCCGCGGCCAAGGGCGCCGCGACGAAGGCTGCCGTCAAGAAGGCTGCAAACAAAGCCGCAAAGGCGCCCGCGAAGGCCAAGGCCAGCAAGACCAAAGCCAGCAAGACCAAGGCCAAGGCGAAAGCGGCGGCGGACAAGGACACGAAGGTCAAAGCCGCGAAAGCCAAATCTGCCAAAACCAAAACGCCGTCCACGCCGGCCAAGAGCAAGCCTCCGAAGGCCGCCAAGACGGGCGCCGCGAAAGGGGCCGCCAAGAAGGCCGTGAAGGCCCCGGCCAAGAAGGCCGCGACCAAGCCGGCGGCACCTGTCAAGAAGACTGCCAGCACAGCCGCCGCCAAGGGCGCGCCGTCGAAGAAGCCCGCAGCAACGAAGCCGGCGGCTGCTCCGAAGCAAGCTGTGCCAGCGGTCGCCGAGACGCCGAAGCTGCCGCGCGCCGCGAAGCCCAGGGCAGCGCGCAAGCCGAAGGTCGAGGCGGTCGCGCGTCCCGACATCGACGCGGCCGCGGTCGTCGAGATGATCGACGTCGAAGTTACCGACGTCGAAATCACCGACGTCGAAATCACCGAGGTCGAGATGACCGGGGTCGAAGACGCCGCCGCGCCCGCCGCGGCCGCGCCTGATAACGCCAACACCTTCTACGTCACGACCGCGATCGCCTATCCCAATGGCAGTCCGCATATCGGCCACGCCTACGAGGCGATCGCGACCGATGCCATCGCGCGGTTCGCGCGGCTCGACGGCAAGGACGTGTTCTTCCTGACCGGCACCGACGAGCACGGCCTGAAGATGGTGCAGACCGCGCAGAACGAGGGGCTGACGCCGTCCGAGCTCGCCACCCGCAATGCCGCCCGCTTCCGCGAGATGGACGAGCGGCTGAACGTCTCGTTCGACCGCTTCATCCGCACGACCGAGCCCGCCCACCACAAGTCGGTGCAGGCGATCTGGAACCGGATGCTTGAGAACGGCGACATCTATGCCGACACCTATTCGGGCTGGTACTCGGTCCGCGACGAGGCGTATTACGCCGAGGACGAGACAACCGTCGGCGAGGACAACGTTCGCCGCGGCCCGCAGGGCACGCCGGTCGAGTGGGTCGAGGAGAAGAGCTACTTCTTCCGCCTGTCGGCCTATCAGGACAGACTGCTCGCATTGTACGAGAGCCAGCCGGATTTCATCGGGCCGGACGCGCGGCGCAACGAGATCACGAGCTTCGTCAAGGGCGGGCTGAAGGACCTCTCGATCTCGCGCACGACCTTCGACTGGGGCGTCCGCGTGCCGCATGACGAGGAGCACGTGATGTATGTCTGGGTCGACGCGCTGACCAACTACATCACCGGCGTCGGCTTCCCGGACGAGAGCGATGCGAACTGGAAGTACTGGCCGGCCGACGTGCACGTCATCGGCAAGGACATCATCCGCTTCCACGCGGTGTACTGGCCGGCGTTCCTGATGTCGGCCGGCGTGCCCGTGCCGAAGCGGGTCTATGCGCACGGCTTCTTGTTCAACAGGGGCGAGAAGATGTCGAAGTCGGTCGGCAACGTCGTCGACCCGTTCAATCTCGCCGACCAGTATGGCGTCGACCAGCTGCGCTATTTCTTCCTGCGCGAGGTGCCGTTCGGCCAGGACGGCAACTACAATCACGAGGCGATCGTCGCGCGCATCAACGCCGATCTCGCCAACGACCTCGGCAATCTCGCGCAGCGCTCGCTGTCGATGATCACCAAACAGCTCGGAGGGCAGCTGCCGGAGCCCGGCGAGTTCTCGGCCAACGACAAGGCGATTCTCGCCGAGGCCGACGCGATGATCGGCGCGGCGCGCAAGGCGATGGCGACGCAGCAGATCCATCAATGGCTGAACGCCGTCTGGTCGGTCGTGGCGGAGGCCAACCGCTATTTCGCGGGCGAGGCGCCGTGGGCGCTGGCCAAGACCGATCCGAAGCGCCAGCACACCGTGCTCTACGTCACCGCCGAGGTGATCCGGCAGGTCGCGATCCTGACCCAGCCGGTGATGCCGCAGGCGTCGGCAAAGCTGCTCGACAGCCTCGGCATCCCCGAGGGTGAGCGGACGTTTGCGCGACTCGGCGGCGAGGTGCGGATTGCGGCCGGCACACAGCTGCCGCCGCCGCAGGCGGTGTTCCCGCGCTACATCGAGCCGACGGCGGCGTGATGCTGGTCGACAGTCACTGCCATCTGGATTTTCCGGATTTCGCTGAGGATCTGGAGGGCATCGTCACGCGCGCCGCCGCCGCCGGCGTCGGCCGCCTCGTGACGATCTCGACCCGGGTGCGCAGGCTGCCCGAGCTGCTCGCCATCGCCGAGCGGTTCGATAACGTTTACTGCTCGATCGGGACGCATCCTCACAATGCGGATGAAGAGGACGGCATTCCGGCCGAGGAGCTGATCGCGCTGACGAAGCACCCGAAGGTGGTCGCGCTCGGCGAGGCCGGGCTCGACAATTTCTACGACCACGGCTCCAAGGACGCGCAGGAGCGCGGGTTCCGCGCGCATATCGCCGCCGCCCGCGAAACCGGCCTGCCGCTGGTGATCCACACCCGCGAGGCCGACGCGCAGTGCGGCCGCATCCTCGACGAGGAGATGGCGCGCGGACCTTTCAAGGCCGTGCTGCATTGCTACACCGGCGGACGCGAGCTGGCGATGAAGGCGATCGATCTCGGACTGCACATCTCGTTCACGGGCATCGTGACGTTCAAGAAGTCCGACGCTCTGCGCGCACTCGCCGCGGAGGTGCCGGCGGACCGCATCATGGTCGAGACCGACGCGCCGTATCTGGCGCCCGGAAAATTCCGCGGCAAGCGCAACGAGCCGGCCTATGTGGTCGAGACCGCCAAGGTGCTGGCGGAGGCGCGCGGCGTCTCGTTCGAGGAGTTCTCGCGCCAGACCACCGAGACCTTCTTCAAGCTGTTCGCCAAGGTGCCGCGACCCGAGGTGCCGGCATGACCCTGACGCTCACCATCCTCGGCTGCGGCTCCTCGGCCGGCGTGCCGCGCCCGGCGCTGGGGTGGGGCGCCTGCGACCCGAACAACCCGAAAAACCGCAGGCGGCGCTGCTCGCTGCTGGCCGAGCGCCGCGGGCCGCACGGCGTGACGCGCGTGGTCATCGACACCTCGCCGGACCTGCGCGAGCAGCTGATCGACACCCATGTCGACCACATCGACGCGGTGTTCCTGACGCATGAGCATGCCGACCAGACCCATGGCATCGACGATCTGCGCTCGGTGGTGCTGCACCAGCGCCGACGCATCCCGGTCTACCTGAACCAGTCGACCGCCAAGGACATCATGCACCGGTTCTCGTACTGTTTCGTCTCGCCCCCGGGCAGCGACTATCCGCCGATCCTGACGCAGCATTCCATCGAGGCCGGCGAAACCCGGGCGGTGGAAGGGAAGGGCGGTGAGATGAAGCTGACCGCCTTCCTGGTCCAGCACGGCAACATCCCGGCGCTCGGCTATCGCATCGGCGACGCCGCCTACACGCCCGATCTCAACGACATTCCCGAGGAGAGCTGGGGCGCGCTGGAAAACCTCGACCTCTGGATCGTCGACGGCCTGCGCCCCGCCTCGCATCCCAGCCATTTCTCGGTCAACGACGCGCTGGCCTGGATCGAGCGCTTCAAGCCCCGGCGCGCCGTCATCACCAACATGACCGCCGACCTCGACTACGAGGTGCTGCGCCAGAGCCTGCCGGCCGGCGTGGTGCCCGCCTATGACGGCATGCGGCTGGAATTGACCGCGTAGGGTGGGCAGAGGCGATGCCGTGGTCTCTCCCCGCGCGAGATCGCCATGGCGCCGTGCCCACCGTCTTGCCGAGGAGTCCGCGGCCCGACGGTGGGCACGCGTCGCCTGACGGCGCCGCTTTGCCCACCCTACGCAGCAACGTATATCGGGCGTAAACTCACAAGGAGCGGCTTGCCATGCTGTCGCTGTTCTTCGAGGTCGAGGTCAAGCCGGGCCGGCTCGACCAGTACCTCCAACTCGCTGCCGCGCTGCGGCCCGAGCTCGACGCGCTTGGCGGCTGCCTGTTCCTCGACCGCTTCAAGAGCCTGTCGCGCGATAATCTCATCCTCTCCTACCAGATCTGGCAGGACGAGGGCGCCATGACCGCCTGGCGCGTGCATGCCCATCACCACGACATCCAGACGCTCGGCCGCGACAAGGTGTTCTCGGACTATCGGCTTCGGGTGGCCGAGTTGATCCACGAGGTGACACCGGGGCAGGCGGCCCGGCAGCCGGAGCGGCGCGGGACCTACAATGATCCGAAGCGGCGGGCGCCGACCTA
>NZ_CAFJ01000045.1 GCF_000239795.1 Bradyrhizobium sp. STM 3809 | reverse complement strand
CCGCCACCTCGCTCGGTGCGCGGCGCGACGTGGTCATCACCATTTCGATTCCCGGCGGCGAGGCGCTGGCGCAGAAGACGCTGAACCCGCGGCTCGGCATCGTCGGCGGACTGTCGATCCTCGGCACCACGGGGATCGTCGTTCCGTTCAGCTGTGCGGCCTGGATCCACTCGATCTACCGTGGCATCGACGTCGCGCGCGCGAGCGGACTGCCGCATGTCGCCGGCGCCACCGGCAGCACGTCCGAGAAGGCCGTGCAGCAGTTCTACCAGCTGCCCGATGCGGCGCTGATCGACATGGGTGATTTCGCCGGCGGCATGCTCAAATATCTGCGCCGGCACCCGGTCGCACGCGTCACGGTGGCCGGTGGTTTCGCCAAGATGACCAAGTTGGGCCAAGGTCTGCTCGACCTGCATTCGCGCGCCGGCGAGGTCGATCTCGGCTGGCTCGCCGACACGCTGCATGAGGCTGATGCCCCCGACGCGCTGGTCACGACGGCGCGCGGCGCCAACACGGCGCTGCAGGTGCTGCAGGATTGCGAACGCGCGGGCTTCCCGGCCGGACAAGTGGTGGCGGATGCGGCCTGGGAGACCGCGCGACGTGCGCTCGGCGACAACAACATCGCGCTCGACATCGCCGTCTTCGACCGGGAGGGCCGGCTGGTCGGGCTGAGTGATGGAGCGGCTCATTCGCCTCTCCCGCGAAAGCGGCGCTGATAGTCGGCATCATACAGCGCGCTGTTGCGAAAATCCTCGGCGCCGAGCGCGCGCCCGACCAGAATCAGCGCGGTCCGCTCCAGGCCGGCGGTCGCGGCGCGCTCGACAATCGTCGCCAAGGTCGCCGTGATGATCTGCTGGTCCGGCCAGCTCGCGCGATACACGATCGCGACCGGACAGTCCTCGCCGTAATGGGGCCGGAGCTCGGCGACGACCTTGTCCAGCACATGGATCGAGAGATGGATGGCGAGCGTCGCCCGCGATTGCGCGAACAGCGACAGCTGCTCGGTCTCGGGCATCGCCGAGGCCCGGCCGGAGGTCCGCGTCAGCACCACCGATTGGGCCAGCCCCGGCAGAGTCAGCTCGCGGCCGAGCGCCGCCGCCGCCGCCGAGAATGACGGCACGCCCGGCGTTACCGTGTACGGGATCTTCAGCGCGTCGAGGCGACGCAGCTGCTCGCCGAGCGCGCTCCAGATCGAGAGATCTCCCGAATGCAGCCGCGCGACGTCCACGCCGGCATCGGTGGCCCGCGCCATCTCGGCGATGATCTCGTCGAGCGCCAGCGGCGCGGTATCGACGATCCGCGCCCCCGGCGGGCAGTGATCGAGCAACGCCGTCGGCACCAGCGAGCCCGCATAGAGACACACCGGGCAGCGCGCGATCAGGTCGCGGCCGCGCACCGTGATCAGATCCGGCGCGCCCGGCCCGGCGCCGATGAAGTGCACCGTCATCGCTCGTCCTCCGGCACGCCCTCGCCTTGCGCCACCGCGCAAGTCGCCGCTCCCTGCGCAAGCCGCGGCACGACCAGGCGCGCATTGCGGCCGGCGGCCGCGAGCGCTGCGGTCTCGGCGACCGACGGAACACCCTTGAGGCGCTGGACGAGGTCGCTCCGCGTGAACGCGCGATCCGCGACGGAAGCGAGTTCATCTTGCGTCACACCGAGCAGCGGGCGGCCAAGCCGCTTCGCCGCCGCGATCAAACCAGGTTCATGCATCTTGTCGCGCGCCGTCGCCACGACAGCGATGTCGCTCGCTGCAAGCTTCGCGACGCTCAGCGCCTGTGCGATGACGCGCTCGATCGCATCAAGGCTGGCATCGCGACGGCAGCCGATCCCGAGCGCAATCATGGCTTGTTCACCCGCCACTGCGTCACCGGCATCGCCTGCCGCCAGCCATGCATGCGGCCGACCGGCTCGATGCGCGACACGGCGATCCGGACCAGCTCGCCGCCATGACGGCCGAACAGATCGATTAGCCGTGCCTCGCCTTCGAGCGAGATGATGTTGGCGACCACGCGGCCGCCGGGCTTCAGCCGCGACCACGCCGCCTCGAACACGCCTGCCTCCGAGATGCCCCCGCCGATGAAGATCGCGTCCGGCGATTCCAGTTCCGCCAGCACCGCCGGTGCGCGTCCGATTGCGATCTTCAGGTCTGGCGCACCAAGAGCGAGCGCGTTGCGCATGGCGCGGTCGGCGCGATCCTGCCGCGCCTCGATGCCGATGGCGCGCAGCGAGCCGTGCCGCAGCAGCCATTCGATCGCGACCGAGCCGGATCCCAGGCCGACGTCCCACAGCAGCTCGCCCGGCATCGGCGCGAGCGCCGACAGCGTCGCGGCGCGAACGTCGCGCTTGGTGATCTGGCCGTCATGCTCGAACAGATCGTCGGCGAGGCCCGATGTCAGCGGAATCACCGGCGCACCGGGCTCGGCCACGACCTCGAGCGCCAGCGTGGTCAGCGGATGAATGTCGGACAGGTCGAACGCGCCGGCCGTCGCGCTGCGCACCCGCTCCTGCGGGCCGCCCATCGCTTCCAACACGGTCAGGCGCGAACGGCCCATGCGGCGCGCGCTCAGCAGCGCCGCGAGCTTGGCGGCGGTCGATCCATCCCAGGCCAGCGCGAGGATCCGCGCGCCCGGCGCGAGATGACGAATGATGCCTTCGAGCGCACGGCCATGCAGCGTCACCTGGGCGACGTCCTGCAGCGGCCAGCCTAGGCGCGCTGCGGCGAGACTGAAGGCCGAGGCATGCGGCAGGCAGAGCATCTCCGCCGGCGCGAAGCGCTGCATCAACTGCTTGCCGACGCCGTAGTTGAAAGGATCGCCGCTGGCCAGCACCACCACGGACTGTCCCTTGCGCGCTGCGATCTGCTCGAAGGCGAGATGCAGCGGGCTCGGCCACGCCACCCGCTCGGATCTGATCAGCGGCGCTGCAAGCTCGAGATGGCGTGCACCGCCGACCACCAGCGCCGCCTGCGCGATGAGTTGGCGCGCCTGCGCGCCGAGGCCATCGACGCCGTCCTCGCCGATCCCGATGATGGACAGCCAGCGCGGCACGTTGCAAGTTGCGTCCGGATTCACCATGGACCCTGCCCCGCATGCGCATTCTCATTCTCGGCGGAACGACCGAGGCGTCCGAGCTGGCGCAGCTCCTGGCTGCCGACAGCCGGTTCGACGCGACGCTGTCGCTCGCCGGCCGCACGGCCTCGCCACGGCCGCAGCCGCTGCCGACCCGCATCGGCGGCTTCGGCGGCATCGCGGGACTGGAAGCATGGCTGCGCGATCACGCGATCGATGCCCTGATCGACGCGACGCATCCTTACGCCGATCAGATCTCGCGACACGCCGTCGCGGCCTGCAGCACGCTGTCGCTGCCGCTGGCCTCGATCCGGCGCGCAGCATGGCAACGCCAGAGCGGTGACAATTGGATCGTGGTCGACAGTGCGGAGACCGCGGCCGCAGTGCTCGGCTCCGAGGCGTCGCGCGTGTTCCTCAGTCTCGGCCGGCTCGAGCTCGCGGCCTTCGCTGCGGCTCCGCAGCATCACTACATCGCGCGCACGATCGACCCGCCCGGCGACATCGCGCTGCCGCCCGACATCCGCTTCGTCAGGGATCGCGGACCGTTCGACGACGCCAAGGAGCAAGCCTTCCTTTCCGAGGAAGGCATCGCCGTCGTCGTCTCGAAGAACTCCGGCGGAGCGGCGACCTATCCGAAGATCGCCGCGGCGCGACGACTCGGCATTCCCGTCGTGATGATCGCGCGGCCCGACAAGCCGCAGGGCGTCGCGCTGGACAGCGCGCGGGCCGCGCTGCTGTGGCTCGAAACGCAGCTCGCTCATCGCCCTGCTCCGGCCTCACGGCGCAGCGTATAGACGAACGGCGACTTGCCATGACGAGCGATCAGGCGCGTCGCTGTCGATCCGATCAAGACGAGCGTGCGCATATCCGCCTTGGCGGGGTCGACCTCAGCCAGCGATGTGATGATCGCGCCGACATCGCCGCTGCCCGCGGCGCGCACCAGCGCGACGATGGTCGTCGGCGGCTTGATCCGCCGCAGCAGGGCGAAGGCCTCGCCGAGTTGATGCGGCCGCGCCTTGGAGATCGGGTTGTAGAGCGCGATCACGAAATCGGCGCCTGCCGCGGCTTCGAGACGGCGCTGGATGGTCGCCCAGCTCTTGAGATTGTCGGACAGCGAGATCGCGCAGAAATCGCCGCCCAGCGGCGCGCCGACCTCGGCCGCGGCGGCGAGCATGGCCGTCACACCCGGCTCGACGCGGATGTCGAGATCGCGCCAATCCGGCGGGCCTGCCTCGACCGCCTCGAACACCGCGGCCGCCATCGCGAACACGCCGGGATCGCCGCCCGACACCACGGCGACATGCCGGCCATCGCTCGCGAGCTGCAGCGCGTGACGGGCCCGATCGAGCTCGACGCGGTTGTCGCTGGCATGGCGAAGCTGCCCGGCACGAAGCGTCGTGACCCTGTCGAGGTAAGGGCCGTAGCCGATCAGATCCGTCGCCCTTGCGATCGCAGCCGACGCCGCCGGCGTGATCAGCTCGGGCGCGCCGGGGCCGACGCCGACGATGGTGAGCGTGCCCGTCACAGCCGGCGCCCCTGGCCGGGGATCAGGATCATCGAGAAATACGGTCCGCGCTCCTGTTCGACCTCGGCGAGCCGCGCGACGCGCTGCGCCTCCATCGTTCCGCGCTCGACATAGAGCGCACGATCGAGCAGTCCAGCGCGAGCGATCGCGCGCTTCACCTTGGTGAGGTTGCGCCCCACCTTCATGATGACGGCAGCCTCGCAGCGCGTCAGCCGATCGTGCAGCACGTCCTCGGCCAGCGTGCCGGGCAGCACAGAGAGAATGTCGTCGCCCCAGGTGATCGGCACGTTGGCCTTGGTCCAGCACCCGGACATGCCGGTGACGCCGGGAACGACCTCGACAGGATGATCCTGCTCGAGCCGCCGCCACATGTGCATGAACGAGCCGTAGAAGAACGGATCGCCTTCGGACAGCAGGCCGACCGAGCGCCCAGCAGCCAGATGCGCGGCGATGCTGCCGGCGGCGCGCTGATAGAAGTCGCCGATCTGGGCCTGATAGGACGCATCGGCGACCGGCACCTCCTCGGTCACAGGATATTCCAGCCGCAGCTCGTGACGGCCGGCCTGCATCAGCGGCGCGACGATCCGCCGTGCATTACCCTCCATGCCGCGCTTGGCAAAGAACGCGACGACGTCGACGGAGCGGATCAGCCCCGCCGCGCGCAGCGTCAGATAGCGCACATCGCCGGGACCGACGCCGATGCCGTAGAGCGTCCTGGGCTCGGCGCTGCCGGCGATGGTGTCGAGCAGGCTCATTCGACGTCGCTCGCGATCGCGTTCACGGCGGCAACGGCCATGGCGCTGCCGCCCTTGCGGCCCTTCACGATCAGATACGGCACCCGGCCGTCGGCCGCGAGCGCTTCCTTGGATTCCCGCGCGCCGACGAAGCCGACCGCGGTTCCGATCACCGCCGCCGGCTGCGGCGCGCCCTGATCGAGCATGTCGAGCAGATGGAACAGCGAGGTCGGTGCGTTGCCGATCGCGACCAGCGCGCCTTCGAGATGCGGCCGCCACAGTTCCAGCGCCGCGGCCGAGCGCGTGGTGCCGAGCCGTGCGGCGAGAGCCGGCACACCGGGCGCATCGAGCGTGCAGATGATCTCATTGCTGGCCGGCAGCCGGGCGCGCGTGATGCCTTGCGCGACCATCTTGGCATCGCACAGGATCGGGGCGCCGCGATCGAGCGCCGCGCGCGCCGCAGCGGCGAAATGCTCGGAGATCTCGATGTCGGAGGTGATCTCCACCATGCCGCAGGCATGGATGATGCGGACCGCGATCTTCTCGGCGAGCCCCTGGAAGCGCGACAGGTCGGCTTCGGCGCGGATCGTCGCGAACGAGCGGCGATAGATCTCCGCACCATCCTTGATGTAGTCGCGCAGATCAGACATGGACGCTCTCTCGCGCTTGAAACAGCCCCTGGCTGGTAATCCCGATATCGGCCGGATCGAGAGCACCGCAGGGCGCGCTTTTCGGAGTGCCTTTGCGCACGACACGATAGCGGTCCGCATCGCCGACCAGCACGACGTCCGCAGCCGCCGACCGCGCGCATCCCTTGGCGCAGCCGGACACGTGCAGCGTGCCCGGAAACTGCGTGCGTGCGATGTCGGCCGCCAGCACGCGGGCATGCTGCCGCGTCGCCAATCGCGTCGCGGGACAGCCGCCGGCACCCGTGCAGGCATCGATGCGCAGCAAGGGATCGGCGTCGTCGACAATGAGGCCAAGCTCCGCTGCATCGGCCGCGAGCCGTCCGGCAACATCACGGCCGGCAGCGGCATACAACGTGCGCCAGGGCGACAGGCGAACCTCGGAAACATCCGAGGCGGCCAGCAACGCAGCCAGCCGCTCGAGCGCCGCGCTATCGATGCGACCGAACGGGGCACCAAGACCAACGCCGCAAGTCTCATCCGTCAGGCTGATCGCGCCGCGACGTGGCCGCGACATGGCCACCGATGGCGTCGACGTCTCATTGGATCTATCAAGCCCAAGCTCGGTCGACAGGGCGGCGATCGCCTGCGGCGGGAGCGCCGCGGCGCGCCTGGTGGGACTGTGCTGCAGCACCCATCGCGCAACGTTCGCCGCGACGGCCGCGGCATCCGAAACGGCGACGAGTCCGAGCCACGTGATTGCATCTGCGCCGGCAAGCCCCACGGCGATCCGACGCCGCTCATCGACGGAGCGGGCCGCCAGACGCACATCCGCAGCCAGCTCGGTCAGCGGCAACCTGCCGCCGCCATCCAGTGCGAAGCCGAACTTGGCCGGCAGCGCCCACAGCGCCTTGTCAGCCGCGAGCTGCAGTTCCAACGCCGCCGCGACCGGTCGCATGTCGATGACCTCCGCCGGATCGAGACCCGCCAGAGGATTGACCGCGATGTTGCGGATCGCCTCCGCCTCGGCGCTGTCGTCGAGCAGCGCGAGCGAGGTCATCAGCTCCCACAATGGCGCCAGCGTTTCCGGCGACACGCCCCGGATCTGCAGGTTGGCGCGGCGGGTGAGATCGATCTGGCCGTTGCCGAAGCGCGACGCGGCCTCGGCCAGCGCGTGCAAGGCGGCCACCGTCAGCGCGCCGCCATGCGGACGCACGCGCACGATCAGCCCGTCGCCGCTCAGCATCGGCCGACGCGCGCCCGGACACCAGCCCTTGATATCGATCGCGCCACTCACGGCACCGTCTCCGTCCGTGCCAGGCGCGCGCGGGCGGCCGCCAGCTCGTCGGCGACCGCATTCCGGCGCGGCACCCATAGCCGTCTCTTCAGCACATCCTCGAAGCGCGAGACAATGGCGGCCACCGCCGCGGGGTTCCGGTCGATCATGGCCTCGAACACTGCCCCGTCGCGCAGCAGCGCCCCATGCGCCAGATCAAACAGATGCTCCGGCACCGTGTCCGACGTCGAAGCGAAGGCATAGAGCGCATCGACGCCCTGCGCGATCTCCGCGACGCCGCGATGGCCATGGCCAAGCATGCCCGCGAGCCAGCGTGGATTGGTCAGGCGGCCGCGCACCACGCGAGCAATCTCCTCGCTGAAGCTGCGCGCCCTCGGCTGGTCGGGCCGGCTGGTGTCGAGATGCAGCAATGCGGGCGAGGCGCCGAGCGCTGCGGCCGCGGCGGCGAAGCCGCCGGCGAAATCGGCGACCTCCTCTCCGTCGAGCAGGTCGCGCTCGCGATCGTCCTGCGTATGCACCAGCGCATCGGCGCCGCGCACGCGGGCGCGAAACGCATCGGCGGCCGGGGCGTGGTCATGCGCTCCGCCGAAGCTGTAGCCCGTGCCATCGAGATAGGCCTCGCCGAGCTCTGCGCGGCTATCCCAGGCCATTCCGAGCGCGAGATCGGCGGCGACGGCGCCATAGCTGCCGGGCGCGCCGCCGAACACGCGCGCGAGGCTTTCGCCGCGGCGTCGCGCAGCAGCCAGCGGATTATCGGCGTCGTCCTCGTCGCGCGCGGCCACCGTCTGCACGGCGAGATCAAACAGTGCGATCTGCGCTTCGAACAGATCGCGGAACAGGCCGGAGATCCGCAACGTCGCGTCGATGCGCGGACGGCCGAGCACCGCCAGCGGCAGCACCTCGATGCCCGTCACGCGATTGGAATTGTGGTCCCAGCGCGGCCGCGCGCCGAGATAGGCCAGTGCCTGGGCGAGATCATCGCCACCGGTCCGCAGCGACGCCGAGGCCCAGAGATCGAGCATCAGCGCCCGCGGATAGTCGCCATGCTCCTGCAGATAGCGCCGGATGACTTCATCGGCTGCGCGCGCGCCGACGATCACCGCGGTGCGCGTCGGAATGGCGCGCGGGTCGATCGCGGTCAGATTGCGTCCCGTGGGCAGCACGTCGAGCCGGCCGCGGCTCGGCGCGCCGGCCGGACCGGCTGCCACGCGGCGGCCATCGAGCGCAGCCAGCAATGCGTGGCTCTCGGCCGCAGCGCTCGTGCGGATTCGCGCTTCCACAACAGCACGCTCAACAGCGCCGTCCGCGGCCGCGACGATCGCATCGCTGAGCAGCGCGTTGGCGGCTGCATCGGGCGCCTGGCCGAACACGTGCAGGCGGTCGCGCACCGCGAGCTCCTTGATGTCGCACAATTGCGCATCGAGCTGCGCAATCGCCTCGCGGCCGCTCATGCTGCGGTCGAGTCCGCAATCCGCGGCGAGGCCGCTCTGCCAGGCGCGCGCGATGATCTCGTCTTCAAGCAATCTCAGGCGGCGCTTGTCGAGGCCGTCGGCCTCGGCATATTCCTCGACCAGCCCTTCCAGCTCGCGCAGCGGACCGTGCAGGCCGGCGTGCGACAGCGGCGGCGTCAAGTGGCCGAGCGTCAGCGCCGCCAGCCGCCGCTTGGCCTGCATCGCCTCGCCCGGATTGTTGACGATGAACGGATAGATCACCGGCAGCGGACCGAGCACGGCCTCGGGCCAGCAATCCCGCGACAGCGCCAGGGCCTTGCCCGGCAGCCATTCCAGCGTGCCATGGGCGCCGAGATGGATCAGCGCATCGATCTTCTCGACCTCGCGCAGATGCGCATAGAGCGCGACATAGGCGTGCCGCGGTGGGACGGACGTGTCGTGATAGCCGGATTTGCGATCGGCGCGGCTGCCGCGATCCGGCTGCAGCAGGATCGACAGCCTGCCGGCGCGCAGCACGGGAAAGCGGAATGCGCCGTCGCGGAACGCCGGATCGGCATCCGCCGCGCCCCAATTGTCCTGCAAGGCGCGCTGCAGATCGTCGGACAGCCGCACCAGCTGGCCCTGATAGTCCGCAAGCGGCACGACGAGCTCACCGGCCTCATCGCGCAGCAGCGCCTCGACGTCGGCCGCGGTCGGCGACACCCCACCGAGATCATAGCCCGCCTCCGCCACGAGCGCCGCGATGGCAGCCGCGCTCGCGCTCGTGTCGAGACCGACCGCATAGCCGCGCCGGCCGCCGCGCGCCGGATAGTCGGACAGCATCAGCGCGACGCGGCGCTCGCTCGGCGGCAGCGTCCGCAAGCGCGCCCATCGCGCCGCGAGCTGCGCGACATAGGCGATGCGATCGGGCTGCGGCACATGGCGCATCGCGCCGAACTGCAGGCGTTCGTCCACCGCCGCCTCGCCCTTGAAGGCGATGGTCCGCGCCAGCAGACGTCCGTCGAGCTCGGGCAGCACGACGTTCATGGCGAGATCGGTCGGCGACAGGCCGCGCGATGACGACGCCCAGGCGTCCTCGCTGCTCTGCGCCTGGATGATCTGCAGCACCGGCGCGTCGGCGACGTCCAGCACGGTGCTGCCGTCCTCGCGCAACGCCGAGAACGCGGTCGCGTTGAGAATGATCGCGGGACGCCGGTGGTCGATCAGACGCGACAGCGGCGCAACGATCGACGGGTCCTTCAGGCTCGTCACCGCCACCGCAACGGCCGCGAGCCCTTCGCGCTCCAGCGCCCGCATCAGCGCCGCAACACCGGCCGTATCGGCGGCGAGCAGGCTGGCGCGGTAGAACGTGATCAAAGCCGCCGGCCGCGCATCATCCGGCCGGCAGAGCTCGTCGATGGACACAGCGCCGCGATCGGGCACGAAGCCGACCAGCGAGCCGATCGCCACCGGCTGCACGACAGGCAGGTCGCGGCCGAGCAGCGTCGCGAGGTAGCGCAGGCATTCGCGCGCATTGCCGACGCCGCCCTCGTGCAGATAGCCGTAGAGCTGGGATGTGACCTGCGGCGGCAAGGTCGACAGCGCATCGAGCCGGTCATCGGCGCGATCATCGCCCGGCAGAGCCGCGAACAAAATGTTACGGCTGCGGCACACCGCGGCGATCCGCTCCATCCCGTAGCGCCAATAGTCGAGGCCGCCGAGGCAGCGCACGACGACGGCGCGCGCGCCGAGCACGACGCGGTCGATGTAGAGATCGACCGACATCGGGTGCTTCAGCCGCTTCAGGCTGGCGAGGCGCAGGCTGGGCAACTCCGCCGCGCCTGCGCTCCAGGCCTCCGCCAGCGCGGAAAGATCGCTGTCGGAGAACGACAGCACGACGACCTCCGCCGGCGACTGCGCGAGATCCACGGCCTGTTCGAGGTCGTCGAGGTCAGCGCCGGATGTCGCCAGGAGGTGCATCGCCCTCGCCTAGCCCGCGATCAGGCTTCTGATCGCGGCCGCGTCGAGGCCGCGCTCGCCGATGACCACGAGCCGGCCCTGCCGCGATTCGCCGGCGCGCCATGGACGCTCGAACTGATGCTGGATGCGGCTGCCGACGGCCTGCACCAGCAGGCGCAGCGGCTTGCCCGCGACTTCCACAAAACCCTTCACACGCAGCACGTCATGCGCATCGACGGCGGCGGCGATGCGATCGACCAGCGCGTCGGGCGAGGTCTGCGCCGGCACGTCGAGCACGAAGCTCTCGAAATCGTCGTGATCGTGCTCGGCCTCATTGTCATGGTGCGACGGGCGCGCCGCGAGGTCGTCCTCCGCGGCCGCACCAAGTCCGAGCAGAACGGAGGCCGAGAGCTGGCCATGCTCCGTCGCGATCACCTTGACCGCGCGCTGCACTTTCGCCGCGATCTCGGAGGCGACCGCCTTGCGCTCCTCGTCGCTCATGAGGTCGCTCTTGTTCATGACCACGAGATCGGCGCACAGCAGCTGATCCTCGTAGACCTCCTCGAGCGGGTTGTCGTGATCGAGCGAATCGTCAGCCGCGCGCTGCGCCGCAAGCGCCTCGGGGTCATCGGCGAAGCGGCCCGCCACGACGGCTGGGCCATCGACCACGGCGACGACGCCGTCGACCGTGACGCGCGTCGCGATCTCCGGCCAGTTGAACGCCTGCACCAGCGGCTTCGGCAGCGCCAGCCCCGAGGTCTCGATCACGATGTGCTCGGGCGGCTCCTTCTGGTCGAGCAGGCTCTTCAGCGCCGGAACGAAATCGTCGGCGACGGTGCAGCACAGGCAGCCATTGGAGAGCTCGACGATGCGATCCTCCGGGCAGTCCGGCACGCCGCAGCCTTTCAGGATGTCGCCGTCGATGCCGACGTCGCCGAACTCGTTGACGATGATCGCGAGCCGCCGGCCATTCGCGGTCTCGATCAGGTTGCGCACCAGCGTGGTCTTGCCGGCACCGAGAAAGCCGGTGACGATGGTGCAAGGAGTCTTGGCGAATGATGTCGTCATGGCAGCGGGATCTCTGTTGTCAGCGAAGCGCCGGCAGCGCGGGCACGCGCGCGACGGTGTTCTTGCGGATGTATTCGGGACGCTCGCGCCAGGCCGGCAGTCCGGCCTCGTGATTCCGATGCAGCCGCGCGAACGTCAGGATGTCCTGCGCATGCACATCCGGATCGAGCGCGCCGAGGACATAGGTCCATTTGCCGGGCGCGGTCACCGCGACGGTGCAGGCGCGATTGCAGTTGGACAGACATTCGACGCCGACCACGGCGACGCCTTCGCGCTGCTCGTCCGGCATCGCTTCGATCGCGGTGAGCAGACGCGCGCCGGCCCGCGGCTGGTCAGGCAGCGACACGTCCGCTACCTGCGAGCGGCAAGTGACGCAGACGAACAGGGTCGTCGCGCCATTCTCCAATGAAGTCATCACTCAGCCGATCACGCCGACGGCCGTCGCTGCGGCGACGCCGCCCACCAGCACGATGGCCGCGCCCGCAACCCGCACCGCGAGCGGCGCCAACGCATCGGCCTTGGCCGACAGCAGTTTCGTCCCGAGGAAGGCGCCGGCGGCGATGGCGGTCTGGATCACCAGCAGGCCCGCGAGATAGGCGCCGAGCGGCGTGGTCTCGGCGCCGACGATCGACTCGCCCAGCGCATAGCCATGGAAAACACCCGTCAGCGCGAACAGGCCCGCGATCGGCAGCACGCCGAGGCGGCCGCGCATCACCACTGCGAGACCAATGAGAGCGGTCGAGAGACCGACCAGCAGCTCGGCGGCCGGGATGTTCGCTTTTGCCAGATGCAGACCGACACCCGCGATCATCGCCGTCGTGAAGGCCAGCACCGGCGCGAAGCCGCGACCGAGCAGAGCCGCGATGATGCCGGCGCCGAGGATCGCCGCCAGATGATCGAGGCCGATGACAGGATGGCCGAGGCCCGACAGCAGCCCCTGCGCAAAGGTCTGCGGCAGCTTGCCACCCATCATGTGATGGGCAAACGCCGGTTGAGCCGCGAGCAGGAGCACGCTCGCAATGGCGAAAGTCGTGGCACGGGTGAACTTCATGGCCGTCTCCGTCGCTTGCCGGCTCCCCCAGAGGACCGGACGATGCGCTGCACCCGACGGCATCCCGCCAATTCCTCGGCGGGATCAGAACCAGCATCGCGACTCCCCGCGCGACGGGTCGGCCAACAGCAATGTCGACGGCAGGTCTCCTGGCTTTCGGGTCGCTGCGTGAGACCACCTTCCCGGTTTCCCAGTGGTGTCTTGGCCTCACACTCGCCGATTACAGTTGCGGGGGCAGCCACGGCCTGGGGTCCGAGGACCCGCACCGTGTTCCCTAAATCTCTCCTTTCGGAGAACCGTCATCTGTTAGATACGGGGCGGGCCAAAGCCCGTCAATCGGAATCGTCCCCATGCCCCCTGCCCCGCCCCCCGCATTGCCGCGCCTGACCCTGGTGCTCGGCGGCGCGCGCTCGGGCAAGAGCCGCCACGCGGAAGCGCTGGTCACCGCCCTCGCGCCGCCCTGGATCTATGTTGCGACCGCGCAGGCGTTCGACGACGAGATGACCGAGCGCATCGCTCATCACAGGGCGCGCCGCGCCGCGGGATGGCAGACGCTGGAGACGACGCGCGATCTCGCCGGCCTCATCCGTGCCCACGCCGACTCGCAGGCGCCCATGCTGATCGACTGCCTGACGCTGTGGCTCAGCAATGTGATGCTCGCCGACATGAACGTTCCGCAAGCCTGCACCGAGTTGATCGACGCGCTCAGCACCGCACGCGGGCCGATCGTCGCCGTGTCCAACGAGGTCGGTCTCGGCATCGTGCCGGACAACGCGCTGGCGCGTGCATTTCGAGACGCGCAGGGGCGGCTGAACCAGGACGTGGCGGCGTTGGCGGATCGCGTGATTCTGATGGCGGCCGGTCTGCCGCTCAGCCTGAAATGACGAAGAGGACGAACCGATGACCGACAGCGCCGATGATGCCCGCCACAAGGCCAAGATGGAGAACCGCAAGGCGGTGCAGGATGCCGAGGTCGCCTCCAAGACGGTCGAAAAGGGCCTGCTGATCGTCCACACCGGCAAGGGCAAGGGCAAATCGACCGCCGCCTGGGGCCTGATGCTGCGCGCGCTCGGCCGCGGCTTCCGCATCGGCGTGGTGCAGTTCGGCAAGGGCGCCTGGGAAACCGGCGAACGCAAGGCGATCGCGGCCTTCGGCGATCAGGTGTCCTGGCATACCCTGGGCGAAGGCTTCACCTGGGAAACGCAGGACCGCGCGCGCGACATCGCAGCCGCCGAACGGGCCTGGGCGAAGGCGAAGGAGTTGATGGCCGATCCGTCGATCCGGCTCGTGGTCCTCGACGAACTGAATATCGCGCTGCGCTACGATCATCTGCCGATCGCTGACGTCGTCGCAACGCTGGCCGCGCGCCGCCCCGATCTGCACGTCGTCGTCACCGGGCGCAATGCCAAGCCGGACCTGATCGAGGCGGCCGATCTCGTCACCGAGATGAACCTGGTCAAGCATCACTTCGCCGCCGGCGTGAAGGCGCAGGAAGGCATCGAGTTCTAGCTCATGCCCGCACGCGCGATCATGTTCCAGGGCACCGGCTCCGACGTCGGCAAGTCGCTGATCGTCGCTGGCCTTGCGCGCGCGCTGACCTTGCGCGGATTGAAGGTGGCGCCGTTCAAGCCGCAGAACATGTCGAACAACGCCGCCGTCACCGCCGACGGCGGCGAGATCGGCCGCGCCCAGGCGCTACAGGCGCGCGCGGCGCGCCGGCCGATGACGGCGCACATGAACCCGGTGCTGTTGAAGCCGCAGAGCGAGATCGGCTCGCAGGTTGTGGTGCAGGGCCGCGTGATCGGCAACGCCAAGGCGTCGGCCTATCAGGCGATGAAGCCGCAGCTCATGGCAGCCGTGCTGGACAGCTTCCATCACCTCGCCGCTGACGCCGATATCGTCCTGGTCGAAGGCGCGGGATCGGCGTCGGAGATCAATCTGCGCGCCGGCGACATCGCCAATATGGGCTTTGCGCAGGCGACGCAGATTCCGGTCGTGTTGATCGGCGACATCGACCGCGGCGGCGTCATCGCGAGCCTCGTCGGCACCAAGGCGGTGCTCGCACCTGAGGATGCCGCGCTCATCGCGGGCTTCCTCGTCAACCGGTTTCGCGGCGATCCGGCGCTGTTCGCAGCCGGCATGAGCGAGATCGCGGCACGCACCGGATGGACGTCGCTCGGACTCATCCCGCATTTTCCGGATGCAAGGCGTCTGCCCGCGGAGGATGCGCTCGGGCTGCCGGAACATGGCGCTGCCGGCGGACAGCGCCCGAAGGTCGTCGTGCTCGCCTATCCCCGCATCTCCAACTTCGACGAGTTCGATCCGCTGCGGCTCGAGGACGGCATCGACCTGCACTTCCTGCGGCCGGGCTCGCCGATCCCAGGCGACGCCGCGATCGTCATCCTGCCCGGCTCGAAGGCGACCATCGCCGATCTCGCGGACTTGCGCGCGGCCGGCTGGGACATCGATCTCCTGGCGCATCAGCGCCGCGGCGGCCGCGTGCTCGGCATCTGCGGCGGCTACCAGATGCTCGGGCGCGCGATCAGCGATCCCGACGGCCGGGAAGGCGCGCCGGCTTCGGTCGCCGGGCTTGGCCTGCTCGACGTCGAAACCACCCTGACCGAGGACAAGGCGCTGCGCGAGGTCCATGGCACGCTCACCGAGGATCAGATCCCGTTCCGCGGCTACGAGATGCATATCGGCCGCACCGACGGGCCGGCCGCGCAGGCTCCCTTTGTCACCTTCGCCGATGGCCGACGCGATGGCGCGGTCGCGCGCGGCGGCCAGATCGCCGGCTGCTACGTGCACGGCCTGTTCGCCGATGACGGCCTGCGCGCGCATTGGCTGCGAAGTCTCGGGGCCGAGACGAATGGGCTGGCGTATGAGAGCGACGTCGAGGCGACCCTGGATGGAGTGGCCGCGCATCTCGAGCGCCATGTCGACATCGACAGCATTCTCGCGCTCGCGGCTGAGCCGTCGCGCCGTCTGCCGTCTACAGGACCTTGACCAGGAAGATGATCGCCACGAACAGCGCCTGGATCAGACAGGCGAACCGGTAGAGCCGCAAGGCGCGCCGAATGTCCGACGCGTTCAGATTGGCGCGTCCGTCGCCCATCCAGGCATCGGTCACGAGATGCCCATGATAGACGCGCGGCCCGGCGAGGCGCAGCCCGAGCGCCCCAGCCATCGCAGCCTCAGGCCAGCCGGCATTCGGCGAGCGATGGTTGGCAGCATCGCGCGCGACCGCATGCAGCGCCGCTGACGAGGATGCGCCGGGAACGAGACGCGCGGCCGCCGCGATCCACACCGCCGACAGGCGCGACGCCGGCAGGTTGATCAGGTCATCGAGCCGCGCCGCCGCCCAGCCGAACGCACGGTGGCGATCGGACAGATGGCCGATCATGCTGTCGGCGGTGTTCACCGCCTTGTAGATCAGGATGCCGGGAAGGCCGCCCATGAACAGCCAGAACAACGGCGCGACGACGCCATCAGAAAAATTCTCGGCGAGACTCTCGATCGCGGCACGCGACACGCCGGGTTCATCAAGTCGCTCCGGATCGCGCCCGACGATCATCGCCACGGCGCGGCGGCCACCGTCGAGCCCGCTCGTCTCCAATCCTTCCGCGATCGCAGCGACATGCATGTCGAGACTGCGTTGCGCCAGCAGGCTGCTCGCCACGACGCCGAGGATGATCGTTGCGGCGACGTCGCCGAGAACCGCCGTGAAGAGCCACGTCGCAGCCAGGCCGATGGCAGCCATCCCGGCCACGAGCAGGACCACGAGCGCGACGCCGTACGCTTGGCGCATGGCGAAGCTGTCGCCGTCCCCGTTCCAGCAGCGGTCGGCCCATGCTATCAGCGCGCCCATCCACATCACGGGATGGCCGATCCGCTGCACCAGGATTTGAGGGTAACCAGCGGCCGCCTCGATGAGGAGCGCCGTGAGCGCGAGTGAGACGAACATCGATCTCCGCTAAGGGATGGACATGGACCAGAGAGCGACTAGCACGCACATGGATCAGCCGGAAGCGATCGTTCACGGCGGCGATCTCGATGCGATCAGCCGTCGCTATCCCGATGCGCCGCGCCCCTGGATCGACCTGTCCACCGGCATCAACCCGGTCCCCTACCCCTTGCCCGAGATCCCGTCGACAGGCTGGGCGCGATTGCCCAGCAAGTCCGAGGAGCGCGCGCTGCAGGCTGCGGCCGCGGCGCGCTACGGCGTGCCGGAGCCGACGACGATCGTTGCCGCGCCGGGCACCCAGGCGCTGCTGCAGATCATGCCGAGGCTGCGCCCGCGCTCGAGCGTGGCCGTGCTCGCGCCCACCTATGAGGAGCACGCACTGTGCTGGCGTCGCGGCGGCCATCGGGTCGAACTGGTCGATGATCTCGATGCGCTCGCCAAGGCCGACGTCGCGGTGATCGTGAATCCCAACAATCCGACCGGCCGTTTGCTGCCGCGCGAGGCGCTTCTCCGCGTGGCTTCGACCTTGCGCCGGCGCGACGGGCTTTTGATCGTCGACGAAGCGTTCGTCGACCTTTATCCCGCCGATGCAAGCCTCGCCGCCGATCTTCCGCCAGCCACGATCGTGCTGCGCTCCTTCGGCAAGATCTATGGCCTCGCCGGGATCCGCCTGGGGTTTGCGATCGGCTGCGAAGACATCATACGGGACATCCGCGAAGAGCTCGGGCCGTGGGCAGTTTCAGGACCCGCACTGACGGTCGGAACGGCTGCACTGGCCGACGACAAATGGCTGCACCAGACACGCGCGCGCCTGGTCGAGGATTGCGCGCGCATCGACACGCTGTTGTCCAACGCCGGCTGCACAGCCATCGGCGGCACGCCGCTGTTCCGGCTGGTCGCATCGGCTAAGGCGGGAAACATCGCCGCGCGGCTGGCGCGTCACGGCATCCACGTCAGACGCTTCCCCACGCAGCCGAGCTGGCTGCGTTTCGGCCTGCCGGGCGCCGAAGCTGAATGGCGGCGCCTCGCGGAGGCGCTGGGCGACGCGCCCTAGCCCAGCACGCAGGCGGCGAGCAGCAGCGTCTCCGTCACCTCGATGCTGGCGCCATGGCAGTCGCCGGTGATGCCGCCGAGCCGCCATTGCCAGTAGAAGGCGATCGCGGGGATGAGCAGAATGGCCAGCAATGTGGGGACTGCGCCCGCGAGCGCGCCGACGGCCAGCACAACGCCCCAACCGACAATGAGATTCCAGCCGACGCCAATGCCGACGCTGGCGCCGAGGCCGGGCTTCAATGACAGCAGCGTCTTGGTGCAGACCAGCGTGCCGAGCCGCGCCCAGGCCGGGATGAGCACAAGCGCCCAGGCTGTCGGGCCCGTCGCCAGCTCCGCGATCAGCACCAGCTTCGCTGCAATCTGCAGCGCGATCGCGACGACGGCGAAGCTGCCGGCATGGGGATCGCCGAGCACGGCGATGAAGCGTTCCGGTTTGCCATGCGCGGCGCCGAACGCATCGGCGACATCGCCGAGCCCATCGAGATGCAGCGCGCCGGTGATCCAGATCCAGCCGACGAGCACGGCGAGCGCGACGATCCATGGATCGGCGTTCTGAAATACCCGCGCGAGGACAGCGAGACAGACGCCGATCACCAGCCCCGCGGCGGGAAACCACACCGACGCCCGCGCGAGATCGTCGGGCCGGGACTCCGCCACGCGCGGCGTCGGCAGACGCGTCAGGAACTGCAGGGCGATCCAGAATTCACGCAAACTCATGGCTGGATGATCTCGATGATTTCGGCCCACGGCGCGCCATCCGCGCCCCGCCCGGATTCGAGCGCGATGCGGGTGCCGGGATGAATGCGCAGGCTCCACAGCTGATGCAAGGGCCAGCCGAGCAGATGCGCCAGCGCGGCGCGGATCGCGCCGCCATGCGTGACGACCAGGACCGGCGCAGGCTCCGGCGTCGCGAGGATGCGGTCGGTCGCGCGCGACACCCGGGATTGCAGATCGGCCCAGCTCTCGCCGTCGGGCGCCGAGACGACAGGATCTGTGTAGAAGGCGTCGAGCAAGGCGGCCTGCTCCGGTTCGTTCACGATGTCGCTGCGCTTACGTCCGTCCCATCGTCCGAAATGCAGTTCGCTCCAATCTTGATCGATCTGCAGCGCGCAGCCGGTCTGCTGCGCATAAGCCTCAGCTGCCGCCCGCGCGCGCCCCAGCGGCGAACTGACGACGCGCGGCCAGATCCGGCTCTGTGTCTGCCGCCGGAATTGCTCCCACCCGGCCTCGGTCAGCGGCGGATCGGTGCGGCCGTCGAGATGGCCGTCGCGCCCGGTGGTGCCATGCCGCAGCAGGTCGAGCCGCATCAGGCCTCGCGCCCGGAGATGGCGGCCTCCGCGAAGGTCGCCATGCCGTTGTGAAGCGCGCAGGCGAGCCGGAGGATCGGCAGCGCGGTGGCGGCCCCCGAGGCTTCGCCGAGCCGGAGATCGAGATCGATCAGCGGACGCGCGCCGAGCGCCTCCAGCACCAGCGCATGGCCACGTTCGGCCGAGCGATGCGAGAACAGCAGCCAGGGCCGGCAGGACGGATTGAGCCTCGTCGCCACCAGCGCCGCCACCGAGACGATGAAGCCGTCGACCAGCACCGGCCAGCGCCGCTGCGCGGCGGCGATGATCGCGCCGGCCATCGCGACGATCTCGAGGCCGCCGACGGCGGCCAGAACTTCCGCAACGGGTGTCGCCGCTGTCAGGCCATGGCGCGTCAGCGCATAGCCAATCGCCGCGGCCTTGCGCGCCCGCCCGTCCGCATCGAGACCCGTACCGCTGCCGACGATGTCGGCGGGCGCACACGGCAGCAGCGCCGCCGCGATCGCCGCCGCCGAGGTCGTGTTGCCGATCCCCATCTCGCCGAAGATCACCAGATCAGGCGCGTGGTCTGCCTGCCGCGCCACGGCCCGCCGCCCGGCGTCGCAGGCAAAGGCCACCTCTTCCGGTGTCAGCGCCTGCTGCACACTGAAATCGCGCGTGCCGCGCCGCGGCTTGTCGCTGATCACACCGCGCACCGGTCCATCGGCCAGCGTGCCGACGTCGACCACCTCCAGCGGACAGCCGAGGCTGCGCGCCAGCACCGAGATCGCCGCACCGCCTGCGGCGAAGTTATGGAGCATCTGCACCGTGACCTCGGGCGGATAGGCCGAAACGCCCTGGGCCGCGATACCGTGATCGCCGGCGAACAGCACCACCGGAACCCGGTCGGCCCCCGGCCGCTCCGCCGCCTGCAGCGCCGCCAGTTCGACCGCGACCTCCTCCAGCCGCCCCAGCGCGCCGAGCGGCTTGGTCAGCTGCGCCTGGCGCGCCAGGGCCGATTCGCGGTGCGCCTCGGACGGCGCCGCACAGTCCAGATTGATCCAGTCGGGAAGCACGGTCTGTCCTTTTGGCATTGCTCGAATCTCGGACGATTGCCACCGTCGCTCCACCAAGACAAGCGGGGGTCGGCGATCGTGGCCCAGGAGGCAGGATCTGGCCGGTCCCTTGGTGGCCTGGATCGAGGGCTTGGCCGTCATCCAACTGTCATCGAACGCGTTGACAGCTTGCTGCCCCACCCAGCCGAAAGACGCCCATGGATTACTTCCGCCGCTTCACCTTCCTGTTCGCCGCGCCCGTCTTCGAGACCGATGACCTCGCCGGCGTCCGCTTCAACCAGATCATCGAGGAGATCCAGCGCTCCGGCTTCGAGGTCGTCCGTGCCCGCAAGCTGGAGGACGCCGAGATCGCGGTGCAGACGGATGCGGCGATCGGCTGCATGGTGGTGGACTGGGGCAAGAAGGGGCTGGAGGGCAAGACGGCGTCGCTGATCAATCTGATGCGCCGCCGCGGCCTGGACTTTCCGATCATCCTGCTGATCCGCCGCAAGCGGTTCGAGGACCTGCCGGTCGAGGTGCTCGACTTCATCGACGGCTACGTCTTCCTCTCCGAGGAGACGCCGGCGTTCATCGCCAAGAACCTGATCAGCCGGCTCAAGCAATATGCCGAGACGCTCAAGACGCCGTTCTTCGGCACGCTGGTCGACTATGCCGAGGAAGGCAACCAGCTCTGGACCTGCCCCGGCCACAATGGCGGCGTGTTCTACAGCCGCAGCCCGATCGGCCGGATCTTCGTCGAGCATCTCGGCGAGGCCGTATTCCGCGACGACCTCGACAATTCCGTGCTCGACCTCGGCGATCTCCTCACCCATGAGGGCCCGGCGCTGCGGGCGCAGAAGGAGGCGGCGCAGATTTTTGGCGCCGAGAAGACCTATTTCGTGCTCAACGGCACCTCGACCTCCAACAAGGTTGTGCTCGGCGCGCTCGTCACCGACGGCGACCTCGTGCTGTTCGACCGCAACAACCACAAGGCCGCCCATCACGGCGCCCTGCTGATCTCCGGCGGAATCCCGGTCTATGTGCCCACCGTCCGCAACGCCTGGGGCCTGATCGGGCCGATGCGCTGGGACCTGCTCGACGAGGAGCAGCTTCGGCAGCAGATCCGCAACAATCCGCTGGTCAAGGATCCCGACGCCTGGCGCAAGGAGCGGCCGTTCCGCGTCGCCGTGGTCGAGCAGTGCACCTATGACGGCACGATCCACAGCGCGGAGATGATCCTCAAGCGCATCGGGCACCTCTGCGACTACATCATGTTCGACGAGGCCTGGGCCGGCTTCATGAAGTTCCACCCGCTCTATGCCGGCCGCTTCGCCATGGGGCTCTCCGAGCTCGGCCCCGACGCCCCCGGCATCATTGCGACCCAGTCGACCCACAAGCAGCTCGCGAGCTTCTCGCAGGCCTCGCAGATCCACATCAAGGACCGCCACATCAAGGGCCAGCGCCGCCGCGTCGAGCACCGCCGCTTCAACGAAAGCTTCATGCAGCACGCCTCGACCTCGCCGTTCTATCCGCTGTTCGCCTCGCTCGACGTCGGCGCGCAGATGATGAAGGGCCGCTCGGGCGAGGTGCTGTGGGACGACACGATCCGGCTCGGCATCGAATTGCGCAAGAAGATCCGGGCGATGCGCCGGGAATTCGACGAGAAGGAGAAGGATCCGGCGCGGCGCTGGTTCTTCGAGCCGTTCGTGCCGGACCGGGTCTCGATCCCCGATGCCGCGAGCCCCGGCGGCCGGCACGATGTCGCCTGGGAGGCGATCTCGACCGACCAGCTCGCCACCGACGCCACGCTCTGGCAGCTCGCGCCCGGCGAGGCCTGGCACGGCTTCCCGGATCTGGCGCCCGGCTTCGCCATGACCGATCCGAACAAGCTGACCCTGCTCACCCCCGGCTTCGACCGCGCCACCGGCGGCTATGCCGAGCACGGCATTCCGGCGCCGGTCGTGGCGCAATATCTGCGCGAGAACCGCATCGTCGCCGAGAAGAACGACCTCAACTCGCTGCTCTTCCTGCTCACGCCGGGCGTCGAGGCCAGCAAGGCCGGCACCCTGATCAGCGGCCTCGTCGCCTTCAAGCGGCTGCACGACGACAACGTGCTGCTGGAGGATGCCATCCCCGAGTTCACCCGCAAGCGCTTCGCTCGCTATGGCAAGACCCGGCTGCGCGACCTCTGCGGCGAGATGCACCGCTTCTACCGCCAGGCCGAGGTGAGCGCGCTGCAGGCCAGGCAGTTCCAGCCACAGCATCTGCCGGAGATCGCGCTGTCGCCGCGCGAGGCGGCGCGCGCGCTGATGCGCAACGAGGTCGATTACCTCCCGATCGACCAGATCGCCGGCCGCATCGCGACCACGCCCTTCGTGGTCTATCCGCCGGGGATCGCCACCATCGTGCCGGGCGAGCGGCTGTCCGAGCGCGCCAGGCCGATGATCGATTACCTCAAGATGTTCGAGCGGGCGTTCAACACGTTTCCGGGCTTCGACGTCGAGATTCAGGGATTGTATAAGGAGATCGACGAGTCTGGGCGG
>NZ_CAFJ01000046.1 GCF_000239795.1 Bradyrhizobium sp. STM 3809 | reverse complement strand
ACATCACCGCCAAATGGGACGTGACCGGGGAGGAGCCCAACGCCGTGTTCAATTTCCGCTGGGAAGAGCGCAACACCAGCGAGGCGACGCGGCGGCCGGACAGCGACTTTGGATTGATCCTGCTCGACCGCGTCGCTCCCGAGGCGCTCGGCGGCACCTCGAAGCGCTTCTTCACGGAAGGCAGCTACGTCTATGAGCTCACCGCGCCGATGGAGACGGTCATCGACATGACCGAGCGCGACCGGACCGAGCAGTTTTCTGCACCCGTCCGTGCGCCCAAATAGCCTGCTCATGCGGCGCGGGCGTGTTCGAAGCAATGGCGACATGGAAAAAGGCGGCCCCTTCCAGGAGCCGCCTCTTTCACGTCTTGACGAGCGTGAGCGACGTCAGCCGCCGCTTCCTCCGATGACGGCCCGCACGGTCTCGTCAGGGCCGAAATCCTCGGCGCCCTCGACATAGAGCAGCGCCGCCAGTTTCGAGCGCGCTCGATTGACGCGGCTCTTGATCGTGCCGACGGCGCAGCCGCAGATCGCGGCCGCATCCTCGTAGGAGAAGCCGGACGCACCGACCAGGATCAGTGCTTCGCGCTGGTCCTGAGGCAGCTTCTCCAGTGCCGCGCGGAACTCCTCGAACTCGAGATGCGCGCCCTGCGAGGGATGCGTCTTGAGCGTCTTGGCGTAGTTGCCTTCCGCATCTTCAACTTCGCGCCGGCGTTTTCGATAATCTGAGCGGAACAGGTTGCGCAAAATCGTGAACAACCAGGCAGGCAGGTTGGAGCCCGGTTGAAACGAGTCGATGTTGGCCAATGCCCGGAGCAGGGTTTCCTGGACCAGATCGTCGGCGCGATCGCTGTTACCACTCAAGGAAATCGCAAATGCGCGGAGGCTTGGGACGGCCGCAAGAATATCGTCCCGCAAGGAATCAGTGAGAGGCATTCACTCCCTCCCGTCGTTTTGGTCGTTGGATCCCCCGCCGTTCTCCACGTGGGACTGTGCTGCCGGTGCATCAAGCTTGCGAACCAATTCTGCAAACCGATCGGGCACTCCCTGACGCACGACATCGTCGTACATCGCGCGAAGTTGATGACCGATCCTCGACTGGATCTCTGCGTTGAGTCCGCCAGGCTTGCGCGGTGCCGCATTCTTGCTGGCTTGAGACTTTACATCTTTCATGACCTTTTCCACGTTTCCCCGAGAGTTAAGTCCCTGAAGCTTCAAGAATTATCCTCGCCCATCGAGGGGGTCTGATCGGGAGCTAATGCAACCGCGCGATAAAAGTTCCACGCATCGGGGAACTTTTCTTCGTTTCGGGCGTAATCAGGCCATCATGGAACCCGGGCGGAAGCCCAGAATACCGAATGGAGTGGGGATGAGCCGATCACAGCTAGTTGCTGAACATTTGCCGCTGTTGCGCCGGTATGCGCGTGCCCTCACCGGCAGCCAGGGTTCCGGAGACGCCTATGTCGGCGCGATGCTGGAAGCGCTGATCCAGGATCCGGCCCTGCTGGATGAGCGCTATGGCCCGCGCGCCGGGCTGTTCCGGCTGTTCACCCAGATCTGGAACTCGGTCGCGCTGAACGACGATGCCGAGGTGACGACGCTGCCGATGCCGCCGGAGCGGCGTCTGTCCAACATCACTCCGTTGCCGCGCCAGGCCTTCTTGCTGCTGTCCCTGGAAGGCTTCCCGGAGGAGGAAGTGTCGTTCATCCTCGACATCGACGTTGCGGAGACGCGCCGGCTGGCCGATGCCGCTGGTCGCGAGCTCGCCGCCGAGATCGCCACCGATGTATTGATCATCGAGGACGAGACCTTCATCGCGATGGACCTCGAGAGCCTCGTGAAGAATCTCGGTCACAACGTCATCGGCGTCGCCCGCACCCATGCCGACGCCGTTGCGCTCGCCAAGAACAAGAAGCCCGGCCTGATCCTTGCGGACATTCAACTCGCCGACGGCTCGTCGGGTCTCGACGCGGTCAACGAGCTGCTGCGGACGTTCGAGGTTCCCGTCGTCTTCATTACCGCATACCCGGAGCGTTTCCTCACGGGCGAGCGGCCGGAGCCGGCGTTCCTGATTTCGAAGCCGTTCCAGCCGGCGATGGTTTCCGCCGTAGCGAGTCAGGCGCTGTTCTTCCAGCGCAACTCACGCAACCGGATGCCCAAGCCGGCGGCGTGAGCCGTCTTCCCTCTCCCAACCTCTGCGGCGCGCTCCTGGGGCGCGCCGTTTTCTTTTCAGGACGCCGTCGTGAAAGGTTGCGATCAGCAACCGCGGCAAATGCCGTTCAATTTCGCGCGCAGTGCGGTCGCTTCTGGTGACAAGTCGATCGGTACGATGATTCCCGCGGGCGGCCGGGGCCGGAAGACGACCGGGAGAACCATGGTCAGCTTGGCATCCTCGACATCTGCAGGCGCCGCAGCGAAGGGCTGAGCCCGCTCAACCATGTCCAGCGCTTCCTTGTCGAGCGCCAGGTCACCGGTGCTTTCGACCAGGACCGCGGACACCAGGTGGCCGGAACGATCGATTCGGAACAGGACTTTCGCTTTCCCGCCCTCGGGGCCCGCCTGAAGAGGATAGCGTGCCTGCGCCCTTACGTGAGCCGAGAGGCTGTTGAGCCAGGAATCCTTGGTGCTTTCGGCCACAACCGTCCCGGGGACGATGCAAGCCACGACCAGAGCGAGCATGACTGCTTGTAACCGGCTCATTGCACCGCCCCTGCCACTCATCCGGCCGTCCATCCAACGCGCCGAAAACCTTACGATGTCGCGGGAACCAGGGGAACCGTCCATTCAGGCCGGCTCATAAAGATGCGGGGCACCGCCGGCATCACCACGGCGGTGCCCCGCGTCGCCGGTCAATGGGGCAGGGGGAATAACCGGCTGCCGTGATGACGCGCGACGCCAGGAGTCGTTCCCTTGCGCCGAAAATTTTTCCGGTGATCCCCAGTTTGTTGAAACACGGTTAAGTGATTTGCCCATCCGAGAACCCCCTTCCGGCGACTTACGTTGAAATGCCGATCGCCTGCCGGCGAGGGGAGCAGTGACATGTCGCAGACCGGAAAAGTCGTCGTTTTGGGCACACTCGCTGCATCCGCGATGCTGGTGGGCGCGATGCAGTTCGCCTCCGGCCACGACCTCGCGTCGAATTTGCCCGCACGGGTGTTTGCCGGCGACCGGTCGAATGTTGGCTCCGCAGAGCTTTCAGCCATGACCGCGAGCAACGTCAACCGGGCGGCCAAGTCCGATCGCGCGAACGTCGTCGCGGATGCCGCCCCCACGAAGACGATCTCGATCAAGCTCGCCGCGTTCGCTGACACGACCTTCCTGCTGAGGCTGCCGCTCACCAATCCCGGCATCGCGGCGGGGCGGAGCGTGCCGCAAGGCTCCCAGATCATCAGCACGGAGAACGAGCGCCGGGTGTCGAAGCATCCGGTCGCCTGCGAGCCGTCCGTCTCGGTGCTGACGGAGATCGCGAAGCGGCTGCAGCCGGGGCGGTGCGTGACCTGACGCCGATCGATCGCGTGGGATCCAAGCGAGCGTCTTCGGCGGACATCCGATCGTGCTACTCCGCAGGCTCAGCCTCCTCGGACATCTGTTGCCGGGCGAGCAATCCCAGAGCGAGGCCGCCAACAGCCAGAATGGGAATCAGCCGCTTCACCCCGATCATCCGCACCACCTGCAGTCCGCTCGCCAGCAGCATCGGATCGGCAAGCAGCGACTGCGCCGCAGACCGCGCGGCTTGCGCAGGCCGCGGCGCGTGCTCTGCCACCGAGCGCTTCCGGACCATGTAGCTGATCGCCGCGATCAGCGTGACGACGAAGAAGATGGCCGCGCCGGTGAGGCACGCCGCAACCGGGCCGTAGTGCTGCAACACCGCCACGAAGGCGGCGGCGCAGAGGAAGCAGGTGGTCACGAACAACCCGATCGCCGCTGCCAGCGCCAGCGAGGTCAACCGGATCGTGTGACCCGTCGATTCGCTGAGGTGTGCGATCATTCGCTGAAACATGTCTGTTCTCTCGCTCGTCGTCGGATCCGAAACTCAAATCGGCGCCGAGAGCGGCGCCGACACGTCATTCTGCTTGAAGCGGTGATGTGCTGCTCAACGCTTCCAGGATAAGCCGATCAACAAGCCGAGGCCGAGCGCGAGGCCGACTGTCGCGATCGGCCGCTGCGAGATCACGTCCTCGAGACGTTCCTCCAGCGAGTTGGCGGCATCCTGCGCCGCGCCGAGCATGGCGCTGCCGCGCTCGGACATGTCGTCGAACGTCTGGTCCACGTTCTCGCGGGCCTGACGATAGCCGCTGCGCGCCTGCTTGCCAGCCTGCCCGGCAAAGGCATTGAGCACGTCGGTGATCTGGTCGGTGAGGGCTGCGATATCGTTCTTCACGGCGTGGACATCCTTCTGCAGGCGTTCATGGTTGGCTTTGTCGGTGAGATCTTTCAGGGCGGTCTCACCATCGGGCGGTGGCATCGCGGTCTCCCGGAGCAGGGGGTGGTGTGCGTCTGGTCGGGAAACGCCGGGTGCAGGATGAAGTTCCTTCGATGAAACCGAATTAGTCCCCCGGCAATTGCGGCGAATCGTCCGGCAGCAGGTGCTCTTTAATGATGAGCCCCACGATCAGCAGCGGCGAGGCGAGGAAGGCGCCCATCGGGCCCCACAGCCAGGTCCAGAAGGCGAGCGCGATGAACACCGCGAGCGCGTTGAGCGCGAGTCGCCGGCCGATGATGGTCGGCGTGACGAAGTGCCCCTCCATGAAGGTGATCACGGCGAAGATGGCGGGCCCGGCCATGCCGCTGCTCAGGGTCGGGAATGCGACCACGCCGACGACCACCAGCACGACGAACATCGCGATCGGGCCGATGATCGGGATGAAGTTCAGCGTCGCCGCCAGAGCACCGAGGCCGGCGGGATTGGGCATGCCCGTCAGCGCGCAGGCAAGACCGGTCGCGATGCCGACGCCGGTGTTGATGAAGGTGACCGTCAGCAGGTAGTTGCCCAGGTGCAGCTCGAGCTCGTTGAGAATGCGCAGCGTCCGCAGTCGCGCCTCATGGTCGCCGAATGTCATGATCAGCGTCCGCCGAAGATCCCGCCAGCTGGCGATGAACAGGACCAGCGTCGCGAAGAACAGCAGGAACTCGGTAAAGGTCGGGGTGAGGAATTCGATCGTCGGCTGCACCCAGTCGAATTTGGGAAGCTCCAAGCTCGTGGGGGTCTGGGCGCTGCCGCCGCCGATCGCGGTCTGCATTTCGTGCCAGAGGGCGAGCGGCCGGTCGAACACATGCAGCTTCGCTTTCAATTGCGTCGCAAGCTCCGGCAAGCGGTTGGTCCAATCCAGCACCGGGGCCGAAATCAATCCAATGATGAAGGCGAGTCCGTCCGCGACGGCGATGACGATCAGCACGGCGCCCACGCCTCGCGGCACGCGATAGCGCTCCAGAAAATTGGCGGCGGGCGACAACATGGTGCCGACGACGAACGCCATGACGATCGGGAGAAAGAATCCCTTGGCGACATAGAGCACGCCGGTCACGCAGATCGCCGCGAGGATCACCAGCGCGATCGCCACGACCTCGGCGCGCTTGATGACCGGAGGGATCTCCTGTCGGCTCTCGCTGAGCGCCGAGCCCTCGTTGCCGCTTCCGAGCAGCCGCTCGGTGGGAAGTACACGCACCATGATTTCCCCCGACGGAGTTCTTTCCGCGCAGCTGACGGTCGACAACCGCTCAGGCCGCCTCGGGTTCCGTCGCGCGAATGTGAGGGCAGGCGCGCTTGACTGACGCAGCGGGATCAGATCGGAGCCGGAACTACGTCGACCTATCTCGCGTTTGAGAGGGCAATCACGCATCGCATCGCGGTGCTCATTCGACGGGGGCCTCCCATGACACAGCACGTTTCCGGCCAGCGCTGCCTGCTGCAGCGGACGGCTTCGATGATTGCGATCGCAGGTGCGCTCGTTCTCGCGCCAGGCATCATGTCGGCCCGGGCGCAGAGCTTGGGATATGCGCCGGTCGAGCAGCAGGCGTTTCCCCCGGACGAGGCGACGGCGCCGGACATCGCGCAGGACGAGGACAGCCAGCTCCCCGACCGGCTGCGCCGAACGGTCGTCAACCTCGATACGCGCGAGGCGCCGGGCACGATCATCATCGATACCGGCAACACCTATCTGTACTACGTGCTCGGCGGCGGCCGCGCGCTGCGCTACGGCGTCGGCGTCGGCCGTGAGGGCTTCACGTGGTCGGGCGTGCAGAGCGTGACGCGCAAGGCGGAATGGCCGGATTGGCACCCGCCGGCGCAGATGATCGCACGCCAGCCCTATCTGCCGCGCTTCATGGCCGGCGGCCCCGGCAATCCGCTCGGCGCCCGCGCGATGTATCTCGGCTCCAGCGAGTACCGCATTCACGGCACCAACGATCCCAGCACGATCGGCAAGTTCGTCTCGTCGGGCTGCATCCGCCTGACGAATGAGGATGTCACGGATCTGTTCAGCCGGGTCCAGGTGGGCACGAAGGTGGTCGTGCTGCCGAAGGGCGGCTCCGTGCAGGCCCGCGCCGCCGCCCCGCGCGTGACGGCGCTGCCGTCCGGACGGCAGGCGATGTCGGTGCCGGTTGCGGCCGTCTACTGAGTGGGGAGTGAGATCATGACAAGCCGACGCGTCCTCGCAGCCGTCGCCGTGGCGACCATGACAGCCGCTGGCGCCCTGGGCGGGACGAGCGCCGCCAGCGCGCAGGATTTCTTCTCGGCGCTGTTCGGCGGATTCAACGCGCCGCCGCGGCCGCAGCCCTATATCCGCATGCCGTTCGCCGACGAGGCGCCGCCCGCGCCGCGGCCGGCCCCGCGCGGCGATGTCAGCTACCGCGGCGGCAGCAGCAGCGTCGCCTGGTGCGTGCGCACCTGCGACGGGCGCTACTTCCCGCTCGGGGCCACCGGGGACCAGAGCAAGGAAGCGGCGTGCAACAGCTTCTGCCCGGCGGCCAAGACCGAGGTCGTCTATGGCAGCTCGATCGACGGCGCCGAGACCGAGGGCGGCAAGCCGTATTCGGCGCTGCCCAATGCGTTCAAGTATCGCACCGAGGTCGTCGACAACTGCACCTGCAACGGCAAGGACCATTTCGGCCTTGCCAAGATCTCGATCGACAACGACCCGACCTTGCGCAAGGGCGACGTGGTCGCCGGCGAGGACGGCCTGAAGGTCGCCAACCGCAGTGCCGGGCGCAGGAGCGCCGAGCTCAACTTCTCGCCGGCGCCGGCCGCGCTGCGCGCCAAGTACGAGCGCGCGCCGATCGTGGCGTCCGAATGATCCAGCGCGGTCAGGCCGCGCGGATCTTACCGAGGAAGTCCGTGACCTGATGGCCGAGGCTCCTGCTCTGCTGCTCCAGCGTCTCCGAGGCGTTGCGCACGTTCTCGGCCGCGGCCGCCGCCGCATCCGCGTCCGACTTCACGCCGGTGATGTTGTCGGAGACGTTCCTGGTGCCGTCGGCCGCGAACTGCGTGCTGCGTGAGATCTCCTGCGTCGCGGCGCCTTGCTCCTGCACGGCGGCGGCGATCGCGGTGGCGACCTCGTTGACCTCGCCGATGATGCCGCCGATGCGCTGGATGGCATCGATCGCATCGTTGGCGACGCGCTGGATGTCGGCGATCTGCTCGGAGATCTCGTCGGTGGCCTTGGCGGTCTGGCTGGCGAGTGTCTTCACCTCGGAGGCGACGACAGCAAAGCCCTTGCCGGCCTCGCCGGCGCGCGCCGCTTCGATCGTCGCGTTCAGCGCCAACAGATTGGTCTGCGAGGCGATGCTGTTGATCAGGCCGACGACCTCGCCGATGCGGTTGGCCGACTGCGACAGGCCCTGCACGGTGCCGTCGGTCATGCGCGCCTGCTCGACGGCGCGGCTCGCGATCCCCGCGGCGTGCGAGGCCTGCTTGGAGATGTCGGCGATCGAGGCGTTGAGCTCCTCGGCCGCGGACGCCACCGTCTGCACGCTCATCGAGGCGTCGTTCGATGCCTTCGAGGCCTCCTCGGCACGCGCATTGGTCTGCCGCGACACGTTGGTCAGGCCGGCGGATGTCGCCTGCATGTCGGTGGAGGCGCGGCCGAGCTGCTCCAGCGAGTCGCGCACCAGCCCTTCGAACTCGGCGACATAGCTTTCGATCGCGCGCTGCCGGGCCGCTGTGGCGGCATTGCGCTCCCGCTCCTGGGCTTCGATCGCAAGCTTGTCCTGCGCCTGCTGCTTGAACGTCTCGAGCGCATTGGCCAGCGCGCCGATCTCGTCCTGCCGCTTGGTGTAGCCGGTGTCGACGCTGAGGTCTCCGCCGGCGACCGCCAGCATCGCATCGCGCATCCGGTGCAGCGGCCGGATCACCCGGCCGCTCACGGCGGCCACGGCCGCGCCGCCCAGGACGACGGCCGCGAGCAGCAGCACGAGCTGAAGGATCAGCGACTCCGTCGCGGTGCGCTGCTGATTGCTGGAATGCTCCTTGGCGGCATCGAGCGCCGCCTCGGCGAGAGCAACCGCGCTCGTCATCTTGTTCACCGAGAACGGGCTCCACTGGTAGGGAGTCATCTCGGGCTTCTCGCCCTTCTGCAGCGCAGCCAGCAGCCGCTCGCGCAGGCCGCCATATTCCGGCGTGAAATAAGCCTTCTCTGTGCTCGCCATGGCGGCGGACAGGGCAGGCGGCATGTCCATGCCCGAGGTGGCGAGCTGCACGGCCTTCCAGGCGGTGTCGATGCCACCAACCTGCTTGTTGTAGGCCAGCACCGCTTCCGGGGACACCTTGCCCGCCGTCAGTCCGTTGCTGATGATGAGCGAGGCCTCGCCCGCGGTGTTGCGCATCAGCCAGGCCATCTGCTTGACCATCAGCAACTGGTCGACCGTTGCGCTCTGGTGATTGACGCTGGCGGCGATGCTGCCGGAGATCTTGTCGAGCAGCGCCAGCAGCGCATCGAACGTCTCGCCATATTCCTTCGGCAAGCCGGCGCGACGGGAAGCCTTCGGCTTGACGATGTCGGTCCAGAACTCCGCATGTTCGGCGGTGATGGTCTTGTTGAGCCGGTCGAGCTCGGCGACCAGCGTCGGAGCTTGCGCGAACTCGATGTCCTTCAGCATGTCGAGCGCGCGATTGAGGGCCGGCACGTAGACCTCGCGGGCGCCGCGCAGGAATTTCTCGGTGTCCGCGTCCATCGCCTGGTCGGCATTCAGCACCCTGATCGTGGTCGAGCGATCGCTGCGCATGCTGTTCATGGCCTTGAACACCACGCCGGACACCTCAGCGACCCGCGCCAGCCGCTGGGCGGATTGCAGTCTGCTCCAGGAGCCCCAGGCGTTCAGTGAAAAGAGGGCGATCACGGCCAGGGCGGCCGTGACGATCACGGTTTTCAGCAGCGAGGAGATGGTCAGGCGGTTCAGCATCGTGGACTCTTGGAATCTTTGAAAGCGCAGCGATTTTCCGTCCCATGAGTAAAGATTCGTGCGTTCCAGCGATCAGTAGAATTACGGGCCTCGCATCTGATCCGGGGGTTCCGATGGCGGAACCAACCCGTATCGAACGGGTTGGATCGCCAACGCCAGCGTGGTCCACGCGTCGCAAGAGGGGTCCTTCATGATCGTCAGTGCTCTCGTCACCTTCCTCGTCGTCATCCTGATCCTTTATTTGATCAACCTGCTGCCGCTCGATGGCCGGGCCAAGCAGATCTGCCGTGTCATCGTCATCGTGCTCGGCGTGATCTCGCTGCTGAAATACATTGCGGTGTTCTGATTAGGTTTCATGATACCGTTGCTCATTCAAAAAAAGCCCCGGCGGAAACCGGGGCTTTTCGTCGTCAGGCCTTGGCCTTGGCTTCGCGCCGGCGGGCGGTGAGGATGTACTCGGTGTATCCGTTCGGCTGGGTGCGGCCTTCGAACACGAGGTCGCAGGCCGCCTTGAAGGCGACGCCGTCGAAGCCAGGCGCCATCGGCTGATACAGCGGATCGCCCGCATTCTGCTTGTCGACGACGACCGCCATCCGCTTGAGCGAATCCATCACCTGATCCTTGCTGACCACGCCGTGGTGCAGCCAGTTGGCGAGATGCTGGCTGGAGATGCGCAACGTCGCGCGGTCCTCCATCAGGCCGACGTCGTGAATGTCAGGCACCTTGGAGCAGCCGACGCCCTGGTCGATCCAGCGCACGACATAGCCGAGAATGCCCTGGCAGTTGTTGTCGATCTCCTGGCGGACGTCGTCAGGCGCCCAGTTCGAGTTCGACACGGGGATGGTGAGGATGTCGCCGAGCTTGGCGCGCGGCCCGCCCTTTGTCAGTTCGTCCTGCCGAGCCTTCACATTGACCTGGTGATAGTGCAGGGCGTGCAAGGTGGCCGCGGTCGGCGACGGCACCCAGGCGGTGGTGGCGCCGGCCGAGGGGTGGCCGATCTTCTGCGCCAGCATGTCCGCCATCTTGTCCGGCGCCGCCCACATGCCCTTGCCGATCTGCGCGTGGCCGGGCAGGCCGTCGATCAGGCCCATGTCGACGTTCCAATCCTCATACGCCTTGATCCAGGGCTGCGCCTTCATTTCGTTCTTGCGGATCATCGGGCCCGCTTCCATCGAGGTGTGGATCTCGTCGCCGGTGCGGTCGAGGAAGCCGGTGTTGATGAAGACGATGCGCTTCGACGCCGCCTGGATGCAGGCCTTGAGGTTGACCGTGGTGCGGCGCTCCTCGTCCATGATGCCGACCTTCATGGTGTTCTCCGGCAGGCCGAACAGCGTCTCGACACGGGAAAACAGCTCGACGGTGAGGGCGACCTCGTCGGGGCCGTGCATCTTCGGCTTGACGATGTAGATCGAGCCGGTGCGGCTGTTCCTGGACTTCGACAGGCCCTTGAGGTCGTGGATCGCCAGCAGGCCGGTGACGGCGGCATCGAGAATGCCTTCCGGCACCTCCTGGCCGTCGGCGCCGAGCACCGCGTCGGTGAACATGTGATGCCCGCAGTTGCGGATCAGCAGCAGGCTGCGGCCATGCAAGGTCAGCTTGCCGCCGGACGGCGTGGTGTAGCTGCGGTCGCTGTTCAGCGCGCGGGTCAGCGTCTTGCCGCCCTTCTCGAAATCGGCCGACAGCGTGCCGTTCATCAGGCCGAGCGTGTTGCGGTAGACCAGCACCTTGTCCTCGGCGTCGACGGCGGCGACCGAGTCCTCCATGTCGAGGATGGTGGAGACCGCGGCCTCCAGGATCATGTCGGATACGCCGGCCGGATCGTCCTTGCCGATGACGTGGCTGCGGTCGATCACGACCTCGATGTGCAAGCCGTTGTTGGCGAGCAGGATGACGCTGGGCGCCTCCGCCGCGCCCTGGTAGCCGGCGAACTGGTCGGCGTTCTTCAGCGCGGTAGCGTTGCCGCTCTTGAGCTTCGCCGAGAGCTGGCCGGCGATCACGCTGTAGGCGGTGACGTCGGTGTGGCTGCCGGTGGCGAGCGGCGCGGCGGCATCGAGGAAGGCCTTGGCCTTGGCGATCACCTTGTCGCCCCTGGCCTTGTTGTAGCCCTTTCCACCCTCGCTCGGATCATGCGGGATGGCGTCGGTGCCGTAGAAGGCGTCGTACAGCGAGCCCCAGCGCGCGTTCGCGGCGTTCAGCGCATAGCGGGCATTGGTCAGCGGTACCACCAGCTGAGGGCCGCAGATCTTGCCGATCTCCTCGTCCACATTGGCGGTCTCGACCTTGTGGGTGGCAGGCTCCGGCAGCAGGTAGCCGATCTCCTTCAAAAACGCCGTGTAGGCGCCGAGGTCGAACGCCTTGCCCTTGTTGGCGAGGTGCCAGGCGTCGATCTTGTCCTGCAGCGCGTCGCGGAATTTGAGCAGCTCGCGGTTCTTCGGACCGAGATCGCGCAGGATCGCGGCAACGCCGGCCCAGAACGCGTCCGGATCGATCCCGGTCTTCGGCGCCGCCTCCTTGGCGATGAAGTCGAACAGGACGGGGGCGATCTTCAGTCCATGGGCGTCGATACGGGTCATGATGGGACGTTTCTCTCGAATAAGGGCGACGTTGCGCGTGTCTGGGAATGCCGAATGGCCGCCTCGGAGGCGGCTTGTGCAGTGCATTTAGCGCCAAAGCGGGGGCCAAGGAAGGGGGGAGGGGTATGGCAGTTGGTGGGGGGGAGATGGTTCCGGTCCGGACGATGCCGCAGATTCCCAAGCGATGCGGCCGCTCTGGACATGCGGAGCTGCCCCCGTCGAACGATCCTGCTCATTTGTTACTCCGTCATGCCCGGGCTTGTCCCGGGCATCCACGTCGTTCTCAGCGTGCCGAACGACGTGGATGGCCGGGACAGGCCCGGCCATGACGACGTGGAGAGAGGCGAGCACAAAACTGCGATTGGCGTGTGCGATGGCTCTGCCGTCCGTGGGAGGGTGACGCGTGCGTAGCGTGCCGCAAACGGCGTTCCGACGTACACCAACTCATCAAGGTGATCGCTCTGGAGGTCATGATTCATGCGACTTCGTTCTCGCGGCGCCTTTCGGCGTCCGAGCTTTGCTGTTTCGCCGCCCCTCGATCACGAGAGGCGCAGGGAAGGCCGGGTG
>NZ_CAFJ01000047.1 GCF_000239795.1 Bradyrhizobium sp. STM 3809 | reverse complement strand
GCTCGCCATCCGCGTCAACGACTTCCTGACCGGCCTCTTCCTCGGCATCGGCATCCGCCTCGTCGACTTCAAGATGGAGTGCGGCCGGCTGTTCGAGAACGAGATGATGCGAATCATCGTCGCCGACGAGATTTCCCCCGATTCCTGCCGGCTGTGGGACATCAAGTCGAACGAGAAGCTCGACAAGGACCGCTTCCGTCGTGATCTTGGCGGCCTCCTGGAGGCCTATACCGAGGTCGCCAAGCGGCTCGGCATCCTCATGGAGAACGAGCGTCCGGCGGGCTCCGGCCCGGTCCTGGTCAAGAGCTAAAGGGAATCAAGACGTGAAAGCGCGTGTCACGGTGACACTGAAAACCGGCATCCTCGATCCCCAGGGCAAGGCGATCGAGGGCGCCCTCAAATCGCTCGGCGTCGACGGCGTCGCATCCGTGCGCCAGGGCAAGGTGTTCGACATCGAGCTCGCCGGCGCCGACAAGGCCCAGGCGGAGGCGGCCCTGAAGGCTGCCGCCGACAAGCTGCTCGCCAATACGGTGATCGAGAATTACCGGGTGGAGCTGCTGGGCTAACGCAGCCTTCGGGGAAGGGGCATGACCGCGGTCACCAACGAGCTGATGTACGAGGTCTCGAAGTCGATCCAGGCGCGGCGCGCGCAGGTCGATGGAAAGCTCGACGAGCTCAAGTTCGCGGAGCATGCCTCCCGCACTGCCCAGATCGCTCATCGTCAGGAGATCACTGGCATCGACCAGGAGCTCTCCGGCATCCACGCCATTTTGGTTCGCCACGAGGGTCGGCTCGATCGAATCGAGCGGCGCCTCGAACTCAACGATGTGCCGACGCCATGAAATCCGCCATCCTCGTCTTCCCCGGCATCAACCGCGAGCGCGATATGGCGCGCGCGCTGCGCATGATCTCCGGCCATGAGCCGGCGATGGTCTGGCACGCCGAGACGGCGCTGCCCAAGGGCACCGACCTCGTGGTCGTCCCCGGCGGCTTCTCCTATGGCGATTATTTGCGCTGTGGCGCGATCGCGGCGCGGGCGCCGGTCATGGATGCGGTGCGCGACTTCGCCGCCAAGGGCGGGCTCGTGCTCGGCGTCTGCAATGGCTTCCAGATCCTGTGCGAATCCGGCCTGCTGCCGGGCGTGCTGATGCGCAACGACCGGCTGAAATTCATCTGCAAGGACGTGCATCTGCGCGTCGAACGGTCGGATACGCCGTTCACCCGCGGCTACAATGCCGGCCAGGTCATCCGCGTGCCCGTCGCCCATGGCGAGGGCAACTACGCGGCCGACGAGGAGACGTTGAAGCGGCTCAATAGCGACGGCCGCGTGCTCTACCGCTACTGCTCGGCCGATGGCGAGGTCGGCGACCTCAGCAACATCAATGGCGCCGCGCATTCGATCGCCGGCATCGTCAACGAGCGCGGCAATGTGCTCGGCATGATGCCGCACCCCGAGAATCACGTCGAGGACATCATGGGCTGCACCGACGGCCGCGGCCTGTTCGCCGGCCTCGTCGCCCATCTCGACCGCGCAGCCTGACCGGTGGCCTGCACCCGAGACGTTTCCGCCGGGCCGCTCGCCCGGCCCGACCCACAAACGACCGATTGGTGATCGAGGTTGCGGGACTCCTCCATCTCCCGGATCGTCCCCGAGGTTCGTCCTGCCATTTCCTCGATCCCGACGGTGCCTTGATGTCGACGCTGCCTCTCACCCAGCGCGTTCTGCGCTGGCTTCTTCTGTCCGCGTCGCTCGCGCTCGTCGCGGGCGCCGGCGTCGCTCGGGCCGAGACCCCGACGACGACGCCGTCGGTCGCCACGCCGCCTCTGCCGTTCACCGTGGGCGGCTGGAAACCGCAGCGGCCGAACGGTACCGACGTGACCTTCTTCCTGTGCGATGATGCGAAATGCGGCCCTGGCTCGAAGGTCAGCTACCGGCTCTACGGGCCCAACACGACGATGACGATCGAGCAATTCCGCGCCTCGCAGGACCAGATGGTCAAGCTGCTCGACCAGCGCGTGCCCGGGCAGACCACGACGATCCTGGGCGTCGAGGGCGACAAGGGCAGCGGCCTGCCGCGCATGTTCTTTGTGCGGCGCCTGAAAGTGTCGCCAAGCGGAGAGAAGGAATACCAGGTGAGCGGCATGCTGTTCGGCGCGAGAGGCAGTGCCAGCCTGATCAGCTCCGCGACCGGCGAGGCGAACAGCACCGCCAACTTCAAGCAGTTCGCGGTCCCGGTCATGCTTCTGCTCGCGCCGCGATCGAAATGATCGGGTGACGGGCGCGTCGACGCCGTTCATCAAAATCGTTCCGCAGTTTTTTCTCGCGCCGTCCGGCAACGCCGGGCGGCTGTTTGCGTTGTCCGCCCGCGAATGGGGCAGGGAACCAAGGAGGTTCTCTTATGACGACGAAACATTGGCTGGGAACGGCCGCGATCATCCTGGCGATCGGCACGGCATCAGGTGCTGCATCGGCGCAAGGCGACATGAAGCGCGAGGGAGGCCCGGCCGCTGCGACGGCGCACGAGGCCACGCGTCCGGCCGCCGACGCAAAGGGAGAGGTCAAGGGAGAAGCCAGGAGTGAGGCAAAGGGCGGCGGAGCCGCCGCGGAACGCGCCGGCTCCGAGGCCAAGCAGAGCGCGCAGGGGGAGCGCCGTGGCGAGCCTTCATCCGCAACGGGACGCGAGCAGGCTCAGGAAAAATCCTCCGAGCGGTCGGCGCATGACACCAAGCAGAGCGCCGAGAGCAAGGCCGGTCAGGCGACCGAGCGTGGCCGCGAGGCCAAGGAGAGCGCCGAGTCGAAGTCGTCGACCGACAGCAAGCAGGCCGACAAGCAATCGGACAGCAAGAGCAAGGCCGAGCCCAAGCAGCAGCAGGGCCGCGCCGACGAGCCGCGCAAGGGCGAGGATCGCGCCGCCGAGAGCAAGTCGGGGGCGACGGATCGGAAGTCCGACCGTGAGGCCGATCGCAATGATCGCGACAAGGACAAGACCCGGCAGAGCCAGGATGAGCACAAGGCCGGTACGTCCGACCAGGCCGCGGACAAGCAGGCCGGCGACCGCAACAAGCAGGCCAACCAGCCGAACGCGGCCGAGAGCAAGAGCACGACCGCACAGCAGAACCAGCCGAACGGCCCGGCCGGCGCCGGCCAGCGTGATCAGACCGGGCAGGCCAGCAATCAGACCCAGCCCAATGGCAGCCGCTCCAACTCGCAGGTGTCGGTCAACGAGCAGCAGAAGACCCGCGTGGTCGACGAGCTCAAGCGCGATCACGACTTCGATCAGGCGCGCACCAACCTCAACATCAACATCAATGTCGGCGAGCGCCTGCCGGAGCGTGTCCGGCCGCGTCCGCTGCCGTCGGACATCGTGACCATCGTGCCGGAATATCGCGGCTACGAGTACACCGTGGTCAATGACGAGATCGCGATCGTCGACCCGCGCAGCCGCGAGATCGTCGACGTCATCCCGCAGAACGGCATGCGCGCGGACCGCGGTTATGATCGCGGGGGCTACGGCGTCGGCTCGACCCACATCGTCCTGACGGACGACCAGCGCCGGATCCTGCGCCGTGCCGCCACGGAGACCGGGACGGTGGGCTCGACGACTTCGTCGTCGTCAACCTCGTCGGGCTCCAGCTGCCTGAGCCTGCGCCGCGTGCCCGAGGAGCTCGCGCGCGCCAATCCGGAGCTCGCCAACTACCAGTATCTGGCGATCGGCGATCAGGTCGTGCTGGTCGACCCGCGTGATCAGAAGGTGGTGCAGGTCATCGACCAGCAGCAGCAGTGATGCCGCAGCCCTAGGCGGGGCTGCTCGAGGGCGGGAGCGCGGCGCGCTCCCGCCCTTTTTTGCGACAGACGGTCCTCGAGTCCGGCCATCGAACATGCCGTGCTTCGCTGCTTGAACCGTCTGTTGTTCGCATGCGTCAAACGGGCATCATCGGCCGGCCGGCGCCCCACGCGGGATTGTCCGGGCTTGTGCGCCACGCTATCAACGTCGGCGTGTAAGTTCCGGCTGTGTCAGTTGGGGAATATTCCGTGCCCATCGCTCTTGTCGTACTGCTGCTCGACATTTCGCTGATCTACCATGCCTCGCGCACCGGGCGGCTGCAGCCCTGGGCTTTCATCATCCTGATGGTGCCGATGATCGGTGCGCTCGCCTACATCGTGGTCGAGCTGGTGCCGGAATGGCTCGGCAGCCATGACGTGCAGAAGGCGCGCAAGCGCGTCGCCAACAAGCTCGATCCCGAGAAGTACTACCGCGAGTTGTCCGATCGTGTCGCCATCACGGATACGATCGCCAACCGGGCCGCGCTCGCGGAGGAATGCGTCGCGATTAGCCGCTATGACGAGGCCGAACGCCACTACGACCATATCCTCAGCCTGCCGATGGGCCATGAGGCGATCTTTGCGCTCGGCAAGGCCAAGGCGCAGTTTGCGCGGCGCCGCCCGGCCGATGCGCTGGCGACGCTCGACGAGCTGCAGAAGACCTGGCCGGACTACAATTCGGCCGAAGCGCATCTTTTGTATGCACGGGCTTTGCAGGATGCGGGCCGAAGCGGCGAGGCGCTGGAGGAGTACCAGGCGCTGCTGGACTACGCGCCGAGCAGCGAGGCAAAGGTGCGCTACGGCACGCTGCTCAAGCTGGTCGGCCGCGTCGACGAGGCCAAGGTGGTGTTCACCGAACTGCTCATCCAGATGAAGCGCTCGCCGCGCCATGTCCGCAAGGCCCAGTCCGAGTGGATTGCGATCGCCGAGAAGCAGATCGCGGGGTGACAGAGCGCGAAGTGCCGTAGGGTGGGCAAAGCAGCCGCCGTCAGGCGGCAGCGTGCCCACCATCGCGCTGCGGACTCGGTGCCGGACGGCGGGCACGGCGCCATTGCAAGCTCGCGCGAGGAGAGGGCACGGCAACGCCTTTGCCCACCCTACGGTGCTTGTTGAGCTACGGCGAACTCGCCGCCTCCGGCGTGCGGCGCTTCACCCGCTTGATGGTGCCGGAGAACGAGAACAGCGGCTTCGCCCCGGAATGCAGCATGCCGCGCAGGAAGATCAGCGAGGCGCCGGCGCGGGTGACCTCTCCGGTGGCCTCGATCAGCTCGCCCTCGCGCGCGGCATCGAGGAACTCGGACGAGAACGACACCGTCACGCCCGGGCCCTGCAGGATCGGGGCTGCGAAGGCGAACAGGCAGTAGTCCGCGAACGTCATCAGGCAGCCGCCATGGACGTTGCCGGCGCCGTTGAGGTGCTTCTTCTCGACCCGGAAGGCGCAGCGGATCGAGCCGTCCTCCTCCATCCGGTGCCAGAACGGGCCGGTGTGGGATTCGTAGCTGTCGCGCATCCAGGTGCGCCAGCCGGCGAACTCGCCATCGGTGGCGATGTGGATGCCGGGGCGGTTCTCGAAGGCGGAACGGGACAGATCGTGCACGTGAGGGGGCCTTTAACTGTTGATTGACCGTCTTAAATCCGATCAATCGCCATTCTGCAAATATCCCACGGGGCGGTCCTGGCCAAAGCTCTGGACAGGGCGGATGGGGGCCGTAAAAGGCCTTTTCGCATCAGGCCCGGCTTTCTATGAAGCAGGGTTTAAGGGACCAGCGGCCCACGGGGCAAAGGCATTTCTCCATGCGCAATGAACCGCAGATCACCCCCGAGCTCGTCGCCGCCCACGGCCTGAAGCCCGACGAATATGAGCGCATCCTGAAGCTGATCGGGCGCGAGCCGACCTTCACCGAGCTCGGAATCTTCTCGGCGATGTGGAACGAGCATTGCTCTTACAAGTCGTCGCGCATCCATCTCAAGGGCCTGCCGACCAAGGCGCCCTGGGTGATCCAGGGCCCGGGCGAGAACGCCGGTGTGATCGACATCGGCGATGGCCAGGCGGTCGTGTTCAAGATGGAGAGCCACAACCACCCGAGCTACATCGAGCCGTACCAGGGTGCCACCACGGGTGTCGGCGGCATCCTGCGCGACGTGTTCACCATGGGCGCCCGTCCGATCGCCTGCCTGAACGCGCTGTCGTTCGGCGCGCCGGAGCACCCCAAGACCCGGCACCTCGTGTCCGGCGTCGTCGCCGGCATCGGTGGCTACGGCAACTCCTTCGGCGTGCCCACGGTCGGCGGGCAGACCCGCTTCCACACCCGCTATGACGGCAACATCCTGGTCAACGCCATGGCGGTCGGCTTGGCCGATGCCGACAAGATCTTCTATGCGGCGGCCTCCGGCGTGAACATGCCGATCGTCTATCTCGGCTCCAAGACGGGGCGCGACGGCATCCATGGCGCCTCGATGGCCTCGGCCGAGTTCGACGACTCCTCCGAGGAAAAGCGTCCGACGGTGCAGGTCGGCGATCCCTTCGCCGAGAAGCTGCTGCTCGAGGCATGCCTCGAGATCATGGCCGCCGACTGCGTGATCGCCATTCAGGACATGGGCGCGGCGGGCCTGACCTGCTCTGCGGTGGAAATGGGCGCCAAGGGCGACCTCGGCGTCGACCTCGATCTGGACTCCGTGCCGACCCGCGAGACCGGCATGAGCGCCTACGAGATGATGCTCTCCGAGAGCCAGGAGCGCATGCTCATGGTGCTGAAGCCGGAGAAGGAAAAGGAAGCCGAGGCGATCTTCCGCAAATGGGGCCTCGATTTCGCCGTGGTCGGCTACACCACGCCGAGCAAGCGCTTCGTCGTCAAGCATGGTGGCGACGTCATGGCCGACCTGCCGATCAAGGAGCTCGGCGACGAGGCGCCACTCTACGACCGTCCGCATGTCGCCTCGCCGGCGCTGCCCGTGATCCACGCCCGCGAGGTCAAGGCGCCGATGGACATCATCCCGGCGCTGGAGAAGCTGATCGCGACACCCGATCTCTGCTCCAAGCGCTGGATCTGGGAGCAGTACGACCACGTCATTCTCGGCAACACCGTGCAGCGCCCCGGCGGCGATGCCGCGGTCGTGCGCGTGCAGGATGGCCCGAAGGGGCTGGCGCTCACCGTCGACGTCACGCCGCGTTATTGCGAAGCCGACCCGTTCGAGGGCGGCAAGCAGGCGGTGGCGGAAGCCTGGCGCAACATCACCGCGGTCGGCGGCCGTCCGCTCGCCATCACCGACAATCTCAATTTCGGCAATCCGGAGCGGCCCGAGATCATGGGCCAGTTCGTCGGCTGCCTGAAGGGCATCTCGGAGGCCTGCCGCGCGCTCGACTTCCCGGTCGTGTCCGGCAACGTCTCGCTCTACAACGAGACCAATGGGCGGGCGATCCTGCCCACACCCTCGATCGGCGGCGTCGGCCTGCTCGACGACTTCACCAAGTCCGCCAGCATCGCCTTCAAGGCCGAAGGCGAGGCGATCCTGCTGATCGGCGAGACCCATGGCTGGCTCGGCCAGTCCGTGTATCTGCGCGACGTCTGCGGCCGCGAGGAGGGCGCTCCGCCGCCGGTCGATCTTGCCGCCGAGAAGCGCATCGGCGATGTCGTCCGCGGCATGATCCATGCGGGCACGGCGACCGCGGCACATGACCTGTCCGACGGCGGCCTGCTGGTCGCGCTCGCCGAGATGGCGATGGCCTCCGGGATCGGCGCACGCCTGCTGGCTTCGCCTGCCTCGATCGTGCCGCATGCCTATTGGTTCGGCGAGGACCAGGCGCGCTATCTGGTGACGGTGCCGGAGACCGAGGCCGGCCGTGTGCTGGCCAAGATGCGCGGCGCCAACGTGCCGTGCACGCGGATCGGCACCACGGGCGGCAGCGCGCTGGCGATCGCCGGCGAAGCGTCGGTCGAGGTCGCCACGCTCAAGACCCGGTTCGAAAGCTGGCTGCCGAGCTACATGGGCGGTGCGGCGGCCTAACCCACCGCCGTCGTCCCGGACAAGCGACGGCGGCGCACCGCGCCGACGTGGCGCCGATCGGGCGCCCAAAAGCCGGAGTCGTCGGGCGGACTTGTCGTCGACCCGCGCCAACAACAAGGTCCTGTGGTGATGGGTCCCTGCGTTCGCAGGGACGACAGCGGAGTTCGCTGTGAGACCAGCGCCTCTTCACTTGCGTCATTGCGAGCGCAGCGAAGCAATCCAGAGTCCTTCCTGAGCCCTGGATTGCTTCGCTGCGCCGCTGCGCTCGCAATGACGGAGGAGACGGGCGTGTCTTACAACACGTTCTTCGCGCCCGGGATCTGCCGCAGCAGCCAGGTCGCGCCCCAGCTCAGGAGCACGCTGCCGACGAAGGCGATCGTCGCCTTGGCGACGGCCGGGAGATTGAGGTCGAACAGCCCGTACTGGATCCACAGCACGATCGGATAGTGCACCAGGAACATGCCGTAGGCATCGGCCTGCAGCCGGTCGAGCACGGAGAATTCCGAGCGGCGGTGATTGAGGAAGTAGGACAGGATCGCGAACATCATCGCGGCGCTGAAGATCACGAAAAAGAAGCCGTAGGCCCCTTCGTACCAGTGCGGTAGCACCGGCGGATTGTCGAGCACCTCGCGCTTGATGGTGATCAGCACCCACAGCAGCACGTAGGGCACGAGCGTCACCACGATCCACGCGCCGAGCCCGCGCTGCGACATCTGACCTTCCGCCGCCAGCAGGCCGCGCTCGAAATTCGCCGAGCCGATGCCGGCGCCGACGTAGAAATAGGCGGCGTAGAGCAGGATGCGGCTGGCCTGCACCGAGAACGGACCGGCCTCGAACCAGAAGGTCGGCCCGAAGTACAGCCGCGATGGGACATAGAGCAGGGCCGTGATCAGCAGAAAGACGAAAAAGAAATCGCGCGGCTGCGCGAAGCCGCGCTGCGACAGCCGGTTGATCGGCTCGAGCAGGCGCGGCGAGACGCGGTAGAGCAGGGCCGCCGAGGTGTCGAACGCCAGCAGCACCCAGATGAACCAGACCGGTCCGCTCGGCCACGGACCGACGGTGACGGTCTTCCACCAGTAGGCGGAGAAACTCGCCCCGGGATTGGCGCGCAACTCGATCGCATAATAGGCGAGCGGTATCAGTGTCAGCGCCGCGACCACGAAGGGCAGGCCCAGGCGGAGCAGCCGGTCGCGCAGGAACTGCAGCGTCGTTTTGTGCGCTAGCCCGGACCACACGAACAGGCCCGACAGGAAGAAGAACATGGCCATGAAGAAGCTGTCGGTGGCCAGCACGATGCCGTCGAAACCGAGGAAGGAGGTCGGATCGGTGTGCCCGAAATAGGTGTAGGGAATGACGGCATGATGCAGCAGCACCACCAGTGTGAGGAAGGTGCGCGCGTGATCGAGTGCTGCATTGCGCGCCCGCGCCTTCGGCCGGGCCTGTAGCTCGACC
>NZ_CAFJ01000048.1 GCF_000239795.1 Bradyrhizobium sp. STM 3809 | reverse complement strand
TCACGACCACCGCCATCATGGCCACCACGACAACAATCTGCGCGCGGCCTATCTGCACGTGCTGGCGGATGCGGCAACCTCGCTGCTGGCGATCGGCGCGCTGCTGATCGGGATGTTTCTCGGATGGAGCTGGGCCGACGCCGCGGTCGGCCTGGTCGGCAGCGCTGTCATCGTCAGCTGGGCCTATGGACTGATCCGAGACGCCGGCGCGGTGCTGCTCGACGTCAATGGCGACCGGCGGTTGGAGGCGACGATCCGGGCACGGCTGGAGGCGGGCGGCGACCGTGTCACCGACCTGCATCTGTGGCAGGTCGGACCAGGCCATCGCGCCGTCGTCGTTTCGATCGTCTCTCATTCACCTCTCGCGCCGGCGATGTACAAGCAACGCCTGAGGGACCTGCAGGGGCTGAGCCATGTCACCGTCGAGGTGGAGCACGGCCTGCATGCTTGAGATAAATGCTGATTGAAGTTGGGGACCTGTTCTGATGACCGTCACGATCTTTCACAATCCGGCCTGCGGCACGTCGCGCAACACACTGGCGATGATCCGCGCCTCGGGCGAGGAGCCGGATGTGATCGAATATCTGAAGACGCCGCCGAGCCGCGAGCAGCTGGTCGCGCTGATCAATGCGATGGGCGTCAAGGTGCGCGACGTGCTGCGCGAGAAGGGCACGCCCTATGCCGAGCTGGGACTCGGCGATCCCAAATGGACCGATGATCAGCTGATCGAGGCCATGCTGGCCCATCCCATCCTGATCAACCGCCCGATCGTGGTGACTGGCAAGGGCGCACGGCTCTGCCGCCCGTCCGAGCTCGTGCTCGACCTGCTCGATCATCCCGTCGCTTCCTTCACCAAGGAGGATGGCGAGGTGGTGAGCCGGCCGGCGACCTGAGCTTCCTGGACATCTGGACGCCGACGAGTTGGATGCATGGACCTCACAGCCCGCCTCGATCTGATCAACTGGCTCGTGGCCCAGAGCCTGACGGGAGTGCCGGAGAACGACATCCTGCGCGGCTTCTGCGAGCGCTGCCGTGCCGCCGGGCTCGAACTGTCCCGGGGGCTGACCTTCATCGACACGCTGCATCCGATCTTCGAAGGGCGCGGCTTTCGCTGGAACGAGACCGCCAGCAACGAATCCGACAGCTTCGAATACGGCTCGAGCAATGACGGCGAAGCTGCTCAGAACTGGCGGCGCTCGGTGTTCCACCACATGCTGGAAAAGGGGCATGACGAGTTCAGCATCGACCTGACGAATTGCGCGCATCTCGATTTCTCGATGATCCACGACCTCTCCGCCAAGGGCCACCGGCATTTCCTCGCTTTCGTGCACCAGTTCGGCGAGGCGGGGACGCTCGGCCAGATGGATTGCTTCTATTCCTATTGGTTGACGCGTCGTGACGGCGGCTTCACCGAGTTGCAGATGGCCGCGTTGCGCGACCTCATTCCGTTGCTGGCGCTGGCCATCAAGTCCGCGCAGCAGGTCGACATCGTGCGCACGCTCGGCCGCGTCTATCTCGGCCGCGACGCCTCCGAGCAGGTGCTGCGCGGCCGTATCTCCCGCGGCGTCACCGAGCGGATCAATGCCGTGCTGTGGTTCTCCGACCTGCGTGGCTCGACCGCGATCTCCGAGAGCATCTCGCCGGACGAGATCATCCCGCTGCTTAACGACTATGCCGAGGCGTCGATCGACGCGATCTATGAATCCGGCGGCGACGTGCTGAAGCTGATCGGCGACGGCGTGCTGGCGATCTTCGCCGGCGGCGACATGAGCGCCCGCCAGGCGGCGCTGCGTGCCGAGCATCGGTTCCGGCTCAACATCGCCAAGCTCAATGCGCGCCGCGCCGGCGAGGGACGTCCGGTCACCTCGGCCTATGTCGGCCTGCATGTCGGGGAGGTGTTCTACGGCAACATCGGCAGCGAGGATCGGCTCGACTTCACGGTGGTGGGGCCGGCGGTCAACGAGGTCAGCCGCATCGCCTCGATGTGCCGCTCGGTCGATCGCGAGCTGCTGGCGTCGTCGGAGTTCTGCGCCGGCCTGGACGAGGAAGGTCGCCGCTATCTGGTCTCGACCGGGCGCTACGCGCTGCGCGGCATCGGCCGCGCGCAGGATCTGTTCACGCTCGATCCGGAGATCGTGGCGAGCCCGCCGGCGACGAAGGCCTATGAGAACTACCTGGCGGACGAGATGTCGCACCCTTGACCCACGTCAATGCCCGAAACAGCCGAGTCTGCCCAGCATCCTTTGCCGGGGAGATGACGCTCATGTACACGCATATCTTGCTACCCACCGATGGCTCCGACCTGTCGAAGGCCGCGATCAGGCACGGCGTCGCGCTGGCCAAGGCCACGGGCGCCAAGGTCACCGCCCTGGTGGTGTCGACGCCGCTGCATTCGCTCGTCGTCGATCCGCACGCCGCCACCAAGGCGCTGGCACAATACAAGTCGCTGGTGGCCGATCAGACGGCGAAATATCTGGACCACGTGAAGGAGGATGCGGAGCAGGCAGGCGTCAGCTGCGCCACGCTCTGCGTCGAGCACGACAAGCCCTACGAGGCGATCGTCGAGACGGCGCGAAACGAGGATTGCGACCTGGTGCTGATGGCCTCGCACGGGCTGCGCGGCGTCTCCGCCATTCTCGGCAGCGAGACGCTGAAGGTGCTGACGCATTCGACCGTGCCGATCCTGGTCTATCGCTAGGCCGGCTGCGGCTCCGGCTGGCGCGCGATCGCGACCGCGGGCGAGGAGAGGATGACCAGCGCCTGCAGGCCGAAGATCGCGGCGGAGAGATAGAGGCACATGTCGGCGCCGTAGCGGCCGCCGACGATGGCGCCGAGCAGCGAGCCCAGCGGGCGGGCGCCGTAGCTCAGGATGTTGATCGCCGAGACTCGCCCGAGCAGCCCGGCCGGCGTCACCGACTGGCGCAGGGTGGTGGTCGAGATCACCCACAGGATGGGTCCCGCGCCGAGCAGGAAGAAGCTGAGCGCGGCGAGCAGAGGGGAGGGAACGAAGGTTGTGAGCACCATCCCCAGCGCAGCGGCGAAGCCGGTGACGGGGCCGAGCCCGATCACGGTGCCGAACGGCAGCCGCCGCAGGATGCGCGTCGCCAGCAGCGCGCCGCAGACCATGCCGATGCCGAACATCGACAGCACGGTGCCGACGCCTCCTGCCGACAGGCCGATCCGGTGCACCGCATAGGGCACGAACACCGCGAGCAGCAGGAAGTGCGCCGTGTTGAAGATGAACTGCGTCATGAACACCGGCCGCAGCAGCGGATGGTTCAGCACGAACGCGGCGCCTTCCCTGATGTCGGCGAACGGATGCCGTCGCGGCACGGCGGCGCGGGCCGGCTCCTCGATGCCGGCGAGGCAGAGGGTGGCAATCAGCGACAGCGCGGCCGCGACGCCGAAGGCGGGCGCGCCGCCGATCCAGCCGACCAGCATGCCGCCCGCGGCCGGCCCGGCCGCAAAGGCGATGGTGCGGGCCAACTCGATCCGCGCATTGGCCGTGGCGAACTGCGTCGGGGACACGAGGCTCGGCACGACCGCCGGCGCTGCGACGCTGAACACGACGGTGCCACACACCGCAGCGAAGCCGAGCGTGGCGAGCAGCGGCAAAGTGAGCGAACCGGTCACGAGGGCCGCGAGGATCGCAAGCAGCGCGAGCGCGCGCAGCGCTTCGGCGGCGGCCATCAGCCGCCGCCGCGGCATCCGGTCGGCGAGCAGGCCGGCGGGAATGGCGAACAGCACGAAAGGCGCGGTGAGCGCCGTCTGCAACAGCCCGGTCTC
>NZ_CAFJ01000049.1 GCF_000239795.1 Bradyrhizobium sp. STM 3809 | reverse complement strand
GCATGACGATGCCGAGCTGGAGACTGCTCTCGCCGCCCAGCCCGACTACGTCGCGCTCGGCCCGATCTTCCCGACCACCCTGAAGGCGATGCGCTTCGCCCCGCAGGGCATTGCGAAGATCAGCGTCTGGAAGCAGCGCGTCGGCAAGATCCCGCTGGTCGCGATCGGCGGCATCAAGCTGGATCAGGCCGCCGAGATCTTCGCGGCCGGCGCGGACTCCATCGCAGTCGTCAGCGACGTCACCCAGAACGCAGATCCAGACTCGCGCGTCCGCGCCTGGCTCGACGCGACCAAGGAGCCGGCCTAATGCCCCACTCGCTCCACCGTCATTGCGAGCGAAGCGAAGCAATCCAGGGCCGTGCGTGCCGCCCTGGATTGCTTCGTCGCTCACGCTCCTCGCAATGACGTCCCCCATTCACTCCGACAACGACAATTGAGAAGGAGGATCCCATGAACATCCGCTCCAATCCCGACACGACCCTGCCCGCCGTCACCACAGGCCCGCTGCCCTCCTCGCGCAAGATCTATGCTGTGCCGGACTCCGCGCCCGACCTGCGCGTGCCGCTGCGCGAGATCATCCTCTCCGAGGCCGCCGGCGAGACGAACCTGCCGGTCTACGACACCTCCGGTCCGTACACCGATCCCAACGTCACGATCGACGTCAATGCCGGCCTGCCGCGCAACCGCACCGCCTGGGTGCTCGAGCGCGGCGGCGTCGAGGAATATCAGGGCCGCGACATCAAGCCCGAGGACAACGGCAATGTCGGCGCCGACAAGGCGGCGAAGGCGTTCACCGCGCATCACAAGCCGCTGCGCGGCCTCGACGGCCACAAGATCACCCAGCTCGAATTCGCTCGCGCCGGCATCGTCACCAAGGAGATGATCTACGTCGCCGAACGCGAGAATCTCGGCCGCAAGGTTCAGCTCGAGCGTGCCGAAGCCGCGCTCGCCGACGGCGAGAGCTTTGGCGCCGCCGTGCCCGCCTTCATCACCCCGGAGTTCGTGCGCGACGAGATCGCGCGCGGCCGCGCCATCATCCCCTGCAACATCAACCACGCCGAGCTCGAGCCGATGATCATCGGCCGCAACTTCCTCACCAAGATCAACGCCAATATCGGCAACTCGGCGGTGACCTCCTCCGTGGAAGAGGAAGTGGACAAGATGGTGTGGGCGATCCGCTGGGGCGCCGACACCGTGATGGACCTCTCCACGGGGCGCAACATCCACACCACCCGCGAATGGATCCTGCGCAACTCGCCGGTGCCGATCGGCACCGTGCCGATCTACCAGGCGCTGGAGAAGTGCGCCGGCGATCCGGTCAAGCTGACCTGGGAGCTCTACAAGGACACCCTGATCGAGCAGTGCGAGCAGGGCGTCGACTACTTCACCATCCACGCCGGCGTGCGGCTGCAATACATCCATCTCACCGCGTCCCGAGTCACCGGCATTGTCTCGCGCGGCGGCTCGATCATGGCCAAGTGGTGCCTCGCACATCACAAGGAGAGCTTCCTCTACACCCATTTCGACGAGATCTGCGACATCATGCGCAAGTATGACGTGTCGTTCTCGCTCGGCGACGGCCTGCGCCCCGGCTCGATCGCCGATGCCAACGACCGCGCCCAGTTCGCCGAGCTGGAGACGCTGGGCGAGCTCACCAAGATCGCCTGGGACAAGGGCTGCCAGGTCATGATCGAGGGCCCCGGCCACGTGCCGATGCACAAGATCAAGATCAACATGGACAAGCAGCTCAAGGAGTGCGGCGAGGCGCCGTTCTATACGCTCGGGCCGCTGACCACCGACATCGCGCCGGGCTACGACCACATCACCTCAGGGATTGGTGCGGCCATGATCGGCTGGTTCGGCTGCGCGATGCTGTGCTACGTGACGCCGAAGGAGCATCTGGGTCTCCCCGATCGCAACGACGTCAAGACCGGCGTCATCACCTACAAGATCGCCGCCCACGCCGCCGACCTCGCCAAGGGCCACCCCGCCGCGCAGCTGCGCGACGACGCCCTGTCGCGCGCCCGCTTCGAGTTCCGCTGGACCGACCAGTTCAACCTCGGCCTCGACCCGGACACCGCCAAGAGCTTCCACGACGAGACCCTGCCGAAGGAAGCCCACAAGGTCGCGCATTTCTGCTCGATGTGCGGCCCAAAATTCTGCTCGATGAAGATCACCCAGGACGTCCGCGACTACGCCGCCACGCTGAATGATCCGGCCACCGTCGGCATGACCATCTCGGGCACCATCAAGGACGGCATGGCCCAGATGAGTGCCAAGTTCAAGGAAATGGGCAGCAGCGTGTATCTGGACGCGGAGAAGGTGAAGGAGAGCAACAAGGCGTTGTCCTGACGCCCGCTCCGCTCTCTCCATCGTCGTGGCCGGGCGCAGACCCGGCCATCCATCAAGCCGGGCGAAAGCCCGGCTTTGACTTCAAAGTCTGGATGCTCGTTCATTTAAACCGAGATCTGAAGAATGAACCCAGCAGATCAGGAAAATTACACCCCCCTTGATTTGCGCCCGCCAGGCGACCTTCTTTTGCTTCGAACCGAACTCTTCGCGCTCTTCCTCGACGCTCCCTTATAACAGCACGCTCCCTTTAGGTGCTGAACTAAGGCAAAGATCTTCTCTAGATCATCACTACTGTTGTCGTACGTAACAATCATCACGGGCCGGGGAAACACTAAGCCCGGTTCCCTGCGTCTTGCGAAAATCTCGAAGGCTTCCTTTCCATAGAACGCGGATCGAGCGCCAGTATTTCGGTCTTCTCCTATTATGACATCGCATTCAGCGAGCAGATTCCTTACTCCAATCTCTGAAAACTCGCTGACATCAACGCGAATCGCACTATTGACTTTCACCAGAGATTTCAATTCATCCAGACGCAGCCTGTCGATGACATCTTGACTGACTACGTCGGCCTCGGGACGCTCCGACTTTGGAACTTCACCATCGACGTCCTCAAGGACGTTTTCTCCATATGTTTCAACCTCCTTGCCTTCAATGGGCTGAATATTTGAGCATCGAGTAAAAATCTCCTCCGAAACGCCCTGCGCATTCCCTAGACCAATAAAGTCAAAGACCTGATCATAGATCTTCTGTCGCTCAGATTCAGGACAAGAATACGCAGCCTCAAGGTAAGTAGACGAAATTCGCTCCCATATCGCAATCTCCTGATCAGGATTGGTGTCTCTCCTAAAACCGTCGACCCATTCCCGCATCGACATAGGACGCACCCTGAGCAGGGCGGCTCTTATAAGCCGCACCCGTGACAACAGCTCCTTCGACAGACTTACGTGTCTAATTGGAGCAACCTGGCGTAAGTTTTTTTGGGTCGACCCTCGCAGTTCCAGAATAGACGCGCGACCTGACGTCCACTAGACGACGATTGATTTTCTCAAATAGCTCGGGCTTGATCACTTCCAAGAGCTTCTGCCCTGTCAACTCGATCGACGCACCGGTTGCGTCCATCGCAAATTTATCAGCAAGCGGTGGACTATAGTTGAGAACATCAGCCTTCGATACGCCGAGCCAGACGGGTAAGATCACCTTGTCCGCTTCCATCTCTTTGGCGACAAGTCCACGCAATTCATATTCAGGCCAACGCTTCCCTAAAAACGCCTTCGAAAGAACAACGATCCCGAACTTGCTCCTAGCAAGCCCCTTGTCTATCGATCTTGATAGACTGTCGCCGACACTCAGTGAGAATTCATCGTACCAAACAGAAACACCCGTCTCCTTGAGGAAATTTGCCAATGGCTTTACAAAGGCGGCCTTATCTTCACTAGCGTGACTAATGAACACATCATAAGATTTAGAAGTTTTGCGGCTCATATAATTCTCCATCAAAAGTTCAATTCAACAGAAGCAGGACATGCGTTAACGCACGAAACGTCAAACGTACCTTATCACTACGAAACAGCCCATCTAAAAATCAATCCGCGCACTATCGTTTAGTCTCTCGTGCTCTTATCTTCGCTATCCGTTTTGAAGATTAGGCTCTACATGCCCATCCACCACCTCCCCGCTCCACCCCACATCAAAGCCCCGCCCCTCTCCTTCGGCACCCGCGTCGGCGATCTCCTCTTCATTTCCGGCATTCCCGGCTTCGACGCCCACGGCAACCTGCCCGACGGCTTCGAGGCGCAATTCGTCAACGTGGTGACGAACTTCACGCGCGTCCTGACCGAAGGCGGCGCTGGCATTCGCGATCTCGTCAAGGTCAACGTGCTGCTCACGCGCGCGTCCGACGTCGCGGTCATGAACCGGCTCTATGAGGAAGCTTTCGGACCGGCGCCGTATCCGGCGCGCACCACCTGCGTCGTGGTGGCGCTGCCTGATCCGAAGATGTTAATCGAGATCGAGGGCGTCGCGGCGATTTCGAAGGCGTAGCTCTGTGGCTCTCGCCCGACGGCCTCGAGCTGCGGGCGCGGTGGGCATGAATGTGCCCTCGCCCCTTGTGGGAGAGGGCATGTAGGACAGTCCAACAGGCTCGGTTGGGTGAGGGGTCTCTCTCCACGAGGGGTGCTTCTGGAGAGAGACCCCTCACCCAACCGCGGACGCGGATGGGCCATCCATGCCCTCTCCCACAAGGGGAGAGGGCGCTGTATTGCACAGCGTCGCTGTTTGTCGATTGAGCCTCCCTGTCGAGCTTGAAGAAACCTGCGCTGCACACACCTGGTGAGGTGAGCATTCAAGCTGGCAGCCGTCGCAGATGCCTCGTTCGCTGAGCGAGACCAGCTCCCGCGCCGCTCCGGGCTCGACGCCGACAAACTCGCTTCTGCGCCCGGCCATGCGCCTCCAACAACGCACGCCTGCTCGCGCGGATTTGCCGCACGGATCACGGCCAACTGCCTTCAAATCGAACGACACCGCTCCGACACAGGCCGCGCTCGACGCTGGGGCCTGTGTGTTGCCGGAGTTTGCCGATGTCGCGTTTCACCATGATCTGTTTGGCCGCGAGCCTCATTGCAGCAGGCCTTCTCGCCGCCGCCCCGGCACAAGCCGGCTACTTCATCCTGCGCTGGGACAACACCGGCATCTGCCAGGTCTGGAGCGAGGCGTTCACGTTCAGGCCGCTGCAATGGCCGTCACGCTATCAGGTGATCAGCCGCCCGGTGCCGACGTTGAGCGATGCCGTCCATCTGCAGATCATGCTGCGCCGGCAGGGGCGGTGCACGCTGTGAGCGCCTTCGATACCGTCCCGCTCCGGCGCGGCGGCCTCATCCTGCCTCCACCGTCGCATCAATCCCTGACATCGCTGTGAACGACCAGCGCCAGCGTCTTGCGCTGCGCGCGCTTTTGTCGCACCACTTCGCGGTGGCTGCCGCTCGGTCTGATCACCGCAGCGTGCAGCGAGGATGATTTGGTTGGTCCGTTTCAGGAGATTGACGATGCGCCGCTTGACCTCTGTTGCCGCTGCCGCCGCGCTCGCGGCCGCCTCGATCGCCGCGCCCGCTCTGGCCGCGCCGGCGCCCAAGAGCGGCTACTATGTGATCCGCTGGGAGAACACCGGCATCTGCCAGATCTGGAACACCGACCTGCAGTCGAAGCCGCTGGAATGGCCATCGACCTACAAGATCGTCTCCAAGCCGGTGCCGACCTTCGTCGAAGCCACCAACATCCAGCTCAAGCTGCGCGACGAACGCCGCTGCTTCCTGTAAGGCAGGGCTCCGTCGAAACGCCGCATGCCGAAGCTATCCGAGCTTCATGGTTCGAGACGCGCCGCGAGCGGCGCTCATCGCCATGAGGGTCGGATTCCCCGCTGCGTTTCGAGGGCCTCGTCCCGAGGCCTCACCGCGACGGAGCGTGGTCACGCGTCCGCTCGATCATCCGAGCGCGCTCGCGGCCACGGGGCTCGCCTGCATCGGCACGAAGCCGGGCAGAGCGGCGATCCGCGCCAGCCATGTCCGGACGTTCGGATAGGGCGTCAGTGACACGCCGCCCTCGGGGGCGTGTGCGGTGTAGCTGTAGAGGGCGATGTCGGCGATGGTCGGCGTCTCGCCGGTGAGAAACGGCAGCGTCCCGAGCTCGCGCTCCATGACCGCAAACAGATTGTTGGCGATCTGGTGCGCCCGCGCCATGTCGAGCGGGCCGCCGAACAGGGTGGCGATGCGCGCGGCCGCCGCACCGAAAGCCAGCGGCCCGGCCGCCGCCGACAGCCAGCGTTGGATCTGCGCCTGGACCAGCGGGTCACGCGGCCACCAGCGGCCGGAGGCATCGTAGCGGCGGGCCAGATAGACCAGGATCGCATTGGAATCGGGGATCACGGCGTCGCCGTCGACCAGCACCGGCACCTGGCCGAACGCGTTGAGCGCGAGGAAATCCGGCTGCTTCTGCGCGCCGCCCCTGAGGTCGACCTCGACGAGCTCGCACGGCAGGCCGAGCAGACTCAGCATCAGCCGCGCGCGATGCGCATGGCCCGACAGAGGAAAATGATAGAGGCGGCGGTCCGACATGATGGGCTCCCGTTGCTGGAGCGACGTGTAGCGCCGGGCTGACGGCCCAACAACGCGCCCGGCCATCAATGGCTTGTTGCTGATCTCGCAATAATGCGACAACGCCAAGCATGGACCGCCTGCCCGATCAGCTCCGGCCCGGCCTGCGTCTCGTCTTCGTCGGCACCGCCGCGAGCGAGCGCTCGGCCGCGACCGGCCACTACTACGCCCATCCCGGCAACCGTTTCTGGCGAACGCTGCATGCGACAGGCCTGACGCCGCGGCTGTATCAGCCGGCGGAGTTTCCTCTGCTGCTGTCGCTCGGCATCGGCTTCACCGATCTCTGCAAGCAGGGCGCGGGCATGGACCATGTCGCGCTGAAGGCCGGCGTGGATGTCGCGGGCTTCGTCGCGAAGATCCGGCAGCATCGGCCGGCGACGGTCGCCTTCACCAGCAAGAAGGCCGCGAGCATGTTCTACGGCCGGCCGACCAGCGCCATCGTGCTCGGGCGACAGCCGGATCAGGAGGATTTACCGGTCGCGTTCGTGCTCGCGTCGCCCTCCGGCGCGGCGTCGGGCGCGTGGACATTGCAGCCGTGGCAAGAGCTGGCGGCGCATGTGAGAGGATGGTCTGTTACGCCAGGTGTTCATGATCACCGGTAGGGTGGGCAAAGCCGCCGCACGCAGGGCGGTGGCGTGCCCACCGTCCATCCGCGTCTGCGACGCGGTGGGCACGTCGCGCATCGCACATCGCATGACGCAACAAGCAGCATGCGCGCGCCTTTGCCCACCCTACGGACTTGCGCTGCCGATGACTGCGCCCTGCTCGGCGAGAGATTTTCAACGCAACAATCAGCTCGCGTTGTAGGAGCTTGCATCTCCGCCCGACGGGCATTTCCCGCATGCATTCCATGCGCAAACTGCCCGTCGTGTTGGTTTGTCGCAGCCTCACCCCTTGCCACGTCGGCCAAATCAGCACGATGCTCTCGCTCGACCCGCCTCGTGCAGAGGGACGTACGCGTCGTCACGATACGT
>NZ_CAFJ01000050.1 GCF_000239795.1 Bradyrhizobium sp. STM 3809 | reverse complement strand
TAGGACTAGTCCGTATGCGGTCGTCCCCTGGTCTTCGTGCCGCGCTTTGTCTCCGGACTTGTAGGTTCGCGCCGCGCCGGAGTAGCTTCGGCCGCTGGGGGACGTCGGAATGGTGGATGAGGAACCGTTGCCGGGTGAGCGCCGGCCGTGGCGATGGGCCTGCGCTGCGGCGGTCGGCATGACCGTGCTGATGGGGGGCAGCGCGATCGCGAAGGACCAGAAGGGCGGCGATGAGGACGACAAGGACACGTCGTCATCCGGCCTTGCCAATCTCTACATCGATTTTCGCACGAACTACGCGTACGTGCCCGGTGGCTCGCTGTCGACCGGACTCGGCGACGGCTCGCTGTTCGCGACGCTGTCGCAGCTCGCCACGTTGCGCAAGCTGCTCGGCCGTCCCGCACTGCCGGGACGCCCGCAGCTCTCGGCGCCGACCAACCAGGGCGTGGGTGTCGACGTGCCGCTCACGGTGGACCTCGGCGAGGCGCTCTCGCTCTATGGTGGCTTCACCGGCAGCGCGTCCTATAAGAGCGCGTCGGGCTGGTCGGATCTCGCGGTGACCAGCTGGTTCCTCGGATTCCAGGCCGATGTCTACCGGCAGAACGGCGGCGCCATCCCGACCCTCACCTTGCAGTCGACGCTGACACGCTCGGTGCCGGACTCGCTACTGGCGACCACCTCCTTCAATACGGTCGTCGAAGCGAAATACGCGCTCGACCCCGACGAGATGCGCGGCTGGCTGGCGGGCGTTCAGTACACCCATGTGGAGATCGACTCGGCGCTCGCACGGGTCGGGGACACGACCGCCGGTTATCTCGGCGGCTTCTATCAGTGGGACAACAACTGGAAGGTCTCCGCGCGGGTCGGGCTGCAATCGTTCGCCGGCGCCCAGTTGCTCGCGGTCGCGCCGATCGCGTCCTACACGCAGCCGCTGGTCAGGCTCGATCTCGATCGCATGGACGACGACGACAACCGGCTGTTCGGCGTCACGGCGCAGATCGCATGGGCGCCGAAGCCGGTGTATCAGCTCACCGTGCGGACGCCGCTCTACGCGATCAAGGACTGATCTGGCTAGCGCATGCTGACGAACTTGCCCCACAGACCGGCGAGCACCGCGCTCGTCATCATGTAGTGCGGCTTGTCGCAGAACAGGCTGCCGACCTGGCAGACGTCGGCGCCGACGGATCCAAGCTGATGGTCGCCGGCCGCGTAGAACAGTGCGGACAAGGCGGCGAGAACGAATGCGACGACATACATCTTTGAAACCTCCTTCCGGCTCAGCCCGACGGGCGGCGAGACGAACTGACGATCGGCGGCGCATTCGCGCGCTTGACACGTCGGGCAAATCAGGCGCATTTTGCCATCGTCGCAGAAATCATAGAGCCCGCGCCGAGCACTCGGCAGCGGGCTTTTGATTTGCTGCGGCGAGCAGTTGCCGCCGTGGTTAGCGAAATCGGAAAGTCCGGCCGCTGCATTTCGATCAAATTTGACACGTCGGGCAAATCACTGGCATGATGCCAATATCGAAATTTCCGAAATAACGGCGGGCGCAACCTGGGACGCGACAGTCGCAGGAAGCAATCGTTCGAGGACGGCTGGCCTCGCTGCGCCCGGATGAACCTCGTCGCCATTCGGCAATCTTTGCACGCCTTTTCATCCGGATATTGACCGTCCCGCGCGAACGGGGCGGCCGCGGGCATGGCGATCGTCGTCGCGCCCGCAGCGGTCCCTCGCGGGATAGGGTTCGCGCCCGAAGCGATCGCGTTGGCCGCGATCCGCCGCGCCTTTCTCCCATCAGCCGAACAGGACAGGATGATGACCGCTTCTCTGATTTCGCCCGTCTGGGCGGGACTCGTCGCGATGGCCGCCGGCGACGGGCGGGCGTGACCACGTTCAACGTTCAATCTGCAAAACCCGGGAAGCGACAATGTCGAAGACGATCACCGAAATCCGATCGATCGCGCGCGGCCATACCAGGACGGCGATCAACACGCTGGTCGGGGTGATGCGTTCCCCCAAGGCGACGCATGCTGCGCGCGTGTCGGCCGCCAACGCCATCCTCGATCGCGGCTGGGGCAAGGCACCGCAGGCGCTGCAGAACGGCGAGGACGGCGCGCTGGAGCTGATCCACCGCATCGAGCGCGTGATCGTGCAGCCGGACGATTCCGATGACGCGCAGGAGAGCTGACGAAGCAGGAATGGCGTTGCTACTGGTTCGCTCGATGTTGACGGTTGAGTCTTCGTGTTCTACTTTTGTTCTGCGAGCGCGCGCCGCACGTCTATCGGTTGATGGCGATCGAGATGCAGCCGGGTCACACGCCAGGATCAATGCGGCCCATGGGGCAAAGGGCGGCTCGTGTTCTCACGCGACGGCTCGTGGTCGGCTTCATCCTGCTAGGCTTATCTTGCCGCTCCGCGATCGGCGGCGATTTCATCCTCAACTATGCCGTCGAAGCTGAGGGCAAGACAGGCAGCGGCCGACTCGAGGGCTGTGGCCCCGAACGCATTTGCCGCTTCAGGGCTGCTGAGTTGGACGTCGACGTCCTCGTCTATCCGGATGGCCGTGGCTTTGCCATGGACATGGTCGTTCGCGGCGCGCCGGGCTGCTGCTACACGGTCGATAGCCGGGAACGATTTGCATCGGCCGTAAAACCAGGTTTGCTGCGCATTGCGATCTATCGGCGCCTGTCGTCAGGCCCCGATGACTTCGTCAGAACCCCGTTCTCTTGGAATGGGCGGATCGGAACCATTTATCTCGATTTTCAGCAGAGCGTCCAGTGAACCATTGGACAAGATCATGCCGAAAAAGGATAGAACATGACCGACACCCGAGGTCTCATCGAACAAGCTCCACTACCTGCGCCTGGGGCGCCAAGCATCGCGCCTGGCGACCGGCCGCGTGTTTTCAGTTTCATAACACGACAGCTGGACGACATGATCAACGGAGACGGGTCCTACGATCCCGAAGGGCACAAGAAGGACCCGGACGCCTTGCTGAAAGATCTGACCGGCTTCTACAGTTCCGTCGAATTGGTGAGCAAGCAGTTGGATGATCCAACCCATATCATGGCGGACGTACTGGATCAGCTCAAGAGATTCAAAGACGCCTTCTCCTCGTCGGCGAGATGGAGCGACTCGAGCTACGAAAAAGACAGGCGTATCGAACTGCCGTCGACGCTCATTCCGGAGACACGAGACCGGAATGTCATCGATATTGATGCTTTCGGAGGACCGTTCGCACCGCCCATGCCCTGGAAGGTGCCGAGAAAGGACCGTAACGCATTGGCGATCGAGCCGGAGCAACGGACAGTCGGTGCAAGCCCCGTTCCTTCTCGTTGGCTATCCACGCGGCTAGTCTATGCTTCCTGAGGATTGCGAGGCCCTCATTCCTTTCTCCCCTAATGAAGCTCTGACGCAAAGTGGCTGTGAGATCCGCGTTCGAGGATTGGCCGACTTGCATTCGTCCTGATTGACTAGATCCATTCGTGCCGAAACCTATGAGCTGAGCCACTACCTCAAGAGAGCGCGGTAATTGTCCATCCTCAAGATTCTCACCGCGAAAGTGTTCGAGCCGCTACTGGCCCCCACGCGCTACAAGGGCGCGTTCGGCGGCCGTGGCTCGGGCAAGTCGCATTTTCTTCGGCGAACTCCTGGTCGAGACCTGCCAGGCTGAGCGCGGCACGCTTGCGGCCGGCATCCGCGAGGCGCAGCGCACGCTGGCGCAATCGTCCAAACGGCCGATCGAGGACAAGATCGCAGGTCTCGGCGTCGCGGGGCGTCCGTCGTCCTTGCTGGCTGCCGTTGACAATTCCTGCGGGCTCTGATGTTCTGTCTTCGTTCTAGGCAGAGTATTGGTCCGCGCAACTCTGTCGCTTTGCAGTCGTCTCAAGGTCGACGGCCGCCAAGTGATGATGGTCGCGGTGAGGGTCGTACGGCAGTAGCTTGCAAGAGTTGCGACGGAAGAGGAGGGGAATTGTGCGGCTCAACAAGGGAGGGCTGATCGCTTCGGCTCTCTACGTGGTGCATTTTCTGCTGTTCAGTTGCCTGTCTTACTTCGCCAGCTTGAAGGCGAGCGTCTTGTTGGCTGAAGCGGCTGTTCTCCCGGCCGGGTTGGTCCTTGGTTGGGTATGGCCAGCCCTTGGTCTCCAGGATCCGCCCTTCAGCACAGAGAGTTGGATGAACAGCTATGGCTTCTATGCTCCCGTGAGCCTGGTCATCTCCTACCTGTTCGGATGGATGCTCCATACGATCTGGCGTCTGCTTGTCAGATACGTTGGGCCGGGTCTTGAGCAGATCGACACTGCGTTGATCAAGCGACTCAATCGCGATTAGTCGCACGCCGCGAACACGCGTATGGCTGCGATGTCGATGCGGCGGCAAGCGCTGGCTCGCGTAATTTGCACGGGCCGATGCATCTATGCTCGCGCCTCTTGCGGTCGCTCGACTGATGCGACGAAGAGCTGCCAGCGGCGTTTGTCCGGATCGCCGGGCTGCCGCCCGGCACGCGACGTCGCGGGCGATGCATTTTACCAAAACATTTCTCAGCAAAGCGGAAGCGACGATGGCTGCTCGACACGCGCTCACATTTCAGATCAACCCCAGTTTGCCCGGTCACGCCGCCGTCGTGGTCAGCGATCCGACCGGGCAGCTGTATGCTGGCTTCGGTCCGCAGCACCATGGCTCGATCTCAGACCAAGGAAAATTTGACGCTCATACGATGCAGAACGGAAAAGCGCCACCGAACGACTTTTCCAGCGTCGCGGATGACGGTCAGTATGCGACATTCACAGTTCCCATCACCGAAAGGCAGGCCGATCTCGCCCGTGGGGAGATCGCGAAGATCGGGGCCGAACCTCTCTTGTACAATGGCTGGGATCTTGCCCGTTTCTCGCAAGATCCCAGGATTTGTACTTCGATCGTGAACAGGATCACCGAAGCGGCAGGGCTTGGAAAACACCTCTACCCGGTGCCACAAGCCAATTATGAGTATCTCTCCGATATCGCCGACACACTTGCCAAGGATCCGAAAGCGCAGCGATTGGCTCGAACGGGATTGCCGATCCCTGAAGCCCTGCGCGGTCTTCAGAAGGACTACGCATATGTCGGCGGCGGTGCCGATACGCCCTCCGAGCGATTGGGACGATTTCCCGCTGGCTCGGCCGACGACGAGGGGCCTGTCGCGACTCCATCCTTCGACGAGAGGTTTGGAGATGCGATCGATCCAAGGGCCGGAGCGGTCCTGCCAAGCTGGGTCGAGCCCGGGCTCGTGAGCGCGGACAAGCGTCAGCCCGTTCGCCGTCTCCGATCGCGGCAGGCGACTCCGGCTGGCCCCGCCGTCTTTGACTCCGGCGCGCCGCCTGTACCCTTCCTGTCGGCCCCGTGGACGGCTCAAACGCCGCGCAGTAGCAGGTGATCATTGTCGACATTAAAGATCCCGACCGCGAAAGTGTTCGAGCCGCTGCTCGCGCCGGCGCGCTACAAGGGCGCGTTCGGCGGTCGGGGCTCGGGCAAGTCGCATTTCTTCGGCGAACTGCTGGTCGAGACCTGCCAGGCCGAGCGCGGCACGCTCGCCGTCTGCATCCGCGAGGCGCAGCGGACGCTGGCGCAGTCGTCGAAGCGGCTGATCGAAGGCAAGGTCGCGAGCCTCGGCCTCGGCCAGGGCTTCAGGCCGTTCAACGACCGCATCGCGACGCCGGGCGACGGATTGATCATTTTTCGCGGCATGCAGGATCACACCGCGGAATCGATCAAGTCGCTGGAGGGTTTCCGTATCGCCTGGATCGACGAGGCGCAGACCTTGAGCGCGCGCTCGCTGTCGCTGCTGCGGCCGACGATCCGCGCGCCGCGCTCCGAATTGTGGGCGAGCTGGAATCCGCGCCGCAAGTCCGATGCCGTCGACGACTTCCTGCGTGGCCGCAAGCCTCACGGCGCGGTGGTGGTGAAGGCGAGCTGGCGCGACAATCCGTGGTTTCCGGCGGTGCTGGACGAGGAGCGCCGGCTCGACCTTGCGCTCTACCCCGACCGCTACGAGCACATCTGGGAGGGCGACTACGTGCGCGCGTTCGAAGGAGCCTATTTCGCCGACCTGTTGGCGCAGGCGAGGCGCGATGGACGGATCGGCAAGGTCGCCGCGGATCCGCTGCTGCCGTTGCGGGCCTTCATCGACATCGGCGGCGCCGGAGCCACCGCCGACGCCTTCACGATCTGGGTCGTGCAGTGGGTGGGCAGCGAAGTCCGCGTGCTGGACTATTACGAGGCGGTCGGCCAGGTGCTGGCCTTCCACGTCAACTGGCTGCGGGCCCGCGGCTATCAGAGCGCTATTCTCTATCTTCCGCATGACGGACTCGCGACCAATGCCGTCACCGGCAAACGCTACGCCGACCATCTGCGCGAGGCCGGCTTTGCCGTCGAGCCGCCGGTCAGGAACCAGGGCAGGGGGGCCGCGATGATACGGATCGAGGCGCTGCGCCGGCTCGGTCCGCAACTCTGGTTCAACGAGACGACGACGGAGGCGGGACGCGAGGCGCTGGGGTTCTACCATGAGCGCAGGGACGAGACGCGCAACGTCGGGCTCGGTCCCGAGCACGACTGGTCGTCGCACGCCGCCGACGCGCTCGGCCTGATGGCGATCTGCTACGAGGCGCCGGGACGCGTCATGAGCTTCAACCGGCCGATCCGATATCAGGATGCGGGGTGGCGCTGACCCTGCATCGTCTGATGATCAAGCCAGTGCGATATGCAGCCAGAAGGCGATTGCACGGTCGGAACAAAGCGTGTACAAATTTGCATGATTGTCAACCAGAATGACCGATCGGACATCTCATGCCCCCGTCTATGCGTCCAGTCGCCGCAGCGTTGGCGCTTACTGCGTTTACTTTGAATGTTGCCTTCGGTGGTCAGAATGAGTTCGACGATTCGCCGGATAAGGTCGTGAAGCGTCCTGCCGGAGCCCTTGGACCGTGCATGGAGTTCGTCCAGATCAAGTTGACCGAGAAGCAGATCATCGGGCTTCTTGCTGCGGCCGATGAAATCAATCAGATCCGAGAGAATAGCCACGACGGGTTCTACCAGACAGGTCCGGAGACGACGGCGAAGCTGGATGCGGCTGCCAGGAAGTACGACCTGAGCGGTTATGATGAGTTCAAGACGATACGAGCAAATGTCATTCAGGTCTTTACAGGCTACGATGACGTAACCAAACGGTACGTTGGCCGGGAGCAATTGATCCGACTTCAAGTCGCTCGAATCAAGGCGGATCGACGAATCCCTGCAAATGAGAAGGTCCACGAGATCGAGATCACCGAGGCCCAGCGCCAATGTACGATTCCTGCTATCAGATTCAGGAGCAACATCGATCTCGTTCACGAGCATTACGCGCCTCTTCGTTCCAGCGATTTCCAGAAATAAGCGACCTCGACGCAGCCTTGTTCGCGCCAGCAGTCTGCTGCCGGCATCTCTTCTTCACCGATGCAAGGCTGCTGGCTGACAAGGGCTTGTGCGCGGTTGTGCCGAAGCCAGGTCGCTAGCGACGGAATCCCTCGGCCTACGACGATCCCGCAAAGCGAGGACGACACCCAGCGCGCGACAGCTCGGACGCCCAGCCCGACATGGCAGATGCCATTCGACGGTCGGCTTCCATCGAGATGATGCGCCATGTTCTGAGCCGACGTCCCCGCTGATCCGCAACGGGACAGATGAACCTCGAGGGTCGTCGACCGCTTCCCGAAGGCGCAGCTTGGCCCTCAGCAGCAGTAACGGCCCTGGTCCATCGCCGGGTGTCGTCCGTACCGGGGCTCACGTCATCAACAGTCACATCTCATCAGGGAAATCACCGATGTCATGGGAACAAGCATTGCGGCGCATGCTTCAGCCGGTCACGGATGGAGCGAACGTCACTCATGTCTCACACATGACGAGCCCTCCTGGGCCGAGGTGGCGAAAAAGCTGGGGGAGAATGCAGGACCACCAGGGAGCGGATGGCAACTACGAAGGCGGCCAGACGCTGCCGCTGAACAGAAGCTATCCCGCGCTTCGATCGCCGGTGTCGGGGGTCGTCACCCGGGCGGGTGAGGGAGGGTACGGAACGATCGCCATCCAGGACAAGGACGGTGTCTCGCACCAGCTCCTTCATACGCACTCTCAGCACGTGCGAGTTGGCGACGCCGTCATGGCAGGCGAATTGGTTGGGACGATGGGTAACATGGGCGTCGATCGGCCCGGCGTCGAAGGCGGAGATTTTCATCTGCACTACCAGATCAAGGATCGTCACGGCCGAACGCTCAATCCGGTCGACTACTGGAACGAACAAGGCCCGATCGATCCAGATCCGTATCTGGCTCCCTATTTGAACGAGCAGCATCAGTACGATCGTCAAGTCGCGTCTACCGTCGACAGCGTATTCGGTAAAATCCCCACGTCCGGACCTCGCTATGGGGCGCGCCCGGTCGATGCATCTCGCTCGAACGCCGATGCTCCGGCATTGCCATCATCGCCGACGAGTCCGACACGCATTCTGCGTTCGCGGCGAGCAGTCGAGCGAGTGGTTGATGCGCCGGCAACGACACCGAACGAGCTGGCGGCCCCTGGTTACGTTCCGTCCTTCGCTGACCGGTTTGGGGGATGGACGTCCGAGGCGGGAACGAGCGCCCCGATCACACCCGATCGACGATTTGTTCCGCCCCCCACCTCGGGGCAACCTCAAGGACTTATCGCTGGAGCGCCTGGAGCCGATTATCCATTTCCTCCGCCGAGCGCGGGCGAGAGCATGCCAGGATTCGAAGACTGGGCCGCTCTCAGGCGCAAGTCGCCGAACTGGAGCAAATGAGGTGGCTCCCTGCCCGTCCGATCTCCGGTCGGCCAGTTAGCACTTGGTGAGTACGGCGTCCGATATGGGCGTGGCGTTCGCCCTGGCGCCAGCCGCGCGATGACCGCAACGCAAAACCTGCAACGGCCAACATGCTCCGATAGAAGCGATATGGATCTGATCATGCCGAAAATGTCTCACGCCGACCTCAAGACCATGCTCGCGGCCGAAAAAGCCGACGCGCTCGCCGCCATTTCGGCGGCGCGGCTCGCCGAGGAGCGTGCCGATGCCATGGACTACTATCTCGGCAATATGAAGAAGGACATGCCGGCCCAGGAAGGGCGCTCACGCGCCGTCTCGACCGATGTCGCCGATACGGTCGAAGGTCTGATGCCGCACCTGATGGACATCTTCGCGGGATCCGACGAGGTCGTGAGGTTCGAGCCGGTCGGTCCAGAGGACGAGGCGGCGGCAGCGCAGGAGACCGATTATGTCAATCACGTCTTCATGCAGCAGAACCCCGGTTTCATGATCCTCTACGCCTTCATCAAGGATGCTCTTCTGTCGAAGGTCGGCGTCGTCAAGGTGTGGTGGGAAGAGCGCGAGGAGGAGAGCCGCGAGACCTACTACGATCTCACCGAGGACCAGTTCGCGCTGCTGGCGCAGTCCGTCATGGAGTCCGACGGCGCCATGCGGATCGTGGCGCATTCGGTGCGCGGCCGGCGGCAGGACGTCCAACTGGACGGCGCCGGCATGGCGGCGGCTGAAATTGACCCCGGCGGCGGCCGGGCGTAAGCGCGATAGCGGCCGCAGCTATGCCCGCTACCCGGCAATTCGAAGAGAAGCCGACCGGCCGCTGCATCAGGCGCGTTCCAGGACATGGTAGTCTCAACTCGTCGTAACTCGCTTTCAAGCCGATGCGCGTGTCGCAAGCGCAAAGCCTAGTAACAAGGACAAGTCGATGGCAGCCGTATTCTTTGTCCTCGGGGGATTTCTCCTTTTCGTCACCGCCATCCGTACGCATGCAGTGTATCACGCCATTCTCGATACGCTGCCTCCCCAGTTTCAGGATGACTGGACGTCGCGTTACGCATTCTCGGTTTATGCCCTGGAGCCGACGACGCCATTGGACGTGCAGGTCTCCTACATCAAGGCCATGGGTCTGTCGTGCCCAGCCTTTCTGTCGATCTCCCTCGGCTTCTTTGCTGCCGGCAATGTCGTGCTCGGCTGCGGTGGCCTGCTGGCCTTCGCGGTCGCGAGTTACAGCGCGCTACAGGGGTGGAACACCTACAAATCGAATCGCGATCGGCCGGTCGATCGTGGTGAGGAGACAGGTCAATGACCAAAGGAACTTATGGCGGTGGCACGTTCGGCATTCCCACCTTCCTGGGAGGCCTCGGCGGCGGGCTCTACATCGACAATCATGGGCGGGTTTACCCGCAGGTCTATTACGGCACGCCGCGCGCCGGACTTTCGGCGGGCTACACGGACGATCTCGAAGGCTTGTTGACGGGGCCGTCGATCTCCGGGAGTCCGGGGGGCGGGGTGATCCGTCCCAATGCGGGATTCAGCGGCGGAGCTTCCGGCTTCGGGATCGGGACGCCTGGTGTCGGAGTCACTTACGGCTTTGGTCCGCTCGAGATGTCGCAGGACGTCTCGCGTCCCTGGGCCAAGACCATCGTCCGGGATCGGGCCGCGATGGCCGGAGTCCCCAGCCGCTACAACGTGTTCGAGTATGGCTTTCCTGATCTTCACGACGCGCCGGCGGGGGATCTCGCTCAGCAGCCAGCGGCCATGAACAAGGCTCGAGCGGCGGCGACCTCGTCCGGCCGTTCAGGAGAGACGTCGGTCTTCGACACCGGAGGCCCGCGGTTTCCTTATCCATTCGCCGGCACCTTATCCGGTCCCGGCGCGCCTGCCGCGCGCAGCGATGCAGCCGAGGCGGCACAAGACCGGCCGTCCGCAGGCGGGCTACTCGGCATGATCCAAGACTATATGCGCGCCACCCAAGGCGGCCGCTCGGGGTTCTGAGCTGAAAGCTGCCGGAGGCGCCGAGGATCCGACCCGGACGCCCCATTTGGTTCGACAGCGCTCTGACTGCGCGTGCCGTCCTTTTCCGCCATCCGTCTGAACGAGTCCCACCATGACCATGTCCTTGCCGTCGGCGCCGTTGCAACCGGTGCCGGCACCGATCACGCACGACGTCACGATCGTCACCACGCGCAAGTTCGCCCAGGCCCGGGTGATGGGCGTGCCGCCGGAAGAGTTCGGCATCGAGCGCGGTGCGCGCTCGATCCGCGACTGCAACTACTGCTTTCACGACATCGTCACCAAGACCGAGGCGCAGCTGATCGCCGAAGGCTTCGACGCGGCACAGATCAGGTCGCTCGGCGATGATAGCGACACCGCCAGAACGGAAACCTTGGCGCGCGATACGGTCGACGAGCATTCGCTCGTGTCGTCGAGCGCGTCGAATTCGGGCACCAGGCTGGTCCGGATCACGGAGCATTACCTCCGGATGGACTATGAAGGCGAGGGCAGGCCATGCCTGTACCAGATCATCACAGGCGGCGACCAAGGCGAGATCCTGCGCAAGGACGGCCAGGACTGCATCACGCCATTCAACGCCATTCCCTTCGCAGCGACCACGCCGGTGCCGATGACGCATCGCTTCTTCGGCCGTTCGATCGCCGATCTCGTGATGCCGCTGCAGCGTGAGAAGACGGCGCTGAAGCGCGGCGCGCTGGATAACCTCTACTTGCACAACAACCCGCGGGTCGAGGTGGCCGAGGCCAACGCCGGACCCAATACGCTCGACGACCTCCTTGTGTCGCGTCCCGGCGGCGTCGTGCGCACCAAGACGGCGGGCGGCCTGAACTGGCAGGTGGTGCCCGACATCACGAGCTCGATCTATCCGATGCTGCAATATATCGACGCCGAGCTCGAGAGCCGCTCCGGGCTGGCGAAACAGGCGCAGGGCATCGACGCCAATGCGCTGCAGAACCAGTCGGCAACCGCGGTCGCGCAGGTGTTCTCCGCATCGCAGATGCGCATCAAGCTGATCGCCCGGATCATGGCCGAGGGCGTCCGCGACATGTTCGGCCTGCTCCATGCGACCATCCGCAAGCACGGCCAGCAGCGCCAGACGGTGCGGCTGCGCAACGCCTGGGTTGAGGTCGACCCGCGCAGCTGGAAAACGCGCGACGACATGACGATCGAGGTCGGGCTCGGCTCCGGCGGCAAGGCGCAGCAATTCGCGCAGACCATGGCGATCGCCAATGTGCAGAAGGAGCTGGTGATGGCCGGCAAGCTCAACCTGGTCGGCGACCGCGAGCTCTACAACACGGCCGCCGAGCTGACGCGGATCATGGGGCACAAGAATCCCGCCCGGTTCTTCAACGATCCGGCCGCGATTGATCCGCGGACCGGCAGGCTGCTGCATCCGCCGCCGGCGCCGCCTCAACCGCCGCCCGATCCGAAGCTGATTGCCGCGCAGGCGCGCGCGCAGGCCGAGCAGGCGGTCGCCGCGCACAAGGCGCAGCTGGCGCAGCAGCAGGCGCACAACGACCTCGTCCATCAGCAAGTCAAGATGCATGCGGAGATCGAACTCGCCAAGATCAAGGCCGGGCTGGACGCGAAGATCGCGCTGCTCGATGCGCATCTCAAGACCGTCGAGGCGGCACAGCAGCGCGAGCAGGCGCGGTCCGCTCACGAGATGAAGATTGCCGAAGCGGCGGTCGACGTTGCGGCTGCCGCACACGCCGATCGACAGTCCCATGGCCAAGTGGAGCGTCGCGATGACTGACGAAGGCAGACTGGAGCGAACGGCGGCGCGCGGACTGCGCGCGAAGGCACTGTTGGACGACGAACTGCTCACGGGCGCCTTCGATGCGCTGGAGGCGCGCTACAGCGCGGCATGGCGGCAGACCGTGATCGATGATGTCGCGGGCCGCGAGAAGCTGTTCCTCGCCATCAACATCGTCGGCAAGGTGCGCGACCATCTTGGCGCGATCCTTGCCAACGGCAAGCTGGCGGAGGCCGAGCTGAAGGAGCTGGCGCAGACAGCGGAGCGCGGGAGGCGGTTGGGCGTGTTCTAATTGTCCCGACGAGACCGAAGGCGTCGCTAGCCGCATTGACATGTTCCCTGTTTGTTCCTATGATGACCCCCGTGGGTTATTTTCGATGACCGGACGGTCCGGCGGCGGGAAGAG
>NZ_CAFJ01000051.1 GCF_000239795.1 Bradyrhizobium sp. STM 3809 | reverse complement strand
TGCGTGCTGGTGCAGGAGAGCCTCGCCCAGCTCGGGATCAAGACGACGATCAACAAGGTGCCCGGCGCCAATTGGCGCACCGAGCTGAACAAGAAGGAGATGCCGCTCTTCACCAACATCTTCTCGGGCTGGCTCGATTATCCCGAGTATTTCTTCTACTGGTGCTATCACGGCAACAATTCCGTGTTCAACACGATGAGCTACAAATCGCCGGAGATGGACAAGCTCATCAACGGCGCCCGCGATGCCGCCGCGACCGGCGACAAGGCGGCTTACGATGCCGACGTCAAGGGCTTCGTCGACCTCGCCTTCGCCGACGTGCCGCGCATTCCGCTGTATCAGCCGTTCGTCAACGTCGCGATGCAGAAGAACATCTCCGGCTATCAGTACTGGTTCCACCGCCGCCTCGACTATCGCGCGCTGGTGAAGGGATGAGCGGCGTGATCAGGGCGCGTGAGGTGGCCCGAACTCTCTCACTCCCTCCCCCCTTGTCGGGGAGGGGCGGCGAGGGGGGGGGCCACGGACACCGCCGCGGGGGATTATCCAACGGCCAAAAACGTGCCGACCTGGGCAGCGCAATCGCATGTTCCGATCTGAGTTTGGCTCCCTCCCGCCTCCACGCCGTCATGGCCGGGCTCGTCACGGGCATCCACGTCGTTCGGCGCACCAGGAGCGACGTGGATGCCCGGGACAAGCCCGGGCATGACCGAGCAACTCACTGGCGGCGTCGTTCGGGACGCCCTGAAATGAGATCGAGGGCAGATTCGGGAAGGCATCGGCCATGCTGACTCTGATCGCCAAGCGCCTCGCCTTCGCCATCCCCTCGCTGATCGGCGTCGTGATCGTCACCTTTCTGCTCACGCGCGCGCTGCCCGGCGATCCCGCCGCCTATTTCGCCGGTCCCGCCGCGACCAAGGAAGCGGTGGAGCAGATCCGCAAGAAGCTCGGCTTCGACAAGCCGCTCATCGAGCAGTTCTTCCGCTACACGAGCGATCTCGCCCATGGCGATCTCGGCAGCTCGCTCACGACGGGCCAGCCGGTGGCCACCGAGATCCGCAACCGCCTGCCGGCCTCCGCCGAGCTCACGCTGCTCGGCCTCCTGGTCTCGGTCGCGATCGCGCTGCCGCTCGGCGTTCTCGCGGCGACGCGGCCGGGATCGTGGATCGACCATACCTGCCGTGTCGTGACGACGGCCGGAGTCTCGCTGCCGGTGTTCTTCACCGGCCTCGTGCTGGTCTACGTGTTCTACTTCCGGCTCGGCTGGTCGCCGGCGCCGCTCGGCCGGCTCGACGTATTCTACAGCGCGCCGAACAATGTGACCGGATTCTACCTCATCGACACGCTGATCGCCCGCGACGGCGAGGCGTTCCGCTCGGCGCTGAGCCAGTTGGTCCTGCCGGCGGCGACGCTCGCGATCTTCTCGCTGGCGCCGATCGCGCGCATGACGCGAGCCTCGATGCTGTCGGTGCTGTCGTCGGAGTTCGTGCGGACCGCGCGCGCCTCCGGCCTGTCGCCGTCGACCGTCACCGTCACTTACGCGTTCCGCAACGCGATGCTGCCGGTCATCACCACGCTGTCGATGGTGTTCTCCTTCCTGCTCGGCGCCAACGTGCTGGTGGAGAAGGTGTTCGCCTGGCCGGGCATCGGCTCCTATGCGGTCGAGGCGCTGATCGCTTCCGACTTCGCGCCGGTGCAAGGCTTCGTGCTGACGATGGCCGTGATGTACGTGATCCTCAACCTCGTCATCGACATTCTCTATGGCGTCATCGATCCCCGTGTGAGGCTGGAAGGATGAGCACCGTCGCGCCGACCCTCGAACCCGCTGGTGCCGCGCGCACGTCCGGCGTGATGGCTTTGATCGGGCACACGCGCTATGTGCTCGCCGAGAACAAGGTCACGGGCTTCGCCTTCGGGCTGCTGGTGATCATCGTGCTCGCGGCGATCGTCGGGCCCTGGATCGTTCCGTATGATCCGCTCGCCAGCGACACGGCCTCCGCACTGAAGCCGCCGTCGGCGGCGCACTGGTTCGGCACCGATCAGCTCGGCCGCGACATCTTCAGCCGCGTCGTGGTCGCGACGCGGCTCGACACCTTCATCGCGGTCGCCTCGGTCGCGCTGGTGTTCTTCATGGGTGGCCTCGCCGGCGTCGCGGCCGGCTTCTTCGGCGGCTGGACCGACCGAATCGTCGGCCGCATCGCCGATACGATCATGGCGTTCCCGCTGTTCGTGCTGGCGATGGGCATCGTCGCAGCTCTCGGCAACACCGTGCAGAACATCATCATCGCCACCGCGATCGTGAACTTCCCGCTCTACGCCCGCGTCGCGCGCGCCGAAGCCAATGTCCGCCGCAATGCCGGCTTCGTGCAGGCGGCGCGGCTGTCGGGCAACAGCGAACTGCGCATCCTGCTCGGCCACATCCTGCCGAACATCATGCCGATCATGATCGTGCAGATGTCGCTCACGATGGGCTACGCCATCCTCAACGCCGCCGGCCTGTCCTTCATCGGACTCGGCGTGCGGCCGCCGACCGCGGAGTGGGGCATCATGGTCGCTGAGGGCGCCTCGTTCATGGTCTCGGGCGAATGGTGGATCGCGCTTTTTCCCGGCGTCGCGCTGATGATCGCCGTGTTCTGCTTCAACCTGCTCGGCGACGGCCTGCGCGACATCGTCGATCCCCAGCGCAGGACATGAGGGGATGAGCTGCTCGCCAAGGAATAACTCCGTCATTGCCGGGCTTGACCCGGCAATCCATCGACTGACGACGAACTTGTTGGTTTGGATGGATGCACGGGCCTTCGCAGCGCCGAAGGGGTTTCGGCCCCGCAGGCGGGTCAAGCCCGCGCATGACGGACGCGAATACGGGAGAGCATCATGACCGCGCAGCCGCTGCTCGACGTTCGCGATCTCACCGTCGAATTCTCCACTCGCCGCGGCATCGTCAAGGCGGTGCAGCATGTCGACATCTCCGTCGCCAAGGGCGAGACCTTGGCGATCGTCGGCGAGTCCGGTTCGGGCAAGTCGGTGACGTCCTATGCCGTGATGCGCATCCTCGACCGCGCCGGGCGCATCGCCGAGGGCTCGGTGATGTTCTCCGGCGTCGACGTCAAGGCGGCCGCGGAGAGCGAGATGCGCGACCTGCGCGGGCGCGAGATCTCGATGATCTTCCAGAACCCGCGCGCGGCGCTCAATCCGATCCGGAAAGTGGGCCAGCAGATCGAGGACGTGCTGAAGCAGCACGCCCAGGCCGCCGCGAACGACCGCGCCGAAAAGGCGATTGCCGCGCTCGAGCAGGTCAAGATCATCAGGCCGCGCGAGCGCTATCACGCCTATCCGTTCGAATTGTCCGGCGGCATGTGCCAGCGCGTGGTGATCGCGCTGGCGCTGGCCTGCAATCCGCAGCTCCTGATCGCCGACGAGCCGACGACGGGCCTCGACGTCACCACGCAGAAGGCGGTGATGGATCTCGTCGTCGAGCTCACCAGGAGCCGGGGCATGTCGACGATCCTGATCACGCATGATCTCGGCCTGGCCGCCACCTATTGTGATCGCGTCGTGGTCATGGAGAAGGGCCGTGTGGTCGAGACCGCCAAGGCGGCCGACATCTTCGCCAAGCCGCAGCATCCCTACACCCGCAAGCTGATGCGCGCGACACCGCGGCTCGGGGTGTCGCTGCGTGACCTGCTGCCGGAGGAGGAGGCGTCAGCGAAAACACAGGTCGTCATCGCCGGGCTTGACCCGGCGATCCATCCTTCTTCGCAAGAGATGATGGACCCCCGGGTCAAGCCCGGGGGTGACGAGCGGAGCGAAGACAGCGGTCGGAGTGCGAGCAGCGCCAAGCCGCTTCTCCTTGTCGACAAGCTCGTCAAGGAATATCCGCGGCAGGGCGCATCCGCGACGCTGTCGAAACTGTTCGGACGAAAACCGGCGATCGAGCCGGAGGTGTTCCGCGCCGTCGACGGCATCAGCTTCACGGTCGGGCACGGCGAAAGCGTCGGCCTCGTCGGCGAGTCCGGTTGCGGCAAGTCGACCACGTCGATGATGGTGATGCGGCTGCTCGACCAGACCTCGGGCCGCATCAGCTTCGACGGCGAGGAGATCGGCAACGTCCTGCCGCAGGCGTTCGCGCGGTTGCCGCAGCGCAGCCGCATCCAGATGGTGTTCCAGGATCCGACCGACAGCCTCAATCCGCGCTTCACGGCGGCGCGCGCCATCGCCGACCCGATCCTGCAACTCGGCGACATCCGGGGGCGCGACGCGTTGCGTGCGCGATGCGAGGAGCTGGCGACGATGGTCGGCCTGCCGCTGAACCTGCTCGACCGTTTTCCGCACCAATTGTCGGGCGGCCAGAAGGCCCGCGTCGGCATCGCGCGCGCGATTGCGCTGCACCCGAAGCTCGTCATTCTCGACGAGCCCACGGCGGCGCTCGACGTCTCCGTGCAGGCGGTCGTGCTCAATCTGCTGCAGGACCTCAAGCAGCAGCTCGGCATGAGCTATCTGTTCGTCTCGCATGATTTGAACGTGGTGCGTCTGTTGTGCGATCGTGTGATCGTGATGCGGTCGGGTCGAATCGTCGAGGAAGGTCCGTCCGAACGTGTGCTAGGTGATCCGCAGGACGCCTATACGCGTGAGCTGCTGACGGCGATTCCGCATCCGCCGCTGCCGGCGCATTGAGAGGGGGAGCTGCATGGCCGTGCCATCGGACCGCGACTGGGACGACTACATCGACGCCGTCGGGCGCGCGCTCGGCCTGCCGATCGAGGACGCTTGGCGGCCGGCGATCCGCGCCAATCTCGCGGTCTCGCTGAAGATGGCGAGGCTGGTCGACGAATTCTCCCTCCCTGACGAAGCCGAGCCTGCCAGTGTCTTCACCGCCTGATCCTGCCGACATGACCGCCAGTGCGATTGCCGCGGCGGTCGCCGCCCGTAAGCTCTCCGCTGTCGAGGCCGCCGACGCCGCGCTGGCGCGCATTGCGGCGCGTGATGGTGTCCTCAACGCCTTCACAGATGTGACAGCGGAGCGCGCGCGTGCGAAAGCGCGCGCCGTTGATGCCGACATCGCCGCGGGCAAGCCGGTCGGCCCGCTGGCCGGCGTGCCGTTCGCGGTGAAGAACCTGTTCGACGTCGCGGGGCTGCCGACCCGCGCCGGCTCCAGGATCAATCGTGATCGTACGCCCGCCAGCCGCGACGCGACGCTGATCGAGCGCATGGAGGCCGCCGGCGCCGTTCTCGTTGGCGCGCTCAACATGGGCGAATATGCCTACGACTTCACCGGCGAGAACGTCCATGACGGCCCGTCGCGCAATCCGCATGATCCGACGCGGATGAGCGGCGGCTCGTCGGGCGGCTCGGGCAGCGCCGTCGGCGGCGGCCTGGTGCCGGTCGCGCTCGGCTCGGACACCAATGGCTCGATCCGCGTGCCGTCGTCGTTCTGCGGCATCTTCGGTCTCAAGCCGACCTATGGGCGGCTGTCGCGGGCGCGCTCGTTTCCGTTCGTCATGAGCCTGGACCATCTCGGCCCGTTCGCGCGCTCGGTCGAGGATCTCGCGCTCGCCTATGACGCGATGCAGGGCCCCGATCCTGACGATGCCGCGTGCACGGCGCGCGGGCCGGAGCCGGTGTCAAACCTGTTGTCGCAAGGCCTCGGTGATCTGCGTATCGCGATCGCCGGCGGTCACTTCCAGAAGAATCTGTTTCCCGAAGCCGCCGAGGCGGTCAGCCAAGTCGCGACCGCGCTCAAGCTAACGCAGGTGATCGACGTGCCCGAAGCCGCGCGCGCCCGCGCGGCAGCCTATGTCATCAGCACGACCGAGGGCGCCTCGCTGCATCTCGACCGCTTGCGCCAACGTCCGCAGGATTTCGATCCGGCCGTGCGCGATCGCCTGATCGCGGGCGCGATGATCCCGGCGCCGATGGTCGACCGCGCGCAAAAATTCCGCCGCTGGTATCGTGCGCAGGTGCTCGAGCTGTTCAAGTCGGTCGATGTGCTGATCGCGCCGGCGACGCCGTGCATTGCGCCGAAGCTCGGGCAGGCGACGTTCGTGCTGGACGGCGTCGAGCTGCCGGTGCGTGCCAATATCGGCATTCACACGCAGCCGATCTCGTTCATCGGACTTCCGGTCGTTGCGGTTCCCATTCCGCTGGAGCCGATGCCCATCGGCGTGCAGATCATCGCCGCGCCCTGGTGCGAACATGTCGCGTTGCGTGTGGCCCACGCCTTGCAACAGCTTGGCGTCGCCGCGGCGCCGGCCCCGAGAGGAGTTCTGGAGAATGGAAGTCGATCTGCCTGACGTCGTCGCGGAGGTCACCGCGCAGTTCCAGCGCTATGAACAGGCGCTGGTCAGCAACGACGTCGCCGTGCTCGACGAACTGTTCAAGCAGGACTCGCGCACGCTGCGCTACGGCATCGGCGAGAACCTCTACGGTTATGGCGAGATCTCGGCGTTTCGCTCCGCACGCTCGCCGGTCGGGCTGATGCGGCGCACTGCCCGCACGGTCATCACGACCTATGGCCGCGACACCGCGGTCGCCTCGACCTTGTTCTATCGCGACAGCGCGCCGGGCAAGGTCGGGCGCCAGATGCAGACCTGGATCCGGTTTCCCGAGGGCTGGAGAATCGTCGCCGCTCATGTCAGCATCATCGACGAAGCAAAGGGCGGTTGAGGCATGAGCCTGGACGATCTTCCGCCGCGGACGCGTGCGCGGGTCATCCGTGAAGCCGATGTCCAGCGCACCGAACGTGCGCCGCCGGCCGTGGCCAAGATCACGCGCGCCGAGGAGCTTCGCCTGCAACTCGCCGACGACATCGTGCGCGGCGCGCTGGCGCCGGGTGCGCCGCTCGACGAGACCGAGATCGCCCGGCGCTTCAACGTCTCGCGCACGCCGGTGCGCGAGGCGCTGCGCCAGCTCGCGGCTTCCGGCCTGATCGAGGCGCGCGCGCATCGCGGCGCCGTGGTGGCGCGGCCATCGGTCGATCGACTGACCGGCATGTTCGAGGCGATGGCGGAGCTCGAGGGCCTGTGCGCCGGCCTCGCCGCGCAGCGCATGACGCCGGTCGAGCGGCAGCGGCTCGAAGCCATCCACGAGGAGCTGCGCAATCTCAGTCACGTGGGCAATCCCGAGCGCTTCCACGAGGTCAACGAGCGCTTCCACAACGCGATCTATGCCGGCGCGCACAACGCCTACATCGCCGAGATCACGCTTGCGACGCGGGTGCGCGTGCAGCCGTTCCGCCGCGCCCAGTTCCGCAATCTCGGCCGCCTCGCCAAGTCGCACGCCGAGCACGACCGCGTCGTCGTCGCCATCATGCGCGGCGACAAGGCGGGTGCCGCGAGCGCCATGAAAGCCCATATCGAGCTGGTGCGTGGCGAGTACGAGATCTACGCGGTGTCGGTATAGCTCCTCGTGGAGCAGTAGGGTGGGCAAAGGCGCTGCCGTGCAGTTTCCATGCACGGGATGTCCGTGGCGCCGTGCCCACCGCCGTACTGATGAGCATGCTGCCCGACGGTGGGCACGCTGCCGCCTGGCGGCGGCCGCTTTGCCCACCCTACGGTCTTCTGCCGATCAGCCCTTCTGCGCCATGTAGGCGCGCCAGCCGCCGAACTCAGAGATGTCGCGGGCGCCGTCGAGTGCGGCGGGCTCGACGAGGAAGCCCTTGGCGCTGCGGCCATCGGCCAGCCGGATCGTCCCGATCGACAGCGGGGGCGGAATGAGATTGACGAACTTGCCGAAGCTCGCCGCCGACAGCGCCCAGAGTTCGACAGCCATCGCGGTCCCCTTGCCATCCTCGATCCTGAGCATGCCGGGCTTGGGCGGCGTCGTCGACAACGCGTAGAGCTTGTAGTCCGGCGCGGTGGTCGTCGCCTCCAGCAGGCGGCCGCCGAGGCCGGTCAGCTCGTGATTGAGCGCCATGCCGGAGAGATGCGCGCCGACGACGACGACGGCAATCTCGTCGCCGTGCAACGAGGAGGACACCGCCGCGAGCGGCGGCTGCGGGATGGACTTCGCGCCGACCGGCAGCGCGGTGTCGGCGTGGAAGGCGCGGCCGAGGCTGGCAAGCGCCGCGTCGTGGCCGGCCGGTGCCAGCAGCGTGACGCCGAACGGAATGCCGTCGCTGCGCATCGCGGCCGGCACGGCCAGGCCGCAGAGATCGAGCAGGTTGACGAAGTTGGTGTAGGTGCCGAGCCGGCTGTTGAGCAGGATGGGATCCGCCAGCACCTCCGCGGTCGTGTAGGCCGTCGGCGCCGTCGGCAGCAGCATCGCGTCGATGTCGCGGAAGGTGCGCTCGGCGACCTTGCGCAGCGCCTGCAGGCGATACAGCGCCGCGAATGTGTCGGCCGCGCTGCCGCGGGCGCCGGCGATGGTGATCTCGCGCGTCACCGGATGGATGGCGTCGGGGTCGGAGGCGAGCAGGTCGCGGATCACGAGATAGCGCTCGGCGACCCATGGACCTTCATAGAGCAGCCGCGCGGTCTCGTAGAACGGCTCGAGGTCGAACTCCACGAGCTCGGCGCCGAGCTTGACGAAGCGCGCAACGGCTGCGGAATAGGCGGCTTCCGCGGCCTTGTCGCCGTAGAAGATCAACTGACCAGGGCGGGGAATGCCGAGCTTCACGCCCTTCGGAAAAGTGGTCGCGGCGGCGAGCGGCCGGTCGCGCGAGAACGGATCGAGCGGATCGGGCGCCGCCATCACCGACAGCGCGGTGACGGCATCGTCGACCGTCAGCGAAAACACCGAGATGCAGTCCAGCGTCCGGCAGGCCGGCACCAGGCCGGTGGTCGAGATCATGCCGAGGCTCGGCTTCAAGCCGACGATGTTGTTGAGCATGGCCGGCACGCGGCCGGAGCCCGCGGTATCCGTCCCGAGCGACAGGGGAACGAGACCGGCCGAGACCGCGACCGCCGAGCCTGAGCTCGATCCCCCCGGCACGAGATCCGCGCGGACGGGATTTTTCGGAATGCCGTAGGGCGAGCGCACACCGACGAGGCCGGTGGCGAACTGGTCGAGATTGGTCTTGCCGATGATGATGGCG
>NZ_CAFJ01000052.1 GCF_000239795.1 Bradyrhizobium sp. STM 3809 | reverse complement strand
GTTCCGGATCTCGTTGCGGATGTATTCGACCAGCTCCAGGCCGGCGACGTCGGTCTCCATGATGACGTCGAGCAGCACCGCGGCGATGTCGCCGTGCTCCCGCATCAGCGCGCGGCCATCGGCGGCCGAATAGGCCGAGAGAATCTCGAGCCCCTGGCCGTTCAGGCTGTAGTCCGACAGCGCAAAGCGGGTGCCCTCATGCACGGCATGGTCGTCGTCGATGACGGCGATCTTCCATTTCCGGGCCGATTGGGCGTCCTCTGCGAAGCCGGTATCGTCGATCAGGTGGAGGACATCGTCCTGTTCGGCCATTGCGTCGTTCCGTCACCCATTGCTGTCTCGGCGCCGCCCTTGGCGACCCGGGGCATGATTATCCGAAAAGTCGTGCCTTGTCCCTCGCGGGATTCCAGCATCATGCGGCCGCCGAGCTGCTGCGTCACGAGATTGTAGACGATATGCAGCCCCAATCCCGTCCCACCCTCGTTGCGGCGCGTCGTGAAGAACGGATCGAAGGCCTGACGCTGCACGTCCGGAGTCATGCCGGCGCCGTTATCGGCGAAAATGATCTCGATGTCATCCGCCCCACGCGCCCGGGCCGTGATCGAGATGGTCCCCGCACGGCCATCGGCAAAGGCATGGTTGACGGCGTTCAGAAACAGATTGGTCAGAATCTGGCCATAGAACCCGGGATAGCCGTCGATGAAAAGCCCTTCCGGCACATCGACGGACAGCGTGACCGGAGCGCGCTTCAGCACCGGCTTCAGGCTGGTGATGATCTGGTCGGTGGCCTCGCTCAACACGAAGGTCCGCCGCTCCGCGTGCGACCGGTCGACGGCGACCTGCTTGAACGACTGGATCAGCTCGCCGGCGCGCTGCAGATTGGCGACGAGCTGCTCGGAGGCGTCGCGCGAGGTGCGCACGAACTCCTCGAGCTGCGACCGCCGCAGGCCGCCTTCGGGCGAGCGCAGCGCCGCCTCGAACATCTCGACACGGCGCGCGAAGCTGGAGGCCACGGTCAGGCTGATGCCGATCGGATTGTTCACCTCATGGGCGACGCCGGCGACCAGGCCGCCGAGCGCCGCGAGCCGCTCGGCATCGATGAGATTACGTTGCGCGGCATTGAGCTCGAGCAGCGCGCTTTCCGCCTTTTCCTTGGCCGTGCGCAGCTCGTCCTCGGTCTTGCGCTTGGCGATCGCGTTCTCGCGGAAGACCTCGACCGCGCGGGCCATCGCACCGACTTCGTCGCGCGCCTCCGTGCCCTGGACCTTTCGATCGTAATCGCCAAGCGTGATCGCGCGCATCGCGGCCATGATCTGCTGCAGCGGCAGCCGGATCGACAACGCGATCAGCACGCCGGCGGAGAGGATGATGCCGAGGAAGATCACCGCGATCGACAGCACCCGGCGGGAGATGTCGCGCAGCGTCTTGTCGAAGGTCGCCTGCGCCTTCTGCTCGCGCTGGCGCATCTTCACCGACAGGCCGTCGATGGCGGCGATGGTCTCGGCCTGGCTCGCATCGATGGTGTTGCGCAGCAGCTCGGTACGATTGCTCAGCTGATCCGTCAGCCTGGAGAAGCCTGCGCGCAACGCCGCCGTCCGCGCCGACAGCCGCTGCAAAGCCTGGCGCTGCAGATCGTTGTCGGCAAGGCCCGACATGACGGGAATGGTCTTCTCGATGGTCTCGATGTTGCGGCGGGCGTCGTCGGCGGAGGCGGGCGCCAGCGACAGGTAATAGGAGTTGGCGGCCACCAGCATCGCCGTGAAAGACTCGCGCGACTTGCCGAGCGACGGCCAGATCTCCGCGTCGCGATGGCCGGTCGCGCCCTCGATGACCGAATAGAGCCCGGCGATGTCGCGGGCCGGGCCGAGCACTTCCTCCTCATAGGTCTTGGAGATGGTCGCCTGCAGGCCGCGCAGTTCGCCGAAGCCGTCGAGGAAGCGCACGGTGACGCGCTCCAGCTCCTCGACCGATCCCGACAGCATCGGATCGGTCGAGGCGCGCGTCGTCAGCGTGCCGAGCACGGCCTCGCGCAGCAGCAGGATCTCGGCGAACAGCTCCGGGCTCGGCTGATTGATGTAGCGGTGGATGAGGTTCTGCAGCCGGCTAGTCTCGCTCTCCAGCAGCGCCAGCACCTTGTCGGACTCGCGCACCTGGCGGACGTCGTCCCAGGCCGTGCCCAGCACCTGCGCGCCGTTCCAGATCAGCGCGGCGAGCACGATGACCACGGCGGTGTTGAGGGCGGCAATGGACAGGATGCGCCAGCGGATGGGCACAGCCCGAAGCACGCGTACGATCCGAGCGCGCCCGAGGACGGCCATGCTGAGTGGCCGGTGGATGGGGGCCCGCTGCTTGGATCGCGCCACGATTGCTACCTCGGGCCGCGCCTTGGGAACTCATCCGTGCAGGATCGCTCCCGCGCAGCCGAGCTCTCGTGTTGCAATGCAAACGCCGTCACTGCGGTTCGCGGTGCGAGATCGCAGCCCTCCGGCAAGACCGCGCGGCAAGGCGCGCCCCCCGCAGCCTGCGTGAGCACCGGCGAGGCGTCCACTCTCGACACTGACGAAAGACGGGCGCGGTACACAGGCAACACTTTCCCCCTGGTGATGAGGTCGGCCAGGAAACGAAAAGGTTCAATGTCGGCTCCTGGCCGGTGCTATAAGGCCATTCTGACGCCAAAGCGCCACGCGTCAATGGTTTGCCGCAAAGTTGTTGCAGCCGCGGGTTGTCAAACTTTAAACTTCGTCCGATTGCGATTTGCATCCCCGGCACTGTTCTTTGATCGAAATTTGAAGAGGGGCCCTGGTGCGGATTTTCTGGCGTTCGCTTTCGGTCGGACTCGTGTTGTTTGCGGCTGTCTGCAGCGTGGCGGCGCGGGGCGCCACCGAGATCATGTGGTGGCACGCGATGTCGGGCGAGCTCGGCCGGCAGGTCGACCGCCTGGCGGCGGACTTCAACGCGTCGCAGTCCGACTATCGCATCGTGCCAAGCTACAAGGGCAGCTACACGGAGACCGTGACGGCGGCGATCTTCGCGTTCCGCTCGCGCAGCCAGCCGGCCATCGTGCAAGTCAACGAGATCGCGACCGCCACGATGACGGCGGCCAAGGGCGCGATCTATCCGGTGTTCGAGCTGATGGCCGACCAGCATGAAAGCTTTTCGCCCTCGGCCTATCTTCCGGCCATCACCGGCTATTACGCCGATGCCGACGGCAACATGCTGTCGTTCCCGTTCAATGCGTCGACGCCGATCCTCTACTACAACAAGGATCAGTTTCGCGCGGCAGGATTGGATCCTGCCGTTGCGCCCAAGACCTGGCCCGAGGTCGGCCAGGCCGCCAGACGGCTGCGTGAGCACGGCGTGCCTTGCGGATCGACGACCTCGTGGCCGTCCTGGGTCAACGTCGAGAACCTCTCTGCCTTCCACAATCTGCCGATCGCAACCAAGGCCAACGGCTTTGCCGGACTCGATGCCGTGCTGACCTTCAACAATCCGCTGGTGACGCGTCACATCGCCCAGCTCGCGGAATGGCAGAAGAGCAAGATCTTCGATTATGCCGGCCGTGGCCAGGCCGCGGAGCCGCGCTTCCAGAAGGGCGAGTGCGGCATCTTCATCGGCTCGTCGGCGACACGCGCGGACATCAAGGCGAATTCCAAGTTCGAGGTCGGCTACGGCATGATGCCGTATTGGCCCGACGTGGCAGGCGCGCCGCAGAATTCCATCATCGGAGGCGCGACGCTGTGGGTGCTGCGCGACCGTCCGGCTGCGGAATACAAGGGTGTCGCGAAGTTCTTCGCCTATCTGTCGCGACCCGACATCCAGGCGGCCTGGCACCAGAACACGGGTTATCTGCCGATCACCCAGGCCGCGTTCGATCTGACCCGCGCCCAGGGCTTCTACGACCGCAATCCGGGGGCGGCGATCTCGATCGAGCAGGTCACACTGCATCCGCCGACGGAGAATTCGCGCGGCTTGCGGCTCGGGTCTTTCGTGCTGATCCGCGACGCCATCGAGGACGAGATGGAGCAGGCCTTCAGCGGCCGCAAGCCGGCGCAGGCGGCGCTGAATGCCGCGGTCGAGCGCGGCAACCGGCTGCTGCGGCAGTTCGAGCGCGCGAGCCCGGACCGCTGACGATGGTGCTGCCCCACGTGGCCGATGCCGCGCAGTTGCGGCGCCTGCGGGCCGATACGGCAGGCTGGCTGCCGGTCGCCTCCGACATCGCCGCCTGCCATGGCTATGGCGCGGTGCGCCTCGTCCCGTTCGCGGGCGGCACCAATCTGGTCGCGGCGCTCGGCGACGGCGCGATCCTGAAGATCTTCCCCGCCTTTCTCCGCAGTCAGTTCCTGTCCGAGCGCGCAACGCTGCGCGTGCTGTGCCGCCGCCTCGCCGGCGTTGCCACGCCCGAGCTGTTGCAGCAGGGCCAGCGCGATGGCTGGTCCTATCTGATCATGACGCGGCTCGACGGCGTTCCTGCCTCCGATGTCTGGCCGCAGCTGGCGGAGCCGGACAAGCTCTCCTTGCTTCGTCACGTCGGCCGCGTGATCGCCGATGTTCAGCGGGTCCCGCCGGGGGTTTTGCTGGAGCTTGGTCCGCGCTGGTCCGACTTCCTGCAGGCGCAACGCGCGGGCTGTCATGATCGTCATCAACGGCTCGGGCTGCCGAAACCGCTGCTGGCCCGCCTCGATGATCTCTTGCGGGACGCGGCCGTGCTGCTGCCTCGCGATCCCGAGCCCGTCATCCTGACCGGCGAGTACATTCCGGAGAACTTCCTGGTGGCGCGCGACAGTGACGGCTGGCGCGTCAGCGGGCTGTTCGACTTCGGCGACGTCAGGACCGGGTTCGGCGAATATGACCTGCTGGGGCCGAGCGCGTTCATGGCGGCGGGCCATCCCGAACGCGTGCGCGCCTTGTTCGAAGGCTATGGCCTCGCGCCTGCGGCTATCACCTGGCAGCTCAAGCGACGACTGCTCGTGCTGATGCTGTTGCACGAGCACAGCGACCCGCTCCGGCACATCTGCATTCCGGACTGGCCGTCCAGGGTGGGGAGCTTCGAGGAGCTGCAGGCCTTGATCTGGCCGGCCTGAATCGCAGGGCGGATCCGGCTTGCGTAAATCGATCGCATGGCTCGGCCCGGTCCAAACTTTGTGCAAAATCGCCGATCTGTATGCAATACGACGTGCCGTCTCTCAACGTGAGAGTTCCATCCTTCGCGAATTCAATGACTTAGCCAAACAGCGGGCTTGGCACGAAGCTTGCGATTATAGCTCTCGCCGGTCGTATTCCGTGGGAGCATTTGATGAAGCGTCGTGATTTTCTGAAATCCGTCTCCGGTCTGGCTGCAGGCGCCGCGCTGCCGATGGCGCCGGCGGTGATCTCCTCCGCCAAGGCCGACGCACGGTCGGAGACGCTGCTCATCGTCTCCGAGGGCGGACCGAACAATCTCGACATCCACGGCGTGGGCACCAACGTGCCTGGCTACGAGGTGTCGTGGAACTGCTACGACCGGCTGATCAGCCACGAGATGAAGAGCGGTCCTGGCGGCATCCCGTATTACGACCGCGACAAGTTCAAGCCCGAGCTCGCCGAGGACATGACCGTCGGCGACATGTCGGCGACCTTCAAGCTGCGCAAGAACGCCAAATTCCACGACGGCACCCCGGTCACTGCGAAGGACGTCAAGTGGTCGCTCGATCGCGCCGTCAGCGTCGGCGGCTTCCCGACCTTCCAGATGAGCGCGGGCTCGCTGACCAAGCCGGAGCAGTTCGTCATCGTCGACGACTACACCGTGCGCGTCGATTTTCTCAAGAAGGACCGGCTGACGATCCCCGATCTCGCCGTGATCGTGCCCTGCGTCGTCAACTCGGAGCTGGTCAAGAAGAACGCCACCGACAAGGATCCGTGGGGCCTCGAATACACCAAGCAGCAGACGGCGGGATCCGGTGCCTACAAGGTGACGAAATGGACCGCCGGCACCGAAGTCGTCATGGAGCGCAATGACGACTGGGCGTGCGGCCCGCTGCCGAAGATCAAGCGCGTGATCTGGCGCATGGTGCCGCAGGCCGGCAACCGCCGGGCGCTGCTCGAGCGCGGCGATGCCGACATCTCCTACGAGTTGCCGAACAAGGACTTCCAGGAGATGAAGTCGAACGGCAAGCACACCGTGATCTCGCTGCCGATCTCGAACGGAATACAGTACATCGGCATGAACGTGACCAAGCCGCCGTTCGACAATCCCAAGGTGCGCCAGGCGCTCGCCTACGCGATGCCCTATCAGAAGATCATCGATGCCGTGCTGTTCGGCCTCGCCAATCCGATGTTCGGTGCAGCCGCCGACAAGGCGACCGAGGTCGCGTGGCCACAGCCGACCAAGTATGTCACCGACATGGAGAAGGCGAAGGCGCTGCTCGCCGAGGCCGGCTACGCCCAGGGCTTCGAAACCACGATCTCCTTCGACCTGAATTTCG
>NZ_CAFJ01000053.1 GCF_000239795.1 Bradyrhizobium sp. STM 3809 | reverse complement strand
TGGCGAGGAACGATGGTCGCGGGTCTGCCTTGAGGAGACGGTCTCGCTCATCCATCGACTGATCCCTGCACAGTGTGCAATTGCGGGAGAATAACAGCGTACTCCTCCGGCCGCACACTATTGCCGTGATTGTGTCTGCTAACTGATCAGCCGCAGTGACTCGGCCGTATCAGCCGGTGCTGCAGCCGCAGATGGTAGGCGGGCACGGCGCATCCCACGCCGTGGAAACCATATTAGGCGTTGCTGCTGGACTCTCGAAACCGGCCGCGCAATGATTTGTTCATCATACCGGTGCGGTTGCCGGATGATGTCATCAGTCGCGTATAAGAGGCGTTAACCATGTCGGACCGTTTGCTGGGCGATGGCGCTCTTGTTCAGTTCAATGAGCGGCTCACCAATTCAGCTGCATTCGGCGCGCTGTTCCGGGAAGGCATGGATCTGGTCGAAGAGACCGCCGCCTATCTCGATGGCGAGGGCCGCAATGAAGCCAAGGCGCTGGACCGCGCCGTCAGCCTGACCTACGCGACCGAGAGCATGCGCCTCACCACGCGCCTGATGCAGCTCGCCTCCTGGCTGCTGCTGCATCGTGCGGTGAAGGAGGGCGAGATGACCCTCGGCCAAGCCAACCGCGAAAAGACCAAGGTCAAGCTGACCGCCGCAGATCCCGGCCCGGCCGACCTGCTGGAGAAGCTGCCGCAGCAGCTGCAGGAGCTGATCGCGCGATCGATGAGCCTGCAGGGCCGCGTCCGCCGCCTCGACGCCACCATCCATTCGCCGCCGCCGGACCAGAGCGCGATCGGCAATCCCCTGGTTCCGCACCTGAACCGGCTGAAGGCGGCCTTCGAGCAGTGATCGGGGACGGCTCGGTCCCGGCCGAGCCATCCTGGTCCAGAGAGAATAGGCCCCAAACAAAAACGCCCCCGTGTCCGGGGGCGTTTTGCTGTGGGCTTGGGGTCAGGGCCGGCCTGGAGCCGCGCCGAGGCGGCTCACGCGGCATCAATCCTTCTTGAGGAAACCCTGGAACTTCTTCTGGAAGCGCGACACGCGGCCGCCGCGGTCCATGATCTGCTGGGTGCCGCCGGTCCAGGCCGGGTGCGACTTGGGGTCGATGTCGAGGTTGAGCTTGTCGCCCTCTTTGCCCCAGGTCGAGCGGGTCTGGTACTCGGTGCCATCGGTCATCACGACCGTAATCGTATGATAATTCGGGTGAATATCGGCTTTCATGACGGATCCTGCGGCGTGATGCGACGACATGAGGAAGCGCGGCCGCGCCTGATCCTGTCGTCACTGAAGGGGGACAATTGGCGCGCTCTATAGCCCAAGGTCCCGCCCAAAACAAGCCAAGGTCGCCCAACAAGGCGGCGTCTCAGGGCCCCCACCTTGGTATGTTTCCGGATTTGCCAAGCGAGGTGCGGCGGGCCTATCACGACGGCAGATTGGATGAATTCTCAGGTGACCCCAGGTGACCCCATGAGTGCAGTGGAACGGCTTGACGAGCGGCAGAGCGCAGCCCCCTCGGCGCAGGAGGCGGTGCAGGACGCCGTCGCAGCGGTCGAGGCGCTGACCGAACCGGACGCCCCGGTTCGCCGCTCCAAGCTGCGCCCGCTGCTGGCGCTCGCGCCTTACATCGCCCGCTACCGGATCCGCGCCTTTCTCGCTCTGGTCGCGCTGACCGTCGCCGCCTTGACCACCCTGCTGGTGCCGGTCGCGGTCCGCCGCATGATCGATTTCGGCTTCACGCCGAAGGGCATCGCGCTGATCAACAGCTATTTCAGCGTCATGATCGCGGTCGTCGCCGTGCTCGCGCTGGCCAGCGCCGCCCGCTACTACCTCGTCATGACGATCGGCGAACGCATCGTCGCCGACATCCGCCGCGACGTGTTCGCGCATCTGATGTCGCTGTCGCCGTCCTTCTTCGATTCCGCGCGCTCCGGCGAGCTGGTGTCCCGGCTCACCGCCGACACCACGCAGATCAAGTCGGCTGCCGGCGCCTCGGTCTCGATCGCGCTGCGCAACCTGCTGCTGTTTCTCGGCGCCACCGCGATGATGGTCTTCACCAGCCCGAAGCTGTCCGGGTTCGTGCTGCTGGCGATCCCGCTCATCGTGCTGCCGCTGGTCGCGTTCGGCCGCTGGGTCCGCCGGCTGTCGCGCAACGCCCAGGATACGCTGGCCGATGCCTCCGCCTATGCGTCCGAGCTGGTCGGTGCCATCCGCACGGTGCAGGCCTATACCAGCGAGAAGCTCGCGGCCGGGCGCTTCGGCGGCGAGGTCGAGCAGGCCTATGAGGCGGCGCGGGTCTCGACCAAGGCGCGCGGCGTGCTCACCGCGATCATCATCTTCATCGTGTTCTCCAGCGTGGTTGCGATCCTCTGGGTCGGCTCGCATGACGTGCTGACCGGCAACATCAGCGCCGGCCGGCTCGGCCAGTTCGTGCTCTACGCGGCCTTCGCCGCCGCCGGCCTCGGCCAGCTCTCCGAGGTCTGGGGCGAGGTCTCGGCTGCTTCGGGCGCCGCCGAGCGGTTGTTCGAACTGTTGCACGTGAAGCCGGAGATCACCGCGCCGGCACATCCCACTGCGCTGCCCGAGCCGGCGCGCGGCGATATCGGCTTCGACCGCGTGAGCTTCGCCTATCCGAGCCGTCCCGACGTCCGCGTTCTGGAGGACGTGTCGTTCGCGATCCGCGCCGGCGAGAAGGTCGCGATCGTCGGACCCTCGGGCGCCGGCAAGAGCACGCTGTTTCATCTCCTGCTGCGCTTCTACGATCCGGCGTCCGGAGTCATTTCGGTCGATGGCGTGCCGGTCCGCGCCGCCGACCCGCGCAAGGTGCGCGAGCGCATGGCGCTGGTGCCGCAGGAGTCCGTGGTGTTCGCCGCGAGCGCGCGCGAGAACATCCGCTTCGGCCGCCCCGAGGCGACCGATGCCGAGGTCGAGCGCGCTGCCGATCTCGCCCATGCCAGCGAGTTCATCCGCCGCCTGCCGGAGGGGTTCGAGACCCAGCTCGGCGAGCGCGGCGTGACCCTGTCCGGCGGCCAGCGCCAGCGCATTGCGATTGCCCGCGCCATCCTGCGCGACGCGCCGCTGCTGCTGCTCGACGAGGCGACCTCGGCGCTCGACGCCGAGAGCGAGACCCTGGTGCAGACCGCGCTCGAAGGGTTGATGAAGAATCGCACCACGCTGGTGATCGCACATCGCCTTGCGACCGTCCTCTCGTGCGACCGCATCCTGGTCATGGACCGCGGCCGTATCGTCGAGCAGGGCACGCATACATCGCTGGTCGCAGCGAACGGCCTCTACGCGCGCCTGGCGCGGTTGCAGTTCGAGACCGTGTAGTTTCGGCAACAATGTGGGCGCCCGGCAACACTGCGAATTCTCGCCGCGGCGGCTGCAACCTTTCTTCGGCTTTGTACGTTCCCTGCCGGAACTGAGCGTGCGCGTCGATCGTACGCGTGCCTGAACCCCGCAGGAGCAACGGACATGCCTTATCGTCGTGGCAGTTTTGCCCTCACGCCGCCGTCCTTCGTGATCTTCGCCATCGCGCTGGTGCTCGCGCTCGTCGCGATGCTCGCGCACTACATGCACGCCTCAATCCCGCTGCTGTCGACGGCGCACGCCTTCGACGCACTGGCGATCGCCTTCGTGGTGCTGACCATCGGCGTGCTGTTTCGCGGCGTGTAGTTGCAGCTCGCCGCATATTCGTTGTCGTCCCGGCGAACGCCGGGACCCATAACCCCGGTCGAATGTTTGGCAGGCGAAACTTGCCACATCGTTCTTCGCCACACATCTGCTGCGGCGTCTGGGTCCCGGATCTGCCCTCGCTTCGCTCGGTTGTCCGGGACGACGGCGGAGGGTCTGGCTGGCGGCGGTGCATCTGCGACTAAGGCGTCCAAGCCATCCGCAGCACGGGCCGGCCCGAGGTCGGATTGACGTCCTCGCCGGCGTCGATGAAGCCGTTGCGCTTGTAGAAGCGGATGGCGCGGGCGTTGTCCTTGTTGACCAGCAGCGTGATGCCGCCAGGCGATCGCTGCTTCGCGGCATCGACCAAATGCGTCGCCAGCGGCGAGCCCCAATGCCCGGGCGAGACGACGAGCTGATCGAGATAGCCCGATGCATCGATCGTCACGAAGCCGGCGAGCGTGTCGTTCGCCTCGGCCACGATCACCTCGGCCTTCGGCACCAGCTCGCTCCGCCAGCGCGCGCGCCACCACGGTACGCGCGCCGCGAAGTCGATCGCGGGGTAGGCGAGCTGCCACGTCTCCTGCCACAGCGCGATCGCCGCGTCCTCGTCGGCGGCGCGGTAGGAGCGCAGGGTGAAGCGCGACGTCACCGCTCCGTCAGCTTCAATTCGATGCGGCGGTTGCGGCGGAAGGCCTCTTCCGTGTTCGCGGTGTCGAGCGGCTGGAATTCGGCGAAGCCGGCGGCGACGAGGCGCTGCGCCGGCACGCCGAGCGAGATCAGATATTGCACCACCGAGATGGCGCGCGCCGACGACAGCTCCCAGTTCGACTTGAACACCGGGCTGTTGATCGGGCGGACGTCGGTGTGGCCGTCGACGCGCAGCACCCAGGAGATCTCGGCCGGGATCTGCTTGTCGAGGTCGATCAGCGCCGTCGCCACCGAGTTCAGCTCCTGCTGTCCTTCCGGGAGCAGCGTCGCCTGTCCGGTGTCGAAGAACACCTCGGACTGGAACACGAAGCGGTCGCCGACGACGCGGATGTCGGGACGGTTGCCGAGGATGGCGCGCAGCCGGCCGAAGAACTCCGAGCGGTAGCGCGTCAGCTCCTGCACCCGCTGCGCCAGCGCGACGTTCAGCCGCGAGCCGAGATCGGCGATGCGGTTCTGCGATTCCTTGTCGCGCTTCTCCGACGCGTCGAGCGCGTCCTCGAGCGCAGCGAGCTGGCGGCGCAGCGCGCTGATCTGCTGGTTGAGGACCTCGATCTGCGCCAGCGCCCGCGCCGTGACCTGCTTCTCGGATTCGAGCGCCCGGTTCAGCTCATTGGCGCGGCCGGTCGCATTGCTGCCGGCGTTGGCGAGGCCGTCATACAGGCCCTTGATACGGTCGCGCTCCGCCTCGGCGTTCGACAGGCCGGCGCGCAACTGCGCGACTTGGTCGTCCAGCGACAACTTGCCGAGCTTTTCCAAGGACAGCATCTCGTTGAGCTGCGCGATCTTGGCGTTGAGCTGCTCCAGCGCCTTGTCCTTGCCGGTGACCTCCTGCGACAGGAAGAACTGCACGACGAGGAACACGGTCAGCAGAAACACGATCGACAGGACGAGCGTCGACAGCGCGTCGACGAAGCCCGGCCAGTAGTTCATGCCGGAGTCACCCCGGCGGGAACGCGCAAGCGCCATTCAGTGTCTCCTCAAGTCACGATCGGCGTGTGTCGCTTGATCTGTTGCTATTGGAAGCGACGGGGAATCCGCGGTGACGGTGCACCCTCTCCCCTTGTGGGAGAGGGTGGCGGGCA
>NZ_CAFJ01000054.1 GCF_000239795.1 Bradyrhizobium sp. STM 3809 | reverse complement strand
GACAGCCCGCGGGCAAGCTCTGACCAGAAGCGGCTCACGATCATTCTCCTGCGGACCCGCGACACGGCGCGCAAGGCGACGTCGCGCTGTTCCGGAAATACGGATGGGACGATGGGGGTTTCATCGGCAAATGGCGCGCCATTCAGAATAAAACCACGAACTCATATGGTGTTGAAATTGCGATATAGTTACCTGGTGGTCAATCTGCCTCTTCGTCTCTCTTTTCGCTCATCATAGCCCGCGACGCCGTCCGAGCTGGCCTCAGCACCGGCATGCTCCCGATTTCGCTCGTCAGTCATGATCTCGCTGCGGGCTGCGGGTCGGATCGCCATCACCTCGTCGCTGTTACGAAACCAGTGCGCCGAGGGCAACGGATGGCGGACGGCGGAACCGCGCGCTGCTATCACGGTCTCGACGATATGTCTTGCGAGGCCGACGTCTTTATCGGTCCTGACGGGCGCGCATGACGACGGCGCGGAACTGGGCTGCGCCTGGGACGCCTGGATTGCCCGCGCGTGACGGGCTAAATCGGACGCAATCGGGAATGCTGAAAGGACCTTGTCGCACGCGAGGAGCTTTTTCGTTGCCGGTCATGGTCCCGTTTCACTCATCGACATGAAGCTTCACGACAACTCGGCTTGGCTTCTCGTGTTGCCCGCCCTGGTCATCGTGACCTTCGTGGGTATTCTGCCGCTGGTGGCCATCGCCAATTACTCGTTCCAGGACCTGTTCAGCCTGAACAATCCATTTTGGGTAGGGGTCGATTGGTACCGCAACATCGTCACGTCGCAGCGCTTCTACGCTAGCGTCGGACGTAGCTTCCTGTTCTCTGCCATGGTGCTGTCGATCCAGTTGCCGCTCGGCATCTGGATTGCACTGCTGCTGCGCCGGTCGCATCGCTTCGTCGTCAGCACCGTTCTGGTTCTGATCACCGTACCGCTGGTGGTACCGTGGAACATGATCCCGGTGATATGGCTCAACTTCATCAATCCCAATATCGGTCTCGGCGGGCGACTGCTGTCCTGGCTCGGCATCGGATTCGACTATAAATTCAATGCTCTGCACACTTGGCTCGTGCTCGTGGTGATGGATACCTGGCACTGGCTCGGGCTGGTCGTCGTGCTCGTCTATGCCGGCATCTCCAGCATTCCGCCGGCTTACTACCAGGCTGCGGCCATCGATGGTGCCTCGCCATGGCAGATGTTTCGCTTCGTTCAGCTCCCGAAGATCAAGAGTGTGCTGTCGATGGCCGTGCTGCTGCGTTTCATGGACAGCTTCATGATCTATATCGAAGCCTTCCGTATCAATGCCGGTGGTCCCAACAATGCCACCGCGTTTCTCAGCCTCGATCTCGGCGAGGAAATCCAGGCCTTCAACTATGGGCCCTCAGCCGCCCGCTCGATGGTCTATTTCCTGATCGTTCTGACGGTCGCCTGGATCTTCAAGACGGCAACAAGCGCTCGAATGCCTGTCGCCATGGAGCCCCTCAAGTGAGGTCGCTCGGCCGGATCATCCTCTTCGTCATTGTTGGGGCCTTCGTTCTCGTGCCCCTGGCGCAGACCTTCATGACCAGCTTCGTCTCGACCCTGCCGCGCGCCGGGATTGCGGAAGGGCATTTCAGCCTCGTCAACTACCAGACCATCTTCCAGTCGCCGGTTCTGAAACAGGCCATCCTGAACTCCATCATCTACGTCGCGCTGAACGTCGTGCTTTGCCTGGCCGTCGGTCTGCCGGCTGCCTATGCGTTCGCGCGCTACCATTTCGTCGGCGACCGGCAGCTATTCTTTTTGCTGCTGGTATTCCGCATCACCCCGACCGTGGTGCTGTCGCTGCCGATCTTCGTCCTATTCGCGCAGATCGGCCTCGAGAATTCTCCGGTCGGGATCGCGCTGGTTCATTGCGTTTTCAATATCCCGATCTCGATCTGGATCCTGGAGGGATTCATTGCCTCGGTTCCACGCGAGTTCGACGAGATGGCTTTCCTGGACGGCCATTCGCTGCCTAGTTTCTTTGTCCGCCACCTCATTCCCGCGATCGCGCCGGGCATCGGCGTGACCGCATTCTTTTGCTTCATGTTTTCCTGGGTGGAGGTGGTGCTGGCTCGTATCCTGACCACGACGGGCGGCAAGCCGATCACGATGGCGATCAACGCACTGTTCGGCTTCCGCACCGATTTTGGCCTGGTCATGGCGATGACCGTGCTCGCGCTGGTCCCGGGCATCGCGATGATCTATTTCGTGCGGAACCATCTCGCCAGGGGCTTCGTGATCCGCACGTGAAGGCGCGGATCTCATGACCCGGCGAAGCGCTGGCGGCATACTCCGGGGAGTCCCACAACTCCTTCGGTTGGACGTCGAGCACCGCGATCGCCATCGACACGCCGGCGGTATCGAGAAACGTGGCCTAGGTGCTGGTCAGGAAGCACGTCGCCGCAAATCCCCGCGCCGTCGCGAATGCGCTTGCCGCGAACGCATAGCGATGCGCGGCCGCTCAACTCTGAACGGCTCGTGTGGATCATCATGCGAGAGGGGACACCTCACTTGCGGCAAGGGTGCGCGAGCTTAGGCGAGAATCAGGGCTGTGGATGCTGGCTGGGCGCCAGCATAGACTAAGCCGCTGATCTATCGATCGAATGAATGGCGCGCCCGGAACGATTCGAACGTCCGACCCTCAGATTCGTAGTCTGATGCTCTATCCAGCTGAGCTACGGGCGCGTTTTCGCTTGTGGCGGGCTCCGGGCCTTGACGGCCGGATCCCGGAAGGCCGGAGCGGCAAATGCCGGCTGGCCTCGCGAAGGGCCTCTGACTAACGGCTCGGAGGCCGCTTGGCAAGGCTGGAGCCAGACATTTTGCGTGCATTTTTCCGCAGAGGGGGCCCGGCAGCGGAGGGAAACGGCCGCCATTGTCGGGCGACCACTCAGGCGCTGGCGCGCTCGGTCCAGAAGGTCTGAAGCTCGACCGGCCGATCGGGAATCGTGATGCGGAAGGTGGCCCCCAAGGTCCCCTCGACCAGCTGGATGTCGCCATCATGGGCGCGCACCAGCTCGGCGGCGATGGCCAAGCCCAGGCCCGAGCCGCCAGGGCGGCCGGCGCCGCGGAACGCCTCGAACAGGTGCTCTCGCACCTTTTCCGGCACTCCTGGCCCGGTGTCGGACACTTCGAGGATGGTCACGGCCCCCTCGCGGCGGCCGGTGATCCGGATCTGGCGCACACCGGCATCGGCTGCGAGGCTGTCGAGGGCCTGCGTGGCATTGCGCACCAGGTTGAGCAGCACGCGGAACAGCTGGTCCGGATCGGCGTCGATCTTCAGCCCGCGCTCGATCGCGCTGATCCAGCTGATCGAGGCGTCGGGCGCCAGCCCCGCGGTCTCGCGCACCTCGGCGACAACCTGCTCGACCGCGACCATCCGGCGGTCCGGCGCCGGCTCCTGCACCTTGCCGTAGGACAGCGTCGACTGACAGAAGGCGATGGCGCGCTCCAGCGAGCGCATCAGTTTCGGCGCGAAGCGCTGCACCCGCGGGTCCGGCACGCTGGCGAGCTGGTCGGACAGGAGCTGTGACGAGGCCAGCAGGTTGCGCAGATCGTGATTGATCTTGGAGACGGCGAGGCCGAGCGCGGCGAGCCGGCTCTTCTGATGCAGCATCGAGACGAGATCGCGCTGCATGTCGGCAAGCTCGCGCTCGGCGACGCCGATCTCGTCGGAGCGCTGGCTCGGCACGATGATGCGCGCCGCACTCTCCGGATTCTCGTGGAAGCCGACCAGGCTCGCGGTCAGGCGCCGCATCGGCCGCACGAACAGATAGTGCAAGGCGAGATACACCAGCGCCGCAGTGAGCATGGCGAGCAGCAGCGAGATGCCGAGCAGGTTGCGCGAGAAGCGGTACATCGCCTTGCGCAGCGGCTTCTCGTCGGTGACGACCTCGATGAACTGCGCGCGGCCCGGCGCCGGCCCGATCACCCGCATGGTGTGATCGCCGGTCTCGGTCATCATTTGCAGCGAGTTCACGATCGACGACCATACGGTCATGTCGCGCATGTCGTAGTCATGATCGATCGAGGCCGGCAGGTCCGCGCTGGCGAGCAGGCGGCGCTGCTGGCCCATCTTGATGGCGACGCCCCGCGCATTGATCGAGGTCAGGATCTGCCGCGCCAAGGAATCCGGCACCATGCCGGAGGGGGCAGCGTCGAGCACCAGCGCGGCGGTATTGGCTGCAGCGAGGCGGTCGTTGAGCCGGTTGCTCCAGAAATTCGCGATCGCGGGCACGTAAACCAGAACGGCCGCGATCATGACGAACGGAATCGTGAGCAGCAGCAGCTTTCCGGACAAGCCGAGCCGGCGCGACCGTTTCAGTCGCAGGCGCTCCAGAATCGGCTTGTTGTCGCTCTCTGCCACGGTTCGCCCTTGTAAGAGACACCCCCACCCTTACGGGTCCGCAAGATGGGACTGCACCGGAGTCCCGTCAAATTACGGTTCGCTCATGTTAGGGTTTCCAATCCGTTCAGAATGGAACCCAGGAAATCGTCATCACCGCCGTCACAATCCTTGGTGACCCGCCGTGCGCGCCGCCAGTCTCGCAGATCGGGCCATCGATGCATTGTCCTGTGTTATCGTGGGATGACGCTGGCACCACACGCATTACCAGGAGCTTGACGCGTGACCCCGGCCGCGGTGCGGCTCGTATCCCCGCCGAGGCCTTGCCACGATTGACGAAGCCAGGACGCTCCCTTATAAGCCGCGCCAACCGTCCGCGATGACCCGGCTCGCCCGGGGCGGCTCGATTTCTGGGCCGGCAGCGGTCCATCTTGGGCCCGAAAGCATCACCGGACATCACTCGACAATTCAAGCCGGCAAGTTGTCAACTGGCAAATTGCCCGTCAGCGGAGATCGACCCGTGAAGCGGACCTATCAACCCAGCAAACTGGTGCGCAAGCGCCGTCACGGCTTCCGCGCCCGTCTCGCCACCACCGGCGGCCGCAAGGTCCTTGCCGCGCGTCGCGCCCGGGGCCGCAAGCGTCTCAGCGCCTGAAGCCAGGGCGTCCGTCCCGGAGATTTCCATCATGGATCGGCTGCGGCAGCGGGCGGACTTCCTCGCCGTTGCCGATGGCGTGCGGGCGAACAGTCCTGCCTTCGTGGTCCAGCGCCGTGAGCGCGGGGATCAGGGCCCGGTCCGGATCGGCTTTACCGTCACCAAGAAGAATGGCACCGCCACGGAGCGTAATCGCATCCGTCGGCGGCTGCGCGAGCTCGTGAAGCGGCTCGATCCCCTGACGATGCGGCCGCACAGTGATTATGTGCTGGTCGGCCGCCGGGATGCGCTGTCGCGCGACTTTCTCACCATGCTCGACGACCTGACGACCGCGCTCCGCCGGCTCGACCGGCCTCCCGGCCGGCCGCAACCGCGCCGGCCCTCGAATGCCGCCAGGCAGCCCGCAGCGACGCCGGGCGCATCCCGTAAACCGGATTGAATGACGAGACGATAAGAGAACGATGACCGACAATCGCAACACCATCCTCGCCGTCATTCTATCCGGCCTCGTGCTGATCCTGTGGCAGGTCTTCTACAACGGCCCGCAGATGGAAAAGCAGCGCGCGCAGGCCCAGCTGCAGAGCGAGCTCGCCAAGAAGCAGGCCCCCGGCGA
>NZ_CAFJ01000055.1 GCF_000239795.1 Bradyrhizobium sp. STM 3809 | reverse complement strand
ATCGCCTATCTCAAGCCGGCCTACTCGTCACGCCGCTTTTTTTTTGAACGTGCCGCGGATGTTGTCGAACAGCTCCACCTTCACGCCATTGCGGCGCATGATGAAGCTCTGCTGCAGCACCGAGAGCGTGTTGTTCCAGGCCCAGTAGATCACGAGACCGGCCGGGAAGCCCGCGAGCATGAAGGTGAAGATCAGCGGCATCCAGTTGAAGATCATCGCCTGCGCCGGATCCGGCGGCGTCGGATTCAGCTTCATCTGGAACCACATCGTGATGCCCATGATGATCGGCCAGATGCCGAGCGCGAGGTAGTGGCCGAACAGCGGCAGCTGAGTCGGATCGAAATGCAGCAGCCCGAACAGCGTGAACAGATTGGTCGGGTCCGGCGCCGAGAGGTCCTTGATCCAGCCGATGAACGGCGCGTGCCGCATCTCGATCGTGACGAACAGCACCTTGTACAGCGAGAAGAACACCGGGATCTGCAGCACGACCGGCAGACAGCCGGCGACCGGGTTGATCTTCTCCTTCTTGTAGATCTCCATCATCTCCTGCTGCTGCTTCATCCGGTCGTCCGGATAGCGCTCCTTGAGCGCCTGCAGCTGCGGCTGGATCGCCTTCATCTTGGCCATCGAGGCGTAGGATTTGTTGGCGAGCGGGAAGAAAGCCAGCTTCACCAGCACCGTCACCAGCAGGATCGAGATGCCGAAATTGCCGAAGAAGCGGAAGAAAAAGTCGAGCGCCAGGAACATCGGCTTGGTCAGGAAGTAGAACCAGCCCCAGTCGATCAACAGGTCGAAATGGTTGAGCCCGAGCTTCTGATTGTAGCCGTCGAGTCCGCCGATCGGGAAGTTGATGCCGACGACGCCGGCTTCCTTGGCGCCGGCGAACAGCCGGGTGGAGACGCTGGCCGAGCCGCCGGCCGGCACCGTCTGCGGGTTCTCGACATAGTCGGTCTGGTAGCGGTGCTGGTTGTCGACCAGCTTCGACGAATAGTTCGCCTGCAGCCGCGCATCGGTCATCGGCAGCAGCGCCGCCGCCCAGTATTTGTCGGTGATGCCGAGCCAGCCATTGGTGACGTCGAACTTCGCCGCCTTCTCGTCGTCCATCTTCTTGTAGGTGAACTCCTGCAGGCCCTTCTCGCCGAGATAGCCGATCAGGCCTTCGTGCAGGATGTAGTAGCCGGAGACGTGCGGCGTGCCGTGGCGGGAGATCAGGCCGTAGGGATACAGCGTCACCGGCGCGTTGCCGGCGTTGGTGACGTCGTCCTTGATCGTGAAGAGATAATGATCGTCGACGCTGATGGTGCGCTGGAAGGTCAGGCCGTCGCCATTGGTGTAGGTCAGCTTGACCGGGGTCGACGGCGTCAGAGCGTTCGAGCCGTCCTGCTGCCAGACCGTGTTCTGGTCGGGCACCTGCACCTTGGCGCCGGCGGCGTTGACCCAGCCGAACTCGGCGTAATAGGGCTCGGCGGTGTTCGACGGCGAGAACAGCACGATCGCCGGCGAGCTGGGGTCGACGGTTTCGCGATACTGCACGAAGGCGAGGTCGTCGAGGCGCGCGCCCTTCAGCGAGATGCTGCCGGTCAGGCGCGGGGTGTCGATCTTGACGCGCGGGTTCGCGGCGATCGCGGTGTCGCGCGGCATCACGCCGGAGCTGGTCACGGCGCCGCCCGGCGCGTTCGGGCTGCCGGTGGCGGCCGGGCCCGCTGGCTGCGGAGTTGCGGACGGCGCGGTGCCGTCGGGCTGCGTCGCCGGGG
>NZ_CAFJ01000056.1 GCF_000239795.1 Bradyrhizobium sp. STM 3809 | reverse complement strand
TGGTGGCGGAGGCGGCTGCGGCGGCTGCAGCTGACCATCACTCGCGCGGCCTAGGCCACGGTCCCAGATACTTTTTAATTCGCGTCCGACGCGGCATCCTGCATAAACGTTCAACGAGGTCAGCAGGGGCCAGTCTGGTGTGGCGTGACGTCTCCTTGACGATGTTCTTGATTGCGCTGATTGCGTCGAGCGTCCTGCCTCCGTTTCGCAAGACCAAGCGAAAGCCGGTGCCATTTGATCCGGCACGGCCTTATCGAGCCTACACGAGAGAGTTCGACATCGAAATCCGCTCCGAGGAGCTGGATAGTTTCCTGGCGACGCTCAGCGATGCAGAGCGAAGCTGGGTGAAGCGCTATCCTGCGGTCGATCCTGCGCCGCTATTCGCGCTCGAAAAGGACTTGGCGGCGCGAGCCGCGACGGACCGCAAGACGCCTGCGTCGGGCGAGGCGACCGATACGTTGGTGACGCTGCTGATCGATCATTCCGGATCGATGCGTGGAGATCCCATCCTGTTCGCGGCCCGCGCCGCGCTGGTCGCATCCGATCTGCTGAAGCGGCTTGGCGCCAAACACGAGGTGCTCGGCTTCACCACCGTTCGCTGGCGAGGCGGCCGAAGCCGGGAGAAGTGGCAAACGGACGGACGGCCGCCATATCCCGGGCGGCTGAACGATCTGCTGCACATCGTGTATTGCAGTGCTGGCGAGTCGCTGACCGCGCAACGCTGCGCGCCGATGCTGATGCCCGGACTGCTCAAGGAAAATATCGATGGCGAAGCCATCGCCTGGGCGGCGGCGCGGCTACGGCAACGCGCGGAGCGGCGCAAACATCTGATCGTGCTGTCCGACGGCGCGCCGGTGGACGATTCCACGCTCGCCGAGAACGGCGAGCGCTATCTTCATCATCACCTGCCCGAGCAGGTCCGGGAGATCGAGGCTGCGGGGGACATCCGGATCGCGGCGATCGGGATTGGCGAATACCCCGTCGCTCACTCCTACCGCGACGGCATCGAGCTCGGTGCTCCCGAGCAGCTGGAGAGCACCGTGGTCGCTCTCATCGAGCGGTTGTTGAACGAAAGTGCCTGAGACGTTCGCCTGCACCGGTCCTAACGCTCAATCGTTCTTCGCCAGCACCTCGCGCAACGCGTCCGTCAGGCGCGCGAGCTCCGGCTCGGAGCCGATCGTGATGCGCAGATAATCCGCGATGCGCGGCGCGGTGAAATGGCGGACCAGCACGGCGCGCTCGCGCAAGGCCGCGGCGAGCGCCTGGCCCGAGCGGTCCGGATGCCGCGCGAACACGAAATTGGCGCTGGACGGCAGCACCTCGAAGCCGAGCCGCACCAGCGCGGCGGTGAGGTCGGCGCGATTCTGCATGATGGCCGCGCGCGCCTGCTGGAAATGCGCTTCGTCTTCGATCGAGGCGATCGCACCCGCCTGGGCGGGGCGGCCGAGCGGATAGGAGTTAAAGCTGTCCTTGACCCGCGTCAGCCCCTCGATGAGTTCGGCATGGCCGATCGCATAGCCGACACGCAATCCTGCGAGCGCGCGCGACTTCGACATCGTCTGCACCACCAGCAGGTTCGGATAGTCGCGGATCAGCGGGATCGCCGTCTCGGCGCCGAAATCGACATAGGCCTCGTCGATCACGACCACGCTGTCGCTGCGCGCCGCCGCCAGCCGCGCGATCTCGGCGCGCGACAGCGCAATGCCGGTCGGCGCATTCGGATTGGCGATGATCACCGGTCCAGGGCGGCCCATATAGTCGTCGATGCGCACCCGCATCTCGGCGTCGAGCGGAACGGTGGTGGAGTCGATCCCGAGCAGCCGGCAATAGACAGGATAGAAACTGTAGGTCACATCGGGGAACAGCAGCGGCGAAGGCTGCTTGAGCAGCGCCGCAAAGGCGTGCGCGAGCACCTCGTCGGAGCCGTTGCCGACGAAGACCTGCGCGGGCGAGACCTTGTGATAGTCGGCGAGCACCTCGCGTAGGCGCGTCGCCTGCGGATCGGGATAGAGCCGCAATGTGTCGGCCGCAGCCGCCCGGATGGCCTCGATCGCCAGCGGCGACGGTCCG
>NZ_CAFJ01000057.1 GCF_000239795.1 Bradyrhizobium sp. STM 3809 | reverse complement strand
GATGGGGAGACAGGCGAAACCTCACTCGGTCTTCGTATGCGTTGTTGGTGCGTCGCCACCCGGGCCTGTCGATTTTACCTATAGACTTTCATCCGGGGATGAATAGCCTCCCACCAACGCTGCGACATCGAGCGGACGCATGCGAATGCCGGGGAGGATGAATGTGATCGCGGTCGCGATGCGATATGTCGCTCGCCATGCGCTACGGCTTCGGCAGCCGCGCTGCCATGATGCGCCGTCCGTGCACGACTCGTCTCGCCCGACCAGCTGACCGATGACCGCGCCGCTGATCGCCGTTCACGGCCTGTGCAAGAGCTTCCCCGGCGTGCGCGCGCTGCACGATGTCAGGTTCGAGCTGCTCGCCGGCGAGGTCCATGCCGTGATGGGCGAGAACGGCGCCGGCAAGTCGACGCTGATGAAGATCCTCGCCGGCGTCTACCGCAAGGACTCTGGCGAGATCCTCTATGACGGCGCCAGCATCGACTTTCCGGGCCCGCGCGAGGCGCAGGCCGCCGGCATCGGCATCATTCATCAGGAACTGCAGCTGATGAACCACCTCACGGTGGCGCAGAACATCTTCATCGGCCGCGAGCCGATGAAGGCGTTCGGGCTGCTGCTCGACGAGGACCGGCTCAACCGCCAGGCGGCCGAGCTGCTCGGCCAGCTCAATCTGGCGATCGACCCGCGCACGATCGTCGGCGGGCTGACGGTGGCGAAGCAGCAGATGGTGGAGATCGCCAAGGCGCTGTCGTTCAACTCGCGCGTCCTGATCATGGACGAGCCGACGGCCGCGCTCAACAACCGCGAGATCGCCGAGCTGTTCAGGATGATCCGCGCGCTGAAGGCGCGCGGCGTCGGCATCGTTTACATCTCGCACAAGATGGACGAGCTGAAGCAGATCTCCGACCGCGTCACCGTGCTGCGCGACGGCGAGTATGTCGCCACCGTGCCGACCGCGACCACCCCGATCGAGGCCATCATCGCCATGATGGTCGGCCGCAGCCTCAGCGACGCGCGCATCGTCGGCGAGTCGCCGCCCGGCGCGGTCGCGCTGGAGGTGCGCAATCTCAATTGCGGGCCGCTGGTGCGCGACATCAGCTTCACCCTGCGCAAGGGCGAGATCCTCGGCTTCGCCGGCCTGATGGGCGCCGGCCGCACCGAGGTCGCGCGCGCGATCTTCGGCGCCGACGCCGTGCCGACCGGCGAGATCCGCGTCCACGACCGCCCGGTGACGATCCGCACCCCTTCCCATGCCGTTGCCCACGGCATCGGCTATCTCTCCGAGGACCGCAAGCGCTTCGGTCTCGCCACCGGCATGGACGTCGAGTCCAATGTCGTGATGTCGAACCTCGCGAACTACCTGGCCATGAAGTTCATGCTGCGGACGCGCGCCATCCGCGACACCGCCGGCCGCTTCATCAAGATGCTGAACATCCGCACGCCGTCGGCCTCGCAGGAGGTCCGGCTGCTGTCCGGCGGCAACCAGCAGAAGATCGTGATCGCCAAATGGCTCGACCGCGATTGCGACATCCTGTTCTTCGACGAGCCGACGCGCGGCATCGACATCGGCGCCAAGAACGAGATCTACCGGCTGCTGCGCGCGCTCGCCGACCAGGGCAAGGCGATCGTGATGATCTCCTCGGAACTGCCGGAAGTGATCAGGATGAGCGACCGCATCGTCGTGATGTGCGAGGGCCGCATCACCGGCGAGCTCTCGCCGGACGAGGCCACGCAGGAGCGGATCATGCAGCTGGCCACCCAGCGCGAAACCATGAAGGCAGGCATCACGGCATGAGCGACCCGGCAATGGTGAAGGATCAGGTCAAGGACGGCCTCGCGCCGGGCGGCGCGCTGGCGGCGCTGCGGCGCCGGCTGCTCGGGCCGGCCGCGCTGCAGAAGCTCTTGGCGTTCGCGAGCCTGGTGCTGCTGATGATCTATTTCAGCCTGGCGTCGCCGGCCTTCATGCAGACCGACAACATGATCAACATCCTGCAGGCGACAGCGGTCAACGGCGTGCTGGCGATCGCCTCGACCTTCGTCATCATCACCGCCGGCATCGATCTCTCGGTCGGCACGCTGATGACGTTCTGCGCGGTCATGGCCGGCGTGTTCCTGACCTATTGGGAGCTGCCGATGTGGACCGGCGTCCTGGCCGCCATCGCCACCGGCGCGCTGTCGGGGGCGCTGTCGGGCACCGTCATCACCAAGATGAAGGTGCCGCCGTTCATCGCCACGCTCGGCATGATGCTGGTGCTGAAGGGGCTCGCTCTGGTCGTCTCCGGCAGCAAGCCGATCTACTTCACCAACACCGAGAACTTCTCGATGATCTCGCAGGATTCGCTGCTCGGCGCCATCGTGCCGGCGCTGCCGATCCCCAACGCGGCGCTGATCCTGTTCGTCATGGCGGTGCTGGCCTCGATCGTTCTCAACCGCACCGCGCTCGGCCGCTACACCTTCGCGATCGGCAGCAACGAGGAGGCGGTGCGGCTGTCGGGCGTCAATGTCGACCGCTGGAAGATCAACATCTACGGTCTCGGCGGCGCCATCTGCGGCGTGGCCGGACTCCTGATCGCCTCGCGCATCAATTCCGCGCAGCCTGCGCTCGGCCAGGGCTACGAACTCGACGCCATCGCCGCCGTGGTGATCGGCGGCACGTCGCTCAGCGGCGGCACCGGCACCATCCTCGGCACCATCATCGGCGCCTTCATCATGAGCGTGCTGACCAATGGCCTGCGCATCCTGTCGGTGGCGCAGGAATGGCAATTCGTCGTCACCGGAGTCATCATCATTCTCGCGGTTTACGCCGACATGCTGCGCAGGAAGCGCGCCTGAAAGTGGAGGAGAACGCGGCCGCCCGCCTGCGCAGAACATCGCCACGACACGACAATCAACAAACGAACGAGAGGAAACACCCATGTTCCAAAAGCATCTCCTGAGCGCCGCGCTCGGCGCCCTCGTCATGGCCGGCGCGTCCACCGGCGTCCGCGCCGAGGACACCTACATCCCGCTCATTTCCAAGGGCTTCCAGCACCAGTTCTGGCAGGCGGTGAAGCTCGGCGCCGAGCAGGCCGCCAAGGCCGCCAACGTCAAGATCACCTTCGAGGGACCGGAGACCGAGGCCATGGTCGACAAGCAGATCGACATGCTCTCGGCCGCCCTCGCCAAGAAGCCGCAGGCGATCGGCTTCGCCGCGCTCGACTCGAAGGCCGCGATTCCGCTGTTGAAGAAGGCGCAGGCCGCCAAGATCCCGGTGATCGCCTTCGACTCCGGCGTCGACAGCGACATTCCGCTGACCACCTGCACCACCGACAACCTCGCCGCCGCGGGTCTCGCCGCGGACAAGATGGCCGGCCTGATCGGCGATGCCGGCGAGGTCGCCGTCGTCGTGCACGACCAGACCAGCCGCACCGGCATCGACCGCCGCGACGGCTTCCTGAAGCAGATGAAGGACAAGCATCCGAACATCAAGATCGTCAGCGTGCAGTATGGCGGCGGCGATCAGCTGAAATCGACCGAGATCACCAAGTCGATCCTGCAGGCCAACCCCAACGTCAAGGGCATCTTCGGCGCCAACGAGGGCTCGGCGATCGGCGTGCTCAACGGCGTCAAGGAGATGAAGAAGAAGATCGTCGTGATCGGCTACGATTCCGGCAAGCAGCAGAAGGCCGCGATCCTCTCCGGCGAAATGGCCGGCGCCATCACCCAGAACCCGATCGGCATCGGCAGCTGCACCGTGGACTCGGCCGTCAAGGCGCTGAAGGGCGAGACCTTGCCCAAGGTCACCGACACCGGCTTCTACTGGTACGACAAGTCCAACATCGGCGACGCCAAGATCGCGGCGGTGCTGTACGATTGAGAATGATGCGAGGCTGGATGAAGAGTGTGAGCGCGTCGTTGTCCACCCAAGTCAGCAAGATGTCCGATACAGCGCCCTCTCCCCTTGCGGGAGAGGGCATGTGCGGCCTATCCAAGCATGCGGTTGGGTGAGGGGTCTCTCTCCGCAAGCGTCAATCGTGGTGAGATACCCCTCACCCAACCGAGCTTGCCGCGCTGTCCTACATGCCCTCTCCCGCAAGGGGAGAGGGCGCATTCATAGGCAGCGGGCTTGTTTTCCATGTGAGAAATACTTCCGTGATGAGCTTCGGGTTCGCGAGCGTCCGTGCTTGACAGGGCGATGACTGCTCGTCGGGCAAATCAGCTCCTCGTCTTGCGCGGTTGACGCGGCTCCACTGCGGCGATCGCGTATCGTCCAGCTCGAAATCGGCTGCGCCGAAAAACTGATTTCGCTTGCTCATTCAATCCGATGGGTTCGATCGTCCAGCCCGGGCCGAAATTTCCTCTTTCGTCATTCCGGAATTCGTGTTTTCTCATTGCCATCCCGTCTCGCCACAAGGGGCGTTTCGCGATCGTCACGAGGCGTGAGGCGGGGATGCGGTGGCCGCGGGGGCTCGCAGCATGTCTTGTGGCATGCGGACGAACGAGGCTCTTGCGGACGTGAAGCTGCGTGGTCCTGGCGCCCCGAAGCTGGCGCCAAGTTCGCGACGATGCCCTGTGCATCGCGCGGATGACGGTGGCTAACAGGCCGGACACCGGGGAGAGCGCAGAGTAAGCGTGAAGACCATCGCGCAGGGAGGGCCGGGTCAAGCCGGCTGTACCTGTGGTTCCTGCCCCGTGCACTTCTTCCCGCACGGGGGCCACGGGCCTCAGCCGAGGCACGGCCTTCCCTGCGCCCTCGATTCGAATGCGGGCGATGAGGCGGTCAACACTCGGACGCGAAAGCGGGCGCGAGGAGGGCAGCGCATGTCATGGTCATTGGCAGCGACAAAATCGATCCGCGAATCCCGTCTGGGGCATACGTCATTTCGAGTCCCGTTGCCGCCCCTGGATTGCTTCGTCGCTACGCTCCTCGCAATGACGAGGAGACACTGGTTCACCGCCGAGCCACCGTCTGTTGCGCGGCAGAGTCTTTCGGTCGTCATTGCGAGCGAAGCGAAGCAATCCAGGGGCGCCAGGGGGACTCTGGACTGCTTTGTCGCGGAGGCTGTCATCAGCCCGCGCCTTGCACGGACCTGTCGGCTCCTCGCAATGACGCAGGAAGGAAAGGTGGTCGTGAACGCCAAGGCATCAAAGCGGGGAGAGCCGTCTGGCAGGCCCTCGCCGCAACAAAAAAGCCGGGCAGAGCCCGGCCTTGGTGATCGGATGACGCCTTCGCCCTCAGTAGGGGATCGGAATCCGGGTCGGATAGCCGCCGAGATCGGACGGCGGCATCAGCGGCTGGCGGTCGATTGGACGGTTGAGGTTCTCACGGGCGAACGACGGATAGCCGACGGCCGGCGGGAAGGCGTAGTCGGAGAACTTGCGATCGCCCGGCAGCACTTCGGTGCCGCCATCGAGGAAGGAGCGCCGGGTGACATAGACGCGGGTGCGCGGACCTGCCTGATAGGAGTAGTTCGGGCCGTTCGAGGAGACCGCCACGGCGCGGCGTTTTGTCGTGGCAGCGTCGGCGGAGGTGACGGCAAGAGACGTGACGGCCAGACCGGTCGCGGCGATCACCGCCAAGGCCATGACCCGGGTGGCAGCAGGAAATTCCATCATCACGTCCTCTTCCTCGCGCCAAAAGCGGCGGGCGCTCGCCATGCGCATGATCTGGCGCGCACAATATCTGCGTCGGCTGTGGCATCACAAGGTCCATCCGGCGACGCCGGCAAAGATAAATTCCGGCTGTGGCGGGAAAGTTGCATCAAAATCCGTGACTTGCCGGCGCCGCGGATGGCCCCATTGAGGCGATGCGACATCCGGCAACGGGCGGACGCAGACCAGCGCTCAATAGGTGCCGCGCAGCTTGGGATTGTCGAGCGCGGTGATCCAGTCGTTCAGCGTCTTGGCGACTCCCGGCGCATCGCAATCGGCGCGCCGCGGTTCGGCCTGGGCGAACAGCTCGGTCAGGGCGGCCTCATGGCTGGGCGAGGGCAGCAGAGCGAGCCGGTTCAGCATGCAGCCGACCGCCGCCCGGCGGGTCTGCACGGCAGCCCCCTGGCAGGACCAGCCGGAGATCCGGATCGCGGGCACGGCAATGGTCTTGAGAAAGCCGAGACAGGCCCCCGGACCGTCCGGAACGCCGGCCGGACGCAGCAGGCTGACGGGCCCGAACCGGCTGTCGATGATCCCGGCCGCCTCGAGCTCCGGGACCGGCCGCCCCATCCGGGCGGCGAGCTCGCCGATCGGGTTGCGCATGCCGTCGCGCTCGGGGCCGATCCGGTAGATCTCCATCTCGGCCGCGGGCCGTTCGGCCCGCTCGCCCCAGCGCAGCACGTCCTTGCGGCCGCCGGCCTGGTGCGTCAGCACCGTATAGGTCGCGGTCCGGTCGGGCTGGTCGGTGAGGCGCAGCGAGAACGCCGGCACGGCACCCTCGGCAATGGTCCAGCCCGCCTTGGCGGGGCCGTCGTCGTCACCGCCGTCGAGCCGGTTCCAGGCCGCGACGCCGAGCATGGCGATCAGCGCCAGAGCCCCCACATAGGCGAACAGGCGCGCGAACGTGCCGCAGACCTCGTCCGCCATGGCCTTGAGGGCCGGCGAGATCAAGGGCTGACGGGCTGTGGCGGCTGTTCTGGCCGGAGCGGAACGCATCGAAAGCGAGACATCGTGGTAACGTTGTGTCAGGGACGTTTCTCGCATAGAAGCGCTGCCGCTTCCGTTTCCGCTGGCATGAGCGGTCGGCCATATTTCTTCGGAGAGTGAACGATGGGTTACAAAGTCGCAGTGGTCGGCGCGACCGGCAATGTCGGGCGGGAGATGCTCAACATCCTCGACGAGCGCAAATTCCCGGCCGACGAGGTCGTGGCGCTGGCGTCACGCCGCAGCGTCGGCGTCGAGGTGTCCTATGGCGATCGCACGCTGAAGGTCAAAGCGCTCGAGCACTACGATTTTGCCGATGTCGATATCTGCCTGATGTCGGCCGGTGGCACGGTCTCGAAGGAATGGTCGCCGAAGATCGGCGCCGCCGGCGCCGTCGTCATCGACAATTCGTCGGCCTGGCGCATGGATCCGGACGTGCCGCTGATCGTGCCCGAGGTGAACGCCGATGCGGCCGCCGGCTTCAACAAGAAGAACATCATCGCCAACCCGAACTGCTCGACCGCGCAGCTCGTCGTCGCGCTGAAGCCGCTGCACGACAAGGCGACGATCAAGCGCGTCGTAGTGTCGACCTATCAGTCGGTGTCCGGCGCCGGCAAGGACGCGATGGACGAATTGTTCTCGCAGACCAAGGCCGTCTACACCAATGACGAGCTGGTCGCGAAGAAGTTTCCCAAGCGCATCGCCTTCAACGTCATCCCGCACATCGACGTCTTCATGGAAGACGGCTTCACCAAGGAAGAGTGGAAGATGATGGCGGAGACCAAGAAGATCCTGGATCCGAAGATCAGGCTGACCGCGACCTGCGTGCGCGTGCCGGTGTTCGTCGGCCATTCCGAGGCCGTCAATGTCGAGTTCGAGCAGCCGATCACCGCCGACGAGGCCCGCGAGATCCTGCGCCGCGCGCCGGGCTGCCTCGTCATCGACAAGCACGAGCCGGGCGGCTACGCGACGCCCTACGAGGCCGCCGGCGAAGACGCGACCTATATCAGCCGCATCCGCGAGGACGCCACCGTCGAGAACGGCCTCGCCTTCTGGTGCGTGTCCGACAATTTGCGCAAGGGCGCAGCACTGAACGCGATCCAGATCGCCGAGGTGCTGATCAACCGCAAGCTGATCACCGCCAAGAAGAAGGCGGCGTGAGAGACGAACGCTACGGCCCTCTCCCCGCAAGCGTCTGGCTATCGCATATGACAATCCAAGTGTCGTGATCATCTGTCTCTAAATCGTCATGGCCGGGCTTGTCCCGGCCATCCACGCGGTTCGGCGCACTGAGAACGACGTGGATGCCCGGGACAAGCCCGGGCATGACGGAGTAACTAATCAGAAGGGGCATTCGCTGGGACAGTCCTGGTAGGACGACCGAGCGCTTTCTGGGTGGGGAGTGAAGTTGGCAGAGAGCAGCAAGACCGAGCCGGCGGAAGCATCCGTGACGGCCAAGCACGCACCGGGTCCGCTCGAGCGCGGCCTCGAAGGCTTCCTGTTCAAGAGCCGCTGGCTGATGGCGCCGTTCTATGTCGGCCTCGTCATCAGTCTGGCGGTGCTGCTGTTCAAGTTCGTATTCCTGCTGTGGGAGAGCGTCATCCATCTGCCCACCGCCAAGGAGAGCGACATCATCCTTGGCGTCCTCAGCCTGATCGACGTCTGCCTGACCGGCAATCTCGTGCTGATCGTGGTGTTCTCCGGCTACGAGAACTTCGTCTCGCGCATCGATCCGAACGGCCATCCGGACTGGCCGGAGTGGATGACCAAGGTCGACTTCGCCGGATTGAAGCAGAAGCTGCTCGCCTCGATCGTCGCGATCTCGGCCATCCAGCTCTTGAAGGCGTTCATGAATCTCGATGCCGGCTACGACTCGACCAAGCTCGCCTGGCTGGTCGGCGTGCACATGACGTTCGTGGTGTCGACGGTGATGCTGGCGCTGTCTGACCGCTGGGCGAGCGATCATTGAGGAGGGGCGGAGAGCGAATGGCGAGTAGCGAATTGAAATCCAAACGACTCGCTGCTCCCTATTCGCTAGTCGCGACCTCACTATTCGCCGGCGCGCGCGCTGCGAAATTCCTTGGCGGCCTGGTCGAGCACGAACAGCGAGCCCTCGGCGACGCCGAAATAGGCGCCGTGCAGCTGCAGATCGCCGGCCTCGACGCGACTGCGCACGAATGGAAACGTCATCAGGTTCTCGAGGCTGCGGAACACCGCCGCCTTCTCGATCCGGGTGACGAAGTCCTGAAAGCTCTCGCGGTCGCGCTGCTCGACGATTTCGCCGGGCTTGATGAACATCGACATCCAGCGGCCGATGAAATCGCCGGGCGACAATGGCGCGGCCTTGTCGACGAAGGCGCGGATGCCGCCGCATTGGGCGTGGCCGAGGATGACGATGTGCTTCACCTTGAGCACGGTGACGGCATATTCCAGCGCCGCCGACACGCCGTGCGCGTTGGCGTCGGGCTGATAGATCGGCACCAGATTGGCGATGTTGCGCAGGACGAACAGCTCGCCGGGGCCGACGTCGAAGATCACCTCGGGCGAGACGCGGGAATCGCAGCAGCCGATCACCATCACGTCGGGAGACTGGCCGCGCTCGGACAGCTCCAGATAGCGGCTCTGTTCGGTCGGCAGGCGCTGGGTGGTGAAGGCGCGATAGCCCTCGAGCAGACGTTGCGGGAACGAGATCATGGGCCTTGCCTAAACACATGCGGCTGCGGGGAACAAGCCTTTCGGCCCGGCGGCCGAAATGGTATCGCGGGCCGCCGCCATAAACCAAGGGAAACGCCGAAATGATCCGCCCGCGCCGCAGTCTGCTGTTCATGCCCGGCTCCAATGCCCGCGCGCTGGAGAAGGGACGGAACCTGCCGGCCGACGGGCTGATCCTCGATCTCGAGGATTCCGTGGCGCCGGATGCCAAGGCGGCCGCGCGCGAGCAGATCGCCAAGGCCGTGTCCGCCGATGGCTACGGCAAGCGCGAGCTCTTGATCCGCATCAACAGCCTGGATACGCCGTGGTGGAGCGACGACGTCGCGATGGCCGGCCAGACGGCGACCGACGGCATCCTGGTTCCCAAGGTGTCGACGGTCGAGGACCTGCGCACCGTGACCAACCGTCTCGCCGAGGTCGGCGCCGATCCGGCGCTCAAAGTGTGGGCGATGATCGAGACCGCGCGCGCCGTGCTCGACGCCGACCGGCTCGCGGCGACGGTGCATGAGGCGGGCTCACGGCTCGCCGGCTTCGTGTTCGGGCCGAACGACATCTCGCGCGAGACCCGCATCCGCATGGTGCCGGGCCGCGCGACGATGCTGCCGATGATCAGCCATTGCATCCTGGCGACACGCGCGCATGGGCTGGAGATCCTTGACGGCCCGTACAGCGATTTCGCCAACACCGACGGCTTCGCGCAGGAATGCATCCAGGCCCGCGACCTCGGCTTCGACGGCAAGACGCTGATCCATCCCGGCCAGATCGATGCCTGCAACGCGATCTTCACGCCGCCGGCGGCCGAGGTCGCCGAGGCGCGCAAGGTCCTGGCCGCGTTCGAGCTGCCCGAGAATGCCTCGCGCGGCGCGATCCAGATCGACGGCCGCATGGTGGAGCGGCTGCATGCGGAGATGGCCCGGCGCACGATCGCGATCGCGGATGCGATCGCCGAGCTGGCGAAGTAGCGGGGAAATCGGAGGACGCGGCGTCAGATCTGTCTGAGGCTCAGGATGTAGTTGACGAGATCGCCGCGCTGCTCCGGCGTCAGGATGACGTTGGGCATCGTCGGGTGGCTGCTCTGCAGGAACACCTTCAGCGACAGCTCGGTCGTCGATGGCATGTTGGCCACGGCGGCGAAATCGGGCGCTGTCCGGGTCTGGGCCCGGGCGCCGCTTGCGTCGATCGCGTGGCAGGGGCTGCACCAGGACTCCGCCAGCTTGCGGCCGGCCTGCACGCTCTGGTCCGCCGGCGTCGCGCCATTGGCGTAGTGCAGCCGGATCAGCAGCATCGCGGCGAGCGCGAGCAACAGCGCGGCGCCGACATGGAGCCAGGGGTTGCGGTGCAGGTTCGGCCGGCTCATCGCGTTGCTCCGCGGATGGGGATGGGAGGCAGGCGATCAGTGCTTGGTGACGGCGACGCCAAGGCGGTCGATGGTCGGCGCGTTGAGGCAATAGTCCTCGTAGTGCGCGCCGCTCGTGCCTGCGGCGAGATCGCGATGGCAGCGCGGCTTGTCCTTGCACATCGCGCAGACCCGCTCCATGTCGCGCAGCACCAGCGGCTCCGCGCGGCCCAGTGCCGCCTCGTCGATGCCGAGCGCCTTCAGCATCAGCGGCAACTCGTCCGCGGCATGCTCGCCATGGCGGACCAATTCGTCGAGGTCCGACGGGGTCACCTGCAGGTCCATTGCGATACGCTCGAAATCGTCGCGGTCGAGCTGCCTGAGCTCGCTCAGCTCGCGCCGGTGCCGCAGCCATTGCGCGAACGTGTCGATCAGGAATTGCACGCGGGGATAGGGCTTGGCTTGGGCGGGCATGGCACGTCTCCGATGATTGCGTGGAATCAACCACCGGGTGGCCGTGGGGACGTTGCGGTAGATCAAGCAGCGGAACAGTCCTGCCCCGGATGCAGATCGTCAGGCGCCGAACCGCTCCGTCGCCCAGGCGTAGAGGCTGCCCGGAATCGGCGCCTCGCCGCCGCGGCCCTTGGGCGAGATGTGCAGGCCGATGATGCCGGGATCGTTGATCAGGCCGGAGAAGTCGGACGGTTCGAAGAACGCCCTGGGCTCGGCGTGCACGGCATAGAAGCTGCGCTTCGGCAGCGCATGGCGCAGCGTGCCGTGGCGGCGGGCCAGTGCCGTCAGCGCGGCCGGGCCGAAGATCGCGACGCGGATGTCCGACAGGCGATCGGAACGTCCGCGCAGCCGGCGCAGCGCAAACGTGATCCGGTGGCGCAGCGACAGCCAGTTCGGCGTCAATTCGTCCTGCGCCATCAGCCTGTCGAACTCGGCCACGATCGGATCGTCCGGCGGCAGATACAGCACGGAGTTGCCGAGCTGCCGCGGCCGCTCCCAGGCGAAAGTGGGCAGCGCCGGATCGATCTCGACCGGGCGCAGCAGCAGCACGTCGGCGTCGAGCCACAGCCCGGCCCGCCGCGCCATCAACCGCATCCGGAAGAAGTCGCTGAATTGCAGCGTGGTCCAGTCGCGCCAGCTGCCGTCGGGCTGCGACGGCCTGAGACGTTCGGAGAACGCATAAGGCAGGATCGCCTCGGCTTCGGCATTGCCGACGCCGTCCGGCAGGCCCGGCAAGGGATCGAAGCTGTAGACGGTGACCTTGTGGCCGGCGGCAAGCTGCGAGCGCAGGCAGGTCTGCCGCAGCCGATCGAGCGGTCCGCGCCAGAAGGTGACGACCTCGGGCAATACGCGCGGCAACGGCGGACCTGTGCTCGGGATGCTCTCGAAACAAGGCCCCGGACGAGGTCCGGGGCCCGCGAACTCTTCACTCGGCGCGGGGACTCAAGCCCAGGCGCGCTCGGCCTTCAGCTTGGCCTCGTAGCTGTCGATCGAGGCCTTTTTCTCCAGCGTCAGCCCGATGTCGTCGAGCCCGTTGAGCAGGCAGTGCTTGCGGAACGGGTCGATGTCGAACTTCACGGTGCCGCCGTCGGGGCCGCGGATCTCCTGGGCGGCGAGATCGATCGTGAGCGTCGCATTGGCGCCGCGCTCGGCGTCGTCGAACAGCTTGTCGAGGTCGGCCTGCGACACGCGGATCGGCAGGATGCCGTTCTTGAAGCAGTTGTTGTAGAAGATGTCGCCGAACGAGGTCGAGATCACGCAGCGGATGCCGAAATCGAGCAGCGCCCAGGGGGCGTGCTCGCGGCTCGAGCCGCAGCCGAAATTGTCGCCGGCGACCAGGATCTTGGCGTTGCGATAGGCCGGCTGGTTGAGGACGAAATCCGGGTTCTCGCTGCCGTCGTCCTTGTAGCGCTGCTCCGAGAACAGGCCCTTGCCGAGGCCGGTGCGCTTGATGGTCTTCAGGTACTGCTTGGGGATGATCATGTCGGTGTCGACATTGATGATCTTCAGCGGCGCGGCGACGCCTTCCAGCGTGGTGAACTTGTCCATCGGGGGCACCTTCGAGAATATCGGGCAGGCCGCTGTTTAGCCCGATTGACGGGGCGGATAAAGACCCAATCCCCGCGTCCGGACGCAACCCTGTCAGTCGGCGGACGCCTCGATCGCTTCCATGTCGTCGTCGGACATTCCGAAATGATGCCCGATCTCATGGATCAGCACATGGCGGACGATGTGGCCGAAGCTCTCGTCATGCTCGGCCCAGTAGTCCAGGATCGGGCGGCGGTACAGCCAGATCATGTTCGGCAGGCGCGGCAAGTCGTCATTGCTGCGGAACGGCAGCCCCGTGCCCTGGAAGAGGCCGAGCAGGTCGAATTCGCTCTCGGCCTGCATCTCGTCCAGCACCTCCTCGGTCGGGAAGTCGTCGACCCGAATGATCACGCCGTCGCACATCCTGCGGAAATGCCCGGGCAGCCGCTCGAAGATCTCGTGCGCCATGACTTCCATCTCGGCGAGAGAGGGTGCCTTGAGATCTGTCCACATTGCCGCCTTGAAGCCCCCGCTTTGCTGCTGTTGCACCTTGGTTCTATGACAAGTGTGGCGGCGTTGAGGTTGACGCGGGGGACGAAAACGGCGACCGTCCGCGGCGCGCGATTTTGGTATTGGGGGACGCATGCGACAGAAGTCGGTGTTGCTGGCCGGGACGGCGCTGGCCGCGGCCATCGTGGTCTCGATGTCGGCGGGAGCCCGGGCCGAGCCGCCGGCCGTCGCGCAGATCGCCATGAAGCGCGATTCCGGCACGGACATCTCCGCGCAGCGCCGCCCGCGACGCGTTCCGATCTATCCCAACCGCTATGGCGGGCATTGGGAGCCCGACGTCGTGCCGCGCTACAACCCCGGTCCCAACGCCGTGCGCGTGTGCGATGCGACCTACGTCCAGGAGCACCGGGTGAGCGGCACCGTCATCGTGCCTCACATGAGCTGCTACTGGCGGCGGGGCTGATCCGCTCCGACCTTTGCTCCGCGACTGCTCCGCCAGCGTGCTCCGCAAGCGTCCGTCGTGACCGTGCCCGTCGTGCCACAGTGCCGATATGTCGCGAGGCCAGGCGGAACCGCGCGGCGCGCTTCGGCATTCTGCTCCGGCGCAGGTCTTCAGGTCCCATTCACGTCGCTCATTCGAGACTGATCTGCGTCGTACCGCGGCGGCGGCCATCAGCGGAGATGGCGGGCGCCAGGTGCCAGACGTGATGTCGGGCGATCGAAGGAGAAGTTCATGACTGTGATGAGGCTGTTCGGCATCGCGGCGGTTGGCGCCGTTCTGGCTTTCGCTGCGCCCGCGCAACGCGCAGAGGCGCTATCGTTGGTCAATCCGGGCGCGGCGACGGCGGTGCAGCAGGGCGCGGCGCAGGAGACGACGCAGGTGCATTGGCATGGACGCCGCCACTGGCATCCGCGTCGACACTATTATCCGCGGCCGCACTACTATCCGCGTCATCACTGGCGCCCGCATCACTGGCACCGTCATCATCGTCACTGGTGAGCGGCGCGTCGCATCGACAATGATCGATTTCAGACAGGCCCGCGCTGCGGGCCTGTACGTCATAGTGAGCCGGCGGATGGGTAGAGAGGCTGTTATCGAGGTGTCTGACAGGGGAGCGAGCCGCTACTCCGCCGTCATGCGCGCCGCCGCGAGCAGGCCGATCAGCGCGGTGAGCGCCGCGACGCTCATGGCGTTGATGGATACGAGCGAGGCGTAGCTCGCCTCGGCGACGCGCATCACCGGCTCGCCGAGCCGGGAATCGATCAGCAGGTACGATGCGAACGGGAGTGCGAGCAGCGGCAGCGATCGCATGCGTTCGTCGGGGCGGAACAGCAGGGCGCCCAACAGGGCGCATGGAATGAGAAAGAGCTCGACGCCGCTATGCGCGCCGAACAGCTTGACACAGAACACGGTGTTGGCTGTCCCCGCTACGACCATCAGGGCGCGTCCGATGAATGGACGCTGTCGTGCCAGCACCGGCACCGCGGCGAAGAGCGGCGTGGTCAGCAGTGTGAGCCAAGCCGGCCATGCCGCCGTGCCGGCGATGGCGTGCAGATACAGCGGATAGAATGGCTGGTTGGAGACGATGACGAGCGCCACCTTGGCAGCAATGTCGGACTGCGGATCATCGGCCGATGCATAGGCTTGAACGGCGGCCAGCCAGCGTCCGAACAGTTTACTCATTCACTCCAACCTCACATTCGCAACGGACAGGCGCGCAGCATTCGATCCCGCGCGGTGTTTGGCCTGGACGCACAACGCGCGTCGGTCACAGCCGGATCATGTGTCGGCAGTGAGGCCGGTCACGAGTTCAGCGCGGTGCGGATCATGCGGGCGAGGTCCGCACTCTGATACGGCTTGGTGAGCAGCAGCACGCCGGCGTCGAGGCGGCCGTGATGCACGATGGCATTCTCCGTGTAGCCGGACGTGTAGAGCACCTTGAGGTTCGGCCGCCGCTTCGTCGCCTCGATCGCGAGCTGACGGCCGTTCATGCCGCCGGGCATGATGATGTCGGTGAACAACAGATCGATCCGCGCCGGGCTGTCGATCAGCGACAGCGCCTCGTCGGCCTTGCTCGCAGCCAGGGTCGTGTAACCGAGCCGCCTGATCTGGGCGATGACATATTCGCGCACCAGCGAATCGTCCTCGACGATCAGGATCGATTCGTCGCCGCGCTCCATGCTGGCCAGATTGGCGTCGAGGAGCAGCGCATCGGCATCGGCGGTGGCCTGTGGGAGATATAGCTTCACCGACGTTCCATGGCCGGGCTCGCTGTAGATCTTGATGTGGCCGTTGGACTGCTTGACGAAGCCGTAGACCATGCTGAGCCCGAGGCCGACACCCTTGCCGACATCCTTGGTGGTGAAGAACGGCTCGAACACCTTGTCGAGCAGGTTCGCCGGAATGCCTTCGCCGGTGTCGCTGACCGCGATCATCACGTAGTTGCCCGGAATGACCTCCGGATTCATCCGCGCGTAGGCGTCGTCGAGCAGAACGTTCTTGGTCTCGAGCGTCAGCTTGCCGCCATTGGGCATGGCGTCCCGCGCGTTGAGCGCGAGGTTGAGGATCGCAGTCGAGAGCTGGCTGGGATCGATCATGGCCGGCGAGGAATCATGCGCCAGCATGGACTCGATCTCGATCTGCTCGCCGAGCGTCCGGCGCAGCAGGCGGGCAGTGTCGACCACCATGCCGTTGATGTCGACGCTGCGCGGCTGCAACGGCTGGCGCCGGGCGAAGGCCAGCAGGTGCTTGGTCAGGTCGGCGCCGCGGGCCGCGGCCGAGTTGATCAGGCTGGTGATCTGCACCAGCTGCGGACGGTCCTTGACCGCCTCGGCAAGGATCTCGATCGTGCCGGTGATGACGGTCAGGATGTTGTTGAAGTCGTGGGCGACGCCGCCGGTGAGCTGGCCGATCGCCTCCATCTTCTGCGCCTGGCGCACCTGCGCCTCCGTGGCCTCGATCTCCTGGAAGCGCTTGACCATGGCCTCGGCGGTGCGGCGCTGCCGCGTCTCCTCCTCGAGCTGTGCATAGGCCAGCTTCAGATCGGCGCGGGACGGCATCGTCAGCACCCGCGGCAACAGCAGCAGCAGCGCCGAGGCGATGCCGACCGACATGAAGGCCAAGAAGCCCTTGGTGGCCGCTTCCAGCACATAGGCAGGCACCCAGAGCGTCAGCACCTCGATCAGGCGGGTCAGACCGCACACCGAGACCCACAGCGCGAACGCCCAGAAGATGTAGCTGAACTGGAAGTCGCGGCGACGGAAGACGATGTAGCCGAGCACGAAGGCGATGGTGAAGAACGCGAAGGAGATGAGGACGTCGGAGACCGCGTTCACCCAGATCAATTCAGGCGTCCACAGCAGGCACTCGCCGTGCGGCGTGAGCATCGACATCTCTGCAGTTCCCCAAAACATCCGGCAGACACACCCGCGTGGCCCCCGCGGTCCGGCCGGTTCCCTGAACTGATCATTCAAATTTCCGTTGAGCACACAAGGGTGCTGACTGCCACGGAGCTCAATCGGTAGGTCAGCACCGTGCCTTCGGGCGGGGCTCGCGCGTGGTCCGAATCAGATCCTGCCGAAGGCGGAACCGGGTTCCAGAAAGCGCAACTTGACCGCCTGTACCGTATGGTACAATATGATCTTATCAGTACAATGGAGACTTGTCCGATGAGCGTGCTCGCCCCGCCCTTCACCCTCGACACGGCCAAGCGGAAGGTTCGGATGGCCGAGGATGGCTGGAACAGCCGTGATCCCGAACGGGTGTCCCTGGTCTACACACCGGACAGCCGCTGGCGGAACCGGGCCGAGTTCATCACCGGCCGCGCCGAGATCGTTGCCTTCCTCGCCCGCAAATGGAGCAAGGAGCTCGACTACCGGCTCATCAAGGAGATCTGGGCGTTCACGGACCATCGCATCGCGGTTCGCTTCGCCTATGAGTGGCACGACGACAGCGGCCACTGGTACCGCTCCTACGGCAACGAGAACTGGGAGTTCGATGCGCAGGGCCTGATGCAGCGGCGCTACGCCAGCATCAACGATCTGCCGATCAAGGACAGCGAGCGAAAATTCCATTGGCCGCTCGGCCGCCGTCCGGACGATCACCCTGGACTGACCGAATTGGGCTTGTGAGACAGGGGCCGCATGCGGACGCTCTACGAGCGCGACGACGTCATCCCGCTGATCGCCGAAGTCTTTCGCGAGCACGGCTTCGAGGGCTCCTCGCTCAGCCGCATCACCGAGTCCACCGGCCTTGGCAAGGGCAGCCTGTATCACTTCTTTCCCGGCGGCAAGGACGAGATGGCGCGCGCGGTGCTGGCGCATGTCGACGGCTGGTTCGAGCGCGAGATCTACACGCCGTTGCGCGACGCGGCGCCGGACGGCGCCATCGCGCAGATGTGGCGCGGCGTCGACGACTACTTCCGCTCCGGACGGCGGGTCTGTCTGGTCGGCGCCTTCGCGCTCGATGACACGCGCGACCGTTTCGCGGCCGTGATCGCCAGCTATTTCACGCGCTGGATCGACGCCCTGCGCGATGCGCTGGTGCGCGGCGGTTGGCCCGCAGCGCAGGCGGCCGACGCCGCCGAGGAGGTGGTGGCGGGTATCCAGGGGGCGCTGGTGCTGGCACGCGCGACCAATGACACCGCCGTATTCGGCCGCGCTCTGGGCCGGTTTCAGCTGCGTCTGCAGCAACGGCCTCCAGTCTGACGGAACCGGATGTCGCTGCTGCCTGCGCAAGCGGCAGCACGTGCTGAAATATCGGCGCGCCGCGTTCGCCAAATCGTGGTTGTCTTGGCCAAAATTCGAGCGGCAGTCACACAGGGAGGTCCGGCATGAATGGGCTCGGCGGTCTCAACAAATCCGAACATGGCGTGGTCATCGGCCTGGTGCAGTTGCAACTGCCGGTCGTCGTGACCAAGGCGGATCTCGCGAAGCAGACCGAGAAGATCGTCTGGATGGTCGGCAAGGCGCGGCGCAATCTCGGCACCATGGACCTCGTGGTCTTCCCCGAATACTCCCTGCACGGCCTGTCGATGGATACCAATCCCGAAATCATGTGCCGGCTCGACGGGCCGGAGGTCGCGGCGTTCAAGCAGGCCTGCATCGACAACAAGATCTGGGGCTGCTTCTCCATCATGGAGTACAACCCCGACGGCAATCCCTACAATTCCGGCCTGATCATCGACGACCACGGCGACATCAAGCTGTACTACCGCAAGCTCCATCCGTGGATTCCGGTCGAGCCGTGGGAGCCGGGCGACCTCGGCATTCCCGTCATCGAGGGGCCGCGCGGCGCCAAGATCGCCCTGATCATCTGCCATGACGGCATGTTCCCGGAGATGGCGCGGGAATGCGCCTACAAGGGCGCGGAGATCATGATCCGCACCGCCGGCTACACCGCGCCAATCCGCGACAGCTGGCGCTTCACCAATCAGGCCAACGCCTTCCAGAACCTGATGGTGACCGCCAATGTCTGCATGTGCGGCTCCGACGGCTCGTTCGATTCCATGGGAGAGGGCATGATCGTCAATTTCGACGGCAGTGTTCTCGCGCATGGCACGACGGGGCGTCCCGACGAGATCATCACCGCGGAGGTGCGCCCCGATCTCGTGCGCGAGGCGCGCATCGGCTGGGGCGTCGAGAACAACATCTATCAGCTCTGGCATCGCGGCTATGTCGCGGTGAAGGGCGGCGCCATGGATTGCCCCTACACTTTCATGCACGACATGGTCGCCGGCACCTACCGGCTGCCCTGGGAAGACCAGGTCAAGATCACCGACGGCACCTCCTGCGGCTTCCCGGCCCCGACGCGCGTGTTCGGCAAGATCGCCAAGGCGGCGGAGTGAAGCGGCGCAGAGCTTCGATCCTGAGACTCGTCTGGTCTGAAGGCGATGCGAGCGTAAATCGCCAAGGCAGCGGGACCGCAAACCCTCACCCTGAGGAGCCCGCCTTCAGGCGGGCGTCTCGAAGGGCGAGGCCCCGATCGCCTCATGGTTTGGAGAGGGGAGCGGCGGCGGGAGGCGCTGCACGCTCGATGCCGCGATACAAGCGGCTGCCGTTGCGCGATGCAATGGCCTTGCCCGCGTCGGAGGAGCTCCTGCTTGACAGGCCGATCATCCGCCAATTATTTTATGCTTAAAATAATTGGCGGACAGGTCCATCATGAGTGCATCGGCCAAGGTGATCCCCCGCGACTGGCTCGACTGGCCGTTCTTCGAGCCGAAGCACCGCGAGCTCTGCGATCGGCTCGATCGTTTCGTCGGCTCCGGCATGCTGGACGACGTCGATCACGGCAATGTCGACGCCGCCTGCCGCAAGATCGTGCGTGCGCTCGGCGCCGCCGGTCTGCTCGACAGCGCCGTGGTGGCGCCCGGCGCCGATGCCGGCGCGATCGACTCCCGCGCCATCTGCCTGTCGCGCGAGACCCTCGCCTATGCCGACGGTCTTGCCGATTTCGCCTTCGCCATGCAGGGGCTCGGCTCCGGCGCCATCGCGCTCGGCGGCTCGCCGGAGCTCCGCGCCAGCGTGCTGCCCAAGGTGCGATCGGGCGAATGGCTCGCCGCATTTGCGCTGTCGGAGAAGGACGCGGGCTCCGACGTCGCGGCGATGGCCTGCAGCGCGCGGCTGGACGGCGACGCCTATGTGCTCGACGGCGACAAGACCTGGATCTCCAATGGTGGCATCGCCGACGTCTATACGCTGTTCGCGCGCACCGGCGAGGCGCCAGGGGCGCGCGGCATTTCCGCCTTCGTCGTCTATCCCGATGATCCCGGCTTCTCCATCGCCGAGCGCATCGAGGTGATCGCGCCGCATCCGCTGGCGACCTTGCGGCTGCAGAATTGCCGCATCCCGGCGAGCCGGCGGCTCGGCGCTCCCGGCGGCGGCTTCAAGCTCGCGATGCAGACGCTCGACATCTTCCGCGCCTCGGTGGCCGCAGCTGCGCTCGGATTTGGTCGCCGCGCCCTCGACGAGGCGCAGACGCATGCGCAGAGCCGGCAAATGTTCGGCGCCACGCTGGCCGATCTGCAGATGACCCAGGCCGCATTCGGCGAAATGGCGACCGACACCGACGCCGCGGCGCTGCTGACCTACCGCGCCGCCTGGCGCCGCGACGTCCAGAAACTGCCGACCACGCGCGAGGCCGCGATGGCCAAGCTCACCGCCACCGAGACCGCGCAGCGCGTCATCGACCGCGCCCTGCAGATGTTCGGCGGCCGCGGCGTGCGCAAGGGCGAGATCGTCGAGAGCCTCTACCGCGAGATCCGCGCGCTCCGAATCTACGAGGGCGCGACCGAGGTGCAGAAGCTGATCGTCGCGCGGGAGTTCCTCAAGGCGCGGGCGGGCGTGGTGCGCGCCTGATAACGGCTAAGGCTGGCGCACCCGACACGATTCGAACGTGTGACCTTTGCCTTCGGAGGGCAACGCTCTATCCAGCTGAGCTACGGGTGCGTGCGGACATCGTTTAACCGATTGGCTCGTGGTCGGCAACGGCCTTGACTCGTTGCCGACGCGGGTCCGGCCTCTCGGGGCGTCGGCGGGCCTTACGCCGGCACGATGGTCTTGCCGATCGGCCACAGGGCGAGGCCGGCAAGCTTCAGGTGAGCCCAGGCGAAGGGCAGGCCGATGATGCTCACCGCCAGGAAGACCGCGGTGATGAGGTGGCCGAGCGCCAGCCACCAGCCCGCCAGGACGAACCAGATGATGTTGCCGAGCAGGCCCAGAAGCCCGGTGCCGATGTCCTCGATGCCGGTGACCTCGTCGCGGCGGACGGCGCGGGAGCCGAACGGCAGCAGCGTATAGGCGGCGATGTTGAAGGCGGCGCGCGCCCAGGGCAGGCCGACGATGGTGATGGCCATGACGACCGCCGCCACCAGCCAGCCGAACGCCATGTAGGCGCCGCCGAACACGATCCAGAGGATGTTGAGGAGCAAGGAGACGGGTTGCATGGGCCACCTGCGCGGGTTCCGACGACGTCTATATAGGTCGCCTTTGCGCGGGCCCAAGGTACGGTCGGGCGGAGCGCGCTCGCGGAGCGCCCTATCGGCGCAGCTCGCCTGCCATGTGACGTCGATCACGAACAGTGCGCCTTGCATCGGGTCTGCCGCGGTCGATCCTGCGACGAAAACGGCTGCCCGATGTCAGCCCGCGGCCTGGAGATCGTCGGCGACGGTCGCGTCCGGCGCGAACAGCTTGCGCAGCTCGGCGGCCGGTTTCGGCGCGCTGAACAGGTAGCCCTGCATCTCGGTGCAGCCGAGCTGGCGCAGCGCCGACTGTTGTGCACCCGTCTCGACGCCCTCGGCGGTCGTTGTCATGTTGCTGGCTGCGGCGATGCTCACCACGGCCTGCACGATCGCCGACGAGCTGCCGACGTTGAGATCGCTGACGAAGCAGCGGTCGATCTTGATCTTGTCGAACGGGAACCGCTTCAGATAGCTGAGCGAGGAGTAGCCGGTGCCGAAATCGTCGAGCGCGATACGCACGCCCATGTCGTGCAATTGATGCAGCACGCTCAGCGCGACATCGTCGTCGCTGATCAGTACGGCCTCGGTGATCTCGATCTCGAGCCGCTCCGGCGCCAGACCTGCAGCGGACAGCGCGCTGGCGATCCGCAGCGCCAGGGTCGGCGATTTCAGCTGCACCGGCGAGACGTTCACGGCGATGCGGATGTCGGCGGGCCAGTTCGCGGCCTCGGCGCAGGCCGTGCGCATCACCCAGTCGCCGATCTCGTTGATCAGCCCGGTGTCCTCGGCGAGCGGAATGAAATCGAGCGGCGGCACCATGCCGCGTTCCGGATGGCGCCAGCGCAGCAGCGCCTCGCAGCCCGTCATGACGTTCCGGGTGAAGCCGAGCAGCGGCTGATAGTGCAGCTCGAACTGGTTCTCGACAATCGCCCGGCGCAGATCCTGCTGCAGCTGCAGCCGCGCGCGGGCGTTCTCGTCCATCGAGGGCTCGAAGAAGCGGAAGGTGCGCCGGCCGCCGGCCTTCGCGGCGTACATCGCGAGGTCCGCATTCTTGGTGAGCTGGTCGCGCTCGACGCCGTCGCGCGGCGCTAGCGCGATGCCGATGCTGGCGTCCGTCGACAGCTGGTGCCCAAGGCACCGATACGGCTTGCGGATCGTATTGAGGATCTCCGTGACCGCGACGACCACCTCGTCCTCGTCCGCGGCGGTGGTGAGCAGCACCGCGAACTCGTCGCCGCCGAGCCGCGCCACCATGTCCTCCGGTCCCACACAGCTCTCGATCCGGCGCGCGATGGTCTTCAGCAGTTCGTCTCCGACATGGTGTCCGAGCGAATCGTTGATGCCCTTGAATTCGTCCACGTCGATGTAGAGCAGGGCGAAGGAGGTGCCGTGACGCGCGCGCTCGATCTCCTCGTCGATGCGCTCGCGGAACAGCACGCGGTTCGGCAACTCGGTCAATGCGTCGAAATGCGCGAGGTGAGCGATCTTCTCGTCGGCGAGCCGCCGCTCGGTGGTGTCCTCGATCACGTTGATCAGGTAGCGCGGCTGCTGCGTCTCGTCCGCTATGGCGATCCGGCGCGAGGTGATGTAGCGCAGGCCGAGACCCGGCGTCTGCCAGGGATGCTCGCCGATGAACAAGCCGTCCGCCTGTTTCAGCGCACGATCATCATCGGCCGTGACCTTCTCTGCGGACGGCCTGGACATCAGGTCGAAAACCGTCCTGCCGACGATATCCTGGCGCGACAGGCCGAAGCCCGCCTCGGTCGAGCGGTTGACCAGCACGTAGCGACGATCGCGCACGTCCTTGACGATGATGTGCGAGGGAATGTGATCGATGATCTCGCTCAGGAACGCATAGTTGCGATCGCGCTCCTGTTCGAGTCTGCGCTGCTCGCTGATGTCCTCGATGGTCGTCACCCAGCCGCCGGACGCGAGCGGTTTGTCGATCACGTTGAAGAACCGGCCGGAGCTGCCCTCGGCGATCATCTGCGAGGTGCCGCCCGCCTTGGTTCTGTCGGCGATATCGGCACACAGGCCGGCTGCATCGCCGTTGAAGGCTCCGCGCGCCTTGCAGTGTGCCACGACCTGGCTCAAATGAACGCCGGGCCTGATTACCTCGGCCGACAGCCCGAGCAGGTCGATGAAGCGCTGATTGAACATCACGACGCAGGCGTTGGCGTCGAACGAGATCAGGCCCTGAGTCATGTTGTCGAGCGCCGTCTCGACGCGCTGCTTCTCGTTCTCCAGCCGGCCTCTCGCGATCTGGTTCTGCCGAATGATCTGGCTGATCATCAGGCTGAACATCACGGCGATCACGAACACCGCGAGCACGGCGGCCCCGACCAGCAGCACCACCTGCGACCGCCAATCGGCCAGCGCATCGTCGACGGTCTTCGTGGTGGTCATGGTGAGTGGAAAGCGGCTTATCTTCGCCGCGGCGATGATCTTCTCGATGTCGTCCACCGGGCTCTTCATCACGCCGGTCCGAACGCTGCCGTCCAGGACCGCCTCGTGCAGGCTCCGCTTGGCGATCCTGCGACCCATCACCGCTTCGACGTGCGGATAGCGCGCCAGTACGGTGCCGTCGGCATGAAACAGGGTGATCGCCGCATTGTTGCCGAGCGCGATCGATTCCATGAAGGTCTCATACGTGCGCGGATCGACGCGGCGCGTCAGCAGGCCGAGGAATTCACCGTTCGCTCCGCTGAGGCGATGGGCGACGATCGTGGCCCAGCCGCTGGTCACGCGGCTCGTCACCGGCGTGATCACCAGGGCGTCCGGCTGTGACGCCATCTTGAGCTCGTTGAAATAGGGCCGGTCGCTCACATTGACGGGGGGCAGCGGATCTGGCGACGACCAGTTGACGAAGTTGCCGTCGGCGTCGATCACCGTGAGGTCGCCCATATAGGACAGGCCGTTGACCTGTGACTGCAGCATCTCGCGGATGTCGGGCTGCGTCATCCGGGCTCTGAACGCTTCCGACGACGAGATCGATCTGAGCTGCATGCGGCCGATGACATGCGCGACGGAGGTCTCGGCGTCCTCGAACTGCTGGGCGAAGTGCCGTGTCAGCAGCAGAACCGTGTTTTCGAGCTCGCGTTCATTGTTGGCGATCGTCCGCGCCCGGAAGTCGCTGGCCATGACGATCGTACCTACGACAATGGCCGCGATCAGCAGCGCGCCACAGGCGATCAGCCAAGGCACCGGACCGCGCCAGACAGACGAACCGAGCTGCTCCGATTCGGCGCCGCCGGCCGCTGACGTGTCTGCTGTGCGTTGCATGCCCTGATCGACCTGCGAAATGACTCATTCCAGGCAGATTTGATAGCAAGGCACTGGTACCGGAGCGGTTAGGAAACGCGGTTAGCCGTGGCTTAAGCGCGTCGCGCAACATCGCCGAAAACGAGAATTTCTCCATCCGAGTACCGCGCTGTCGCGCCCAGCGACGGCAACATTGCGCAATTTTTAATCGTATCGCAGTCTCAGTGTTTGGCGGCGGGCTTGCCGCGCAGGCGGCCGACGACCCCGGTGGGGAAAAAATAGACGCTGGCGATGAACAGCAGGCCGAGCCACAGCAGCCAGCGGTCGGGGTGCAATAATCCCGGCAGCAGCGGCAGTCCGGCTTCGGACGCGGCGGTCGAGGCGATGCTCATCAGCGCCTGCAGATAGTTTTGCGCCAGGATGAAGATCGCGGCGCCGATGACCGCGCCGTAGATCGTGCCCATGCCGCCGATCACGACCATCAGCAGAATGTCGAGCATGATGGAGAACGCCAGCGAGGTGTCGGGCCCGGCATAGCGCAGCCACAGCGCATTCAGCATCCCGGCGCAGGCCGCGACCATCGCGGCGATGCAGTTGGCGTAAGTGAGGTGGAAGACCGTACGGTAGCCCAGCGCCTCGGCGCGGAAGCGGTTCTCGCGGATCGCCTGCAGAACGCGGCCGAACGGCGAGTTCACGACGCGCAGCAGCGCCAGCACCATCAGTGCGCAGGCCGACAGCACGAGGTAATAGGTCAGGATGCGGCCGTTGATGGGAAAGCCGAACCACTCCTTGCCGATGAACACCGTGCCGGGGCGCAGGAGCTCGGGCAGCTGGAAGCTGCGGCCGTCCTCGCCGCCAGTCAGCCAGGACAGTTGCGACGCCAGCACCAGGAAGGCGGAGGCAACCGCGAGCGTGATCATGGCAAAGAATATCGCCTCGACGCGCAGCGAGAACAGCCCGATCGCGAGCGCCAGCAGCAGCGCGAGCGGCAGGCCCGCTACGACCGCCACCGCGACAGAGGTCCAGGACGGCCCGAGCCCGTACAGCGCGATCGCGATCGCGTAGGAGCCGATGCCGTAGAACATGGTGTGCGCGAACGACACCGAGCCGGTGTAGCCGAGCAGCAGGTCGTAGGACGCGACCAGCGCAGCGAAGATGCAGATCTTGGCGGCGACGTTGAGCGCCTTGGCGCCGGGGAAGACGAAGGGCGTCGCCAGCAGCGCCAGCAGGATGACGACGAGCAGGATCGACAGCGCGCGGCTGCGGGGCGGATCGCCGGACAGGATCATCATCGGCTGGTCACCGCATAGAGGCCGCGCGGCCGCCACATCAAGACGGCGACCATCAGCAGGATGTTGGAGACGAGGGCGAGCTTGGGCACCAGGAAGCCGCCGTAATTGGCGACCATCGCGACCAGGATCGCGCCGATGAAGCAGCCGGTGATCGAGCCGAGCCCGCCGATGATGACGACGATGAAGACCAGCACGGTGAGCTCGTCGCCGATCGAGGCGTGGACCTGCTCGCGATAGAGGCCCCACATGACGCCGCCGAGCCCGGCCAGCGCCGAGCCGGTCATGAACACGCCGAGGAACAGGCGGCGGATACGATAGCCGAGCGCCTCGACCATCTCGCGGTTCTCGACGCCGGCGCGGATCAGGAGCCCGATCTTGGTGCGGTTCAGCACCAGCTCGATCGCGACGAAGATCACGAGGCCGATGAGCAGCGCCAGCAGCCGGTACTTCGAGATCGCGACGTCGCCGAGGATGAACGAGCCGCGCAGCGCGGCCGGCAGCGGCATCGGGATGATCTGCGGGCCGAACAGCGCGTACAGCGTCTGCTCGGCGACGATCAGGCCGCCGGTCGTCATCAGGATCTGCTTGAGGTGCTGGCCATAGACCGGCAGCACCAGCACGCGCTCCACGACGAGGCCGAGGGCGCCGGTGACGCCCATCGACAGCAGGGCTGCCGGAACGAGCACGGCAAGGTTGATCAGCAGCGAATCCGCCTGCGCCCAGCTTGCCAGCGGCAGCAGCACCAGGGTCGCGACATAGGCGCCGACGGCGATGAAGGCGCCGTGGCCGAAGTTCAGCACGTCCATCAGGCCGAACACGAGGGTCAGGCCGGAGGCCATGATGAAGATCATCATGCCCATCGCGAGGCTTGCGACCGTCAGCGTCACCCAGGAGCTCGGCGATCCCACCAGCGGGATCATCAGCAGCGCCAGGACGAGGGGCAGCAGCAGCGGGGCGATGTCGCGCTTCGGCTTGGGCAGCGCGTCGGTGGCCACGATCTCGCTCATTGATGCGCCTCCAGGCTGAGGCCGAGCAGGCGCTCCTGCAGCGGCACGTCGGCGGCAAGCGCCGCCATTTCGCCGCGATGGACGATGGTGCCGTTGTCCATCACCAGCACCTGGTCGCCGAGTTCGCGCGCGGCATGGAAGTTCTGCTCGACCAGGAGAATGGTGGCGCCCCGGCGCTTGATCTCCTTCAGGCACTCGATCAGCGACATCACGATGGCCGGCGCGAGACCCTTGGTCGGCTCGTCGATCAAGAGCAGCTTGCGCGGCTCGACGATCGCACGCGCGATCGACAGCATCTGCTTCTGGCCGCCCGACAGGCTGCCGGCACGCGACAGCCAGAACTTCTTCAGGGCTGGAAAGAAGCCGAAGATCCAGGCGAGCTGGGCGTCGTCGAGCGGGCCGTTGCGGGCGGCCAGCACCAGGTTCTCCTTGACGGTGAGATCGGAGAACACCGCCATGCTCTCGGGCACGTAGCCGACGCCGCGCTGGGCGATGTCCGGTGTCGAAAGCTTCTCGATCGGCTCGCCGGCGAGCGAGATGCTGCCGCTCTTCGCCTCCCACAGTCCCATGATCGTCCGCAAGGTCGTGGTCTTGCCGGCGCCGTTGCGGCCGAGCAGCATCGTGGTCTGCCCCTCGGGCACCTCGAAGTCGACACCCTGCAGGATGTGATAGCGGCCGATATAGGTCTCGACACCCGTGAGCTTCAGCAGCGCGCTCATGCGGCGCTCCGCGGCGAGACGCCGAGATAGGCCTCCTGCACGATCGGCGAGGCGATGACCTCCGCGGGCTCGCCGTCAGCGACCAATTGCCCGTTATGCAGCACGATGATGCGGTCGGCGAGCGAGCGGACGACGTCCATCTTGTGCTCGACGAGCAGGATGATCTTGCTCTTGTCCTGCTTGAGCCGGGCGATGAGATCGAGCACGACCGGGACCTCGTCGATGCTCATGCCGGCGGTCGGCTCGTCGAACATGAAGACCTTCGGCTCCAGGGCCATCATCAACGCGACTTCGAGCTTGCGCTGGTCTCCGTGCGACAGGGTGGTGGCGGTGACGCTGCGGCGGCTGCCGAGCGCGACCTGGTCGAGGATCGCATCGGCGCGGGCGATCAGGTCGCGTCGGGCCATCCATGGACGGAGCAGATCGTAATGCGTGCCGCTCCGCGCCTGGACGGCGAGGCGGACATTCTCCTCGACGCTGAGATTTGGGAACAAATTGGTGAGCTGGAAGGCGCGTCCCAGGCCCGCGCGGGTGCGCAGCGGCGCCGAGAGGCCGGTGATGTCGCGACCGTCGAACAGGATCGCGCCTGACGACGCCTGCAGCTGGCCGGAGATCAGGTTGAAATAGGTGGTCTTGCCGGCGCCGTTGGGGCCGACGATGGCGGTCAGCTCGCCAGGCCGGAAGCTGCAGCTGACGCTGTTGACTGCGACATGGCCGCCGAAGCGGATGGTCAGGTCGCGGGTTTCGAGGGTGAGGGTCATGGCGCCGGCTATAAGACTTCCAAAGCGGACGTGCCCGGCGCAAGGGCCGGGCACGATATCATCGT
>NZ_CAFJ01000058.1 GCF_000239795.1 Bradyrhizobium sp. STM 3809 | reverse complement strand
CCTTCCCCGCGCCCTCTCATCGTCGAGGGCGCCGTCGACAGCATGACCCGGGCGCAGCAGCGCCGCGGGGCTGCGGGCGGCTGTTTGGAAGAATCGGACAGCGAATGGAAGCGGGCGCGCGTGTGCGTGGTGCTCGTCGTGCTTGTGAGTTGGAACGGCGTCACAACAAACTCAGTGTCGTCCCGGCCTTTGAGCCGGGACCCATAACCACCGGCGGATGTGTGAGGCACGCAAGTGGCTAAGCGTATGCTCAACACGCCGTCCTGTGGTTATGGGTCCCGGATCTCCGCGCGCTGCGCGCGCTCGTCCGGGATGACGGTGGAGGGTGAGGCGGGATGGCTGCCCACGACGGCGGAGAATGGGCGGGATGGCCTTGCTACCAACTCGGTGTCGTCCCTGCGAACGCACGGACCCATAACCACAGGCGGGTTTGTGAGGCACGCAAGGAACTCCGGATGTGCCACGCCCATCCCCCTGTGGTTATGGGTCCCGGCTCAAGGCCGGGACGACAGTGGTGGGTGGGGTGAGATGGTGCCTGCAACGACGTGGATTATAGAGCCATCGTCCCGCGACAAACTCATCGTCATCGCCCGGCTTGACCGGGCGATCCAGTATTCCAGAGGCGGTGGAGATAGAGCCGAGGCGCTACGGCGTACTGGATCACCCGCCTTCGCGGGTGATGACGACGGAATGTGGGGCACGAGATTCCAACTCAAGCGCTCACGACATTCCAACTCACACGCAAAGGGGCGGTGTGATGTTCGGCTCACGCCTTGCTAGTTCGCTACTTCCTGATCTTCACGCCCTTGGTTGTGAACTTCTGCGGGCGCGGCTCCGGCCGCACCGGACGCCGCGTGGCCGCAGCCTTGCCCGTTCCCGGCGGCTGATGCGCGGGCACCAGCTGGTCCGGGCGCGAGCCGATCAGGTCGGCGCGGCCCATCGCGCGGAGCGCGTCGCGCAGGACGGGCCAATTGTCGGGGTCGTGATAGCGCAGGAAGGCCTTGTGCAGGCGGCGCTGCTTCAGGCCCTTGATCGCCTCGACCTTGTCGCTGGCGCCGTGGCGGACGCCGCGCAACGGATTGACGCCGGTGTGATACATCGCGGTCGCCGTGGCCATCGGCGACGGCAGGAAGGTCTGGACCTGGTCGGCACGGTAGCGGTTCTTCTTCAGCCACAGCGCGAGGTTCATCATGTCCTCGTCGCTGGTGCCCGGATGCGCCGCGATGAAATACGGGATCAGATAGTACTTCTTGCCCGCCTGCTCGGCGGCCGCGTCGAACATCTGCTTGAAGCGGTGATAGGTGCCGATGCCCGGCTTCATCATCTTGTCGAGCGGGCCGCGCTCGGTATGCTCCGGCGCGATCTTCAGATAGCCGCCGACGTGATGGGTCACCAGCTCCTTGATATAGGCCGGGCTCTCGACCGCGAGGTCGTAGCGCACGCCGGAGGCGACCATCACGCGCTTGACGCCCTTGACCTCACGCACCTTGCGATACAGCCGGATGAGGTCGTCATGCGAGGTGTTGAGGTTGGGGCAGATCTCGGGGAAGACGCAGCTTGGCCTGCGGCACGCGGCCTCGACCTTCGGATCCTTGCAGGCCATCCGGTACATGTTGGCGGTCGGGCCGCCGATGTCGGAGATCACGCCGGTGAAGCCCGGCGTCTTGTCGCGGATGCGCTCGATCTCCTGCAGGATCGAGCCTTCCGAGCGGCTCTGGATGATGCGGCCCTCATGCTCGGTGATCGAGCAGAAGGTGCAGCCGCCGAAGCAGCCGCGCATGATCGTGACCGAGAACTTGATCATGTCCCAGGCCGGGATCTTGGCATCGCCATAGGACGGATGCGGCGCGCGGGCGTAGGGCAGGTCGTAGACGCTGTCCATCTCCGCCATGGTCAGCGGGATCGGCGGCGGGTTGAGCCAGAGGTCGCGGTCGCCGTGGCGCTGCACGAGGGGGCGCGCATTGCCGGGATTGCTCTCGCGGTGGAGCACGCGCGACGCCCGCGCATAGGCTTCCTTGTCGGCCTCGACCTGCTCGCAGGACGGCAGCCGGATGACGACGTCGCCCTTTTCGCGCGCAGCACCTTCGTCGGCGGAATCGAGATCGTCGGCGTGCAGCTCGACGTAGCCCTCGGGGACCTTCCGGAACAGCGCGGTGCCGCGCACCGACTGGATATCCCTGGGCGCTTCGCCGCCGGCGATACGGTGGGCGACCTCGATCACGGCGCGCTCGGCATTGCCGTAGATCAGGATGTCGGCCTTGGCGTCGGCGAGCACCGAGCGGCGCACCTTGTCGGACCAGTAGTCGTAATGCGCGATGCGGCGCAGCGACGCCTCGATGCCGCCGAGCACGACCGGCACGTCCTTGAACGCCTCGCGGCAGCGCTGCGCATAGACCAGCGTGCAGCGGTCCGGCCGCCTGCCGCCTTCGCCGTTCGGTGTGTAGGCGTCGTCGCTGCGGATGCGGCGGTCGGCGGTGTAGCGGTTGACCATGGAGTCCATGTTGCCGCCGGTGACGCCGAAGAACACGCGCGGGCGACCCAGCGCCTTGAAAGGCTCGGCCGAGTGCCAGTCGGGCTGCGAGATGATGCCGACGCGAAAGCCCTGGGCCTCGAGCAGCCGGCCGATGATCGCCATGCCGAACGAGGGATGGTCGACATAGGCGTCGCCGGTGACCAGCACGATGTCGCAGACGTCCCAGCCGAGCGCGTCCATCTCCTTCCGGCTCATCGGCAGGAACGGCGCGGGCTTGAGGTCGGCGCGATGGCGCGGCCAGGAACTCAAGGAGGGAGCGCTCAGAGGCGGGGTGGTGAGGGCGATGGTCATCGCCCAGGCATAGAGAAACGGGGCTGTCAGTTCAACCGAGTGGCCTGTCGCAGCCTGCGGCGGATGATCAAATTGTCCGGAATGGTTCCCGTGGGGTATCGCGGGACGGTCGTACCGGTCGCTCGACTGTCAGTTGAGCTCGTGGTTCGCCGCGGTGCGCCGCTTCAGCCAGCCATGGCCGAAGAACGCCAGCAGCGCCGCGGCGGCGATCATGATCCAGATCGAGGGCATCCTGGAGCGCGGGCTGCCGGAGGCGTCGCCGACAGTGCGCGAATCCTGGGCGAGGCCGGTATCGGAGATCGGCACCAGCCGCATGTCGGCGCCGTCGGTGCTGCCGCGCAGGCCGGCCACCGCCGGCTGCGGGTCGGTCGAGAGCATGCGGCCCATCTGCGCGCCGGCATAGGCGGCGGAGCCGTCGTCGGTCTGGGTCTGGGGGGCATCCATCGCCGGTTGCGCGGCGCGGGTGCCCGACGGCACCTGGGCGAAGGAGTTGAGATTGGCCGGCCGGTGCGGCTTCGGCGGATGCTGCGTCATCCGCGGCTCGGTTCGCTCCGCCTTGTCGTTCTTCTGCGGCGTGGCCGTCTGCGGTACGGCGACGCGCATTTGCGGCCGGGCGTAGCTCGGCTGGGTGATCGCCAGCATGCGGTTGGACCAGGCCATGTAGGCCTTGCACATCGCGTTGCAGTACTGGCCATTGACCATGTCCGCGCTGGCCTGACCGGCCTGCGCCGCGCCGGGAAGCGCGAGGATCATCGTCGAGAGCAGCGCCGCGGCGCCGAGCGTCTTGATCGAACTGAACTGGGACATCGCTTGCAAATGGCCGATCATCGCAATTTCCCCCGTCGCGGTTTCACGCCGTTTCGGAGATAACGACAGCCGTGATGGTCGAGAGTTGGATCAGATCGCGTCAACATCCGGATGAGTTTGAGGTCAATTTGCTGATGCGAGGCGTTTTCAAACAGCGGCAGGCGCTGCTGTTCGACATCGATGGCACCCTGGCCGATACGGATGCGTTGCATCTGGAGGCGTTCAACGCGGTGTTCGGCCCCTATGGCCACCGCTTCGACCGGGCGCGGGCGGCACGCGAACTGCTCGGGCGCTCGAATGCGTCGATCGCTGCCGAATTTTTGCCCGACGAGCTCCCGGAGCGGCGCACCGCAATCATGGCCCGGAAAGAGGAGGTGTTTCGCAGCCTCGCCGCCGGCAGGGTGGAGCCGCTGCCCGGCCTGATGGCGCTGCTCGATCAGGCGGACGCCGCGGCGATCCCCATCGTGGCGGTGACCAACGCGCCGCGCGCCAATGCCGAGCTGATCCTCGCGGAGCTCGGCATCGCAAGCCGGTTTCGTGCCGTCATCATCGGCGACGAGCTGCCGCACGGCAAGCCGCACCCTCTGCCCTATCTGGAAGGGCTGCGCGCGGTGGATGCCGCGCCGGACCGTGCCGTCGCCTTCGAGGATTCGCGCGCGGGGATCACGGCTGCCACCGCGGCGGGCATCGTCACCGTGGGCATGCGCACCAATCTCGGCCATGACGACCTGATCGCGGCGGGGGCGGCGCTGTCCGCCACCGCGTTCGACGAGCCCGAAGTGCTGGCGTTGCTGCGGAGGCGCCTGGGAGGCGATTGAGTCGCCGGATGGCAAGGCAGGTTCAAACCGGGGAGGCGAAATATTTCGGCGACGGTGGTCTTTGAAAAATCCGCAGGAGGTCTAGTTTCTCGGCCGCCGACATCGATCGGCATGATCGCGCGCGGTGACAGCGCGGTGGCAACAGCCGCCCCGGCCATGCGCGACTTGGAGACCCCTCATGGACATCACCACTCTGGTCCAGCCGGCCCTCGCGGCCGGGGCGATCATTGCGTTGCTTGCACTGCTGAAGCTTTCCAACGTCATCCGCTACATCCCCAACAACCAGGTCGGCATCGTCGAGAAATTGTGGAGCCTCCGCGGCTCCGTCGCCGACGGCTTCATCGCGCTGAACGGCGAGGCCGGCTTCGAGCCCGAAGTGCTGCGCGGCGGCCTGCACCTGTTCTTTCCCTTCATGTACCGCATCCACACGTCGGACCTGGTGACCGTCGGCCAGGGCAAGATCGCCTATGTCTTTGCCCGCGACGGCGCGCCGCTCGGCGCCTCGCAGGTGCTGGGCGCCAACGACAGCGCCGACAACAGCGACTTCCAGGATGCGCGCCGCTTCCTTTTGGCCGGCGGCCAGAAGGGCCCGCAGCGCAAGATCCTGCGCGAGGGCACCTATGCGATCAACACCACGCAGTTCGCGATCATCACCGACGAGCGCGTCTATGGCCATGCGCTGAGCGACCAGGAGCGCGTCGTGCTCGACGCCATGCAGCTGACCATCGCCGAGCGCTGGGGCTTCACCCCCGTGATCCTGGCGGCCGATCATGACCTGGTCGGCATCGTCACCGTGCATGACGGCCCGTCGCTGCCTCCGGGCGAGATCATCGCGCCGGAGGTCGGCACCGAGCTGCACGACGCCGCGACCTTCCACAACAACTTCCAGGAGCCCGAGAAATTCCTCGCCGCCGGCGGCCATCGCGGCCGTCAGCTGCAGGTCATCGTCGAGGGCACCTGGTACATCAACCGCCTGTTCGCCACCGTCGAGAACGTGCCGAAGACGATCATCCCCGTGGGCAATGTCGGCGTCGTCATCTTCTACACGGGGCCGCGCATGGCCGACGTCTCCGGCGAAACCTATCGCCATGGCGAGCTCGTCAGTAATGGCGGCCGCGGCGTCTGGAAGGATCCGCTGCTGCCCGGCAAATACGCGTTCAACACCTATGCCGGCAAGATCGAGATCATCCCGACCGTCAACTTCATCCTCAAATGGGTGCGCGGCGAGGTCGGCGCGATGAAGCTCGACGAGAACCTGTCGGAGATCTCGCTGATCACCAAGGACGCGTTCGAACCGACCCTGCCGCTCTCGGTGGTGATGCACATCGACTACAAGAAGGCGCCGATGATCATCCAGCGCTTCGGCGACGTGAAGAAGCTCGTCGAGCAGACGCTCGACCCGATGGTCTCGGCGTTCTTCAAGAACGTCGCGCAGAAGATGACCCTGATCGAGCTGTTGCAGAACCGCGCCGCCATCCAGGAGGAATCCGCGGCCGAGATGAAGGTGAAGTTCGAGGGCTATTCGCTCGAGCTGCAGGAGGTCTTGATCGGCACGCCGCGCGCCGCGCCGGGCGACCAGACCATCGAGAACATCCTGATCCAGCTGCGCATGCGCCAGGTCGCGCGCGAGCAGGTCGAGACCTTCCAAGAGCAGGAGAAGGCCGCGATCCAGGAGCGTACGCTCAACGAGGCCAAGGCGACGGCGGCGGCGCAGGCGGCGCTGACGCAGTCGCTGATCCAGATCCGCGTCAACGAGAACGAAGGCGCGGCCGCGCTCGCCCGCGCGCAGAAGGATGCCGAGACCCGCAAGGTGACGGCGGCCGCCGTCGGCGAGCAGTCGCGGCTCGAGGGCCAGGGCGAGGCCGATCGCGCGCTCGCGGTCGGTGCGGCGAACGCGCAGGCGACCAAGCTCGCCGTTGATGCCTATGGCGGGCCGGAGTTCAGGCTGGCCGAGCAGAACTTCGCCAAGTTCGCCGAGGCGCTGACCCGGATCAACCAGCCGCTGGTGCCGCAATTCCTGATGTCCGGCGGCCCGGGGCAAGAAAGCGGCAACTCCGGCCTGATCCCGACGGCGATGCTGAGCTCGATGTTCGGCCGCATGATGCCGGAGGCGCTGGAGCAGCTGAAGCGCGAAGCCCCGCGCAGCGCGCGTCAGTAGGAGGAACAGTATGGGGCGGCGAGCTGACATTATGCTGACATCCGCCAACAGCTCGCCGTCACCGCCCCTGCGCGATGGTCGCGGCTTATGCGGCCGATGCGTCGGCTGTCGAGATACGAAGGTGAGACGCATGCGCAAGATGTTGATTGCGACCGGCCCCTCGGAGCAGCCGCTTCGCGTGATGCTGCCGACCGACGAGACCGCCTCGGCGAACGATCAGCGCGGACGCCGCGCGCGAGCGCCGGGCCGCGATCGGCCGCTACGGCCGTCGCGTGCCGTAGGAGCGATCCTGAGAGGACTCAAGGCCACCCTGCTGGTCCTGATGCCGCGGGACGTTCCCAATCCCGCGGGCGCGGCCTGCGAGGAGCTTCCGCCGTCGCCCTCGGCTCCGCCGCGGCTGCATCTCGTCCGCGACTGCGGCCGAGCGCTCGATGCGGCAGATGCGGCGCCGCGCCTGCCGAGGCCCCTTGCATGCGAGGCCACGACCCCGCGTCATCATTTGTTTTATCCGCGAGGTCGGCATCGACGTCCATGACCAGTCACGCGAGCACAGGCGCCGTGCATCGATCAGGGTCGATTTTAGTCCTGCCCATCGCGCGCGTGTTTTCGACACGAGGCGCAAGCGCATGGAAGGCCTGCGGATGGCGCGCCGTCGCCCGCTTGTGCCGATCTCGATGTCATGAGATGAAACCTGCAGGCGCCCTGCGCTCGTCTCTGGCAAGAGGTTGATGTCGGCAATGGTGTTGTTGCGCTGTGTATTGGCTGGCTTGGCGCTGCTGTCCGTCACGGCGGCTGTCGCGGCCGACAAGCCCGGCGAGACCAAAGGCTCGGTGCTGGAGCCGTCAACCGACAATCTCGCGCTGACCTGGGCGAAGGCCAATCTCGTGCTGCCGGCGGCGCTCATGGGCGGGCGGCGCTGGGAGGGACATGCGGAGGATGCGCCCGACGTGATCGGGATCGCGCCGCTCGTGGTGGTGATGCACGGCTCGAGCGGGGTGGCTCCGGCGGTGAAGGAGTTTCAGTCCTGGCTGGCCGACGAGCTCGGCGTCGCCTCGGTCGCGCCCGACAGCCTCGCGATCCCGGACCGGCTCACCTATACCTCGCCGGTCGATGTCGCCACCTACGAGCGTGTCCATGACCTGCGGCTCGCCGAGCTGGAGAACGCGCTGAAGGCGTCGCGCGACTGGAGCTGGGTCGATCGGCAGCGCCTCGTGCTCGCGGGCACCAGCGAGGGCTCGGTGGCGGTCGGTCGCTACGCCGGCCGGGATGTCGCTGCGCGCCTGATCTATTCCTGGTCCTGCGAGGACAATTACTTCGTCACCGCGCCGCGGCTCGGCATCGGTCCCAAGGAGCCGGTGCTGAACGCGATCTCGGCGCGCGATCCGTATTTCTCGGCGGCCAATCTCTGGAACAAGGACCGCGCCGTGACCGGCTCCTGCGCCGCAGCCTTGAAGGATGATCCGAAAGCGGAGGTGATGCTGGTCGATGCCGACGTGCACACGATCCTCAACCGTCCCGACGTTCGGGAGCGCAGCGCGCAGTTCCTGCGCGGCGTTCTCACGCCCTGAGACGGCGATGCCGGTGATCATTCGGAGAATGGCGACGTGTTGAAGCTGCTCGTGCTCGAAGGCAACTCGCTCGATGGTCGCCGCCGCTGGGCGGAGGTCGCCGGGCATACGCCGTCGGAAAGCTATGCCGAGGTGCTGCGCGCGCTCGCGCCCGGCGCGGTGGTGGACATCGCGACGCCGGCCGACGCCGATGCGCGGCTGCCGCAGCCGATCCAGGCCTACCAGGGCATCGTCATCACCGGGTCCGCGCTCAACATCTATCAGCGCGAGCCGGAAGCGCTGCGCCAGATCGAGCTGGTGCGCACGATCTTCACCGAGGGCGTGCCGATGTTCGGCTCCTGCTGGGGGCTGCAGCTGGCGACGGTGGCGGCCGGCGGAGAGGTCTCGCTCAATCCGGCCGGACGCGAGGTCGCGTTCGCGCGCAAGATCGCGCTGACCGAGGCGGGGCGCGGTCATCCGCTGCATGCCGGGCGCGGCGAGGTGTTCGATGCGCCCGCGATCCACAGCGACATCGTGACCAGGCTGCCCCCGGATGCGACGGTCACCGCCCGCAACGCGATGAGCGAGGTGCAGGCCGCCGAGATCCGCAACGGACGCGGTCGCTTCTGGGGCGTGCAGTATCACCCGGAGTTCAGCCTGCAGGATCTCGCCTGGGTCGTCAGGCGCATCGGTCAGCCGCTGGTCGATGAGGGGTTCTTTGCCGATCCGGCCGAGCTCGAGCGCTACGCGGCGGATCTCGCCTCGCTGCACCATGACCGCGCCCGGCGCGATCTGCTCTGGCGCCTCGGGCTCGACCAGGACATCGCCGATGACCGGCTGCGCCAGGCCGAGATCAGCAACTGGATCGCTTCGCTCGATCGCGGCTGAGGGAACCCGACATTTGTCGGCACGTTTGATGTGTCTCGAAACCCGGCAGGAGACGTCCCCTTCGCGCACGCCAATGCCGCTTCAATGTCATGACGGCGCCTCAGGCTGCGTGCTCGAGGAGTTCATGGCCTGCACAGCCCGCGATCTATCTGATCGAAGTGCACAGTCGTGGCTGCAATCGGCCGTTCGCGGAGCCGCTCCGCCCGGAGCGTAAGTTCCTGGAAACGATACGCGCGACGTCGGTGTTGGTCCATCTCGCCGGGCCGGTCGCGTCGGCGGCAAACGTCTTCATTGCAGAGGAGCGCCATGATGTGCCGCTGGATCGCCTATCGCGGAGAAACGACTGCGTTCGAGCATTACGTCACCGAGCCCGAGCATTCGCTGGTGACGCAGAGCATCCGCGCGCTCGAATCGACTGCGGGCACCAATGGCGACGGCTTCGGTCTCGGCTGGTATGGCGACCATCCGGAACCGGGCCTGTATCGCGAGACGCGGCCGGCGTGGTCGGACGAGAATCTGCGTTATCTCTGCCGGCATCTGCGCTCGCATCTGTTCTTCGCCCACGTCCGGGCTGCGACGGGCACGGCCGTGACGCGGCAGAACTGCCATCCGTTTGCCTGCGGCCGCTGGCTGTTCATGCATAACGGCTTCGTCGGCAGCTGGAACAGGCTGCGGCGCAAGGTCGAGGCGATGATTCCCGATACGTTGTATCCATCGCGGCTCGGTACGACCGATTCCGAGGCCGTGTTTCTCGCGATCGTCGGGGCGGGCATCGACCAGGATCCGATCGCCGCAACGTCCAAGGTGCTGCGAAGCCTGCATCGGCTCGTCAACGAGGATGGTCTGCGCGAGCATCTGCGCTTCACGTCCGCGCTGTCGAACGGCCACGATCTCTACGCGTTCCGCTTCGCCGCCAACGATCGCGCCAACTCGCTCTACTACCGCGAGGACGGCGACCAGGTGATCGCCGTGTCGGAGCCCTACGACAAGGAGCCGGACTGGATCGAAGTTCCGCCGGATCACGTGCTGGTCGCGCGTGCGTCCAGGCGTGCCGAAATTGTTCCGCTCTTTGTCGCAGGCGCCATCGAGCTCGAGGCGGAACGCAAGCGATCACAGAGGGTTGTCGGAGGCATGTAGAACAACGGAGTTGGATGTTCCGCGATGTGCGGCATTTGTGGTGAAATCAGGCATTCCGGCCAGCCGGACCTTGCGGGGCTCGGCCGGGTCAACGACGCAATGCAGGCGCGCGGGCCCGACGCGGCAGGACTCTATGTCCAGGGCTGCATCGCACTCGGCCACCGGCGTCTGAGCATCCTCGATCTCTCCTCCGCCGCGCAGCAGCCGATGATCGACGCGGCGCTCGGGCTCGGCATCGCGTTCAACGGCTGCATCTATAATTTTCGCGAGCTCCGCGCCGAGCTGCAGGCGAAGGGTTATCGCTTCTTCTCCGATGGCGACACCGAAGTGATCCTCAAGGCTTATCACGCCTGGGGCAAGACCTGCGTGCAGCGCTTCAAGGGCATGTTCGCCTTTGCGCTGTGGGAGCGCGACAGCGGGCGCGTCGTGATCGCGCGCGACCGGCTCGGCATCAAGCCGCTCTACTACACCGAGGGTCCAGGCTATTTCCGCTTCGCCTCGTCGTTGCCTGCGCTGCTTGCCGGCGGTGGCGTCGACACGTCGCTGGATCGCACGGCGCTGCACCACTTCTTCAGCTTTCACGCGGCCGTCCCGGCGCCGCGCACCATCCTCAGCGGCGTGAAGAAGCTCGAGCCCGCGACCCTGCTGACCATCGAGCCCGACGGCTCGCAGCATCACGAGCGCTATTGGCACTTCAATGTCGGCGCGCAGCGTCCGACCGACCGTGCCATGAGCCAGGAGGAATGGTCGGATGCCGTGCTTGAGGCGATGACGGCGGCGGTCGACCGGCGCCGGGTGGCCGATGTGCCGGTGGGCGTGCTGCTGTCCGGCGGTCTCGATTCGTCGCTGCTCGTGGCCCTGTTGTCGAAACTGGGCCATGACGACATCCGCACATTCTCGATCGGCTTCGATGCGGTGGGCGAGCACAGCGGCGACGAGTTCCGCTACTCCGACGTGATTGCAAGGACCTTCGGGACCAACCACGAGCAGATCAGGATCGGTGGTCATCGCGCGCTCGAGGCCTTGCCGCATGCGATCGCTGCCATGTCGGAGCCGATGGTCAGCCACGACGCGGTCGCGTTCCATCTGCTGTCGTCGGAGGTCGCCAAGCGCGTCAAGGTGGTGCAGAGCGGGCAGGGCGCCGACGAGGTGTTCGGCGGCTATAGCTGGTACCCCGGCTTTCTCTCCGCGAACGATCCGGTCGAGCAATATCAGAACGCGTATTTCGACTGGAAACACTCGGATCTGCAACGGCTGCTTGCCCCGGATTATCTCGGCGACGATGCGAGCCTCGCGCTCGTCGAGCGCTTCTTCGCCGATCACGGCGGCGCGGCGGTCGACAAAGTGCTGCAGATCGACACCGAGATCATGATGGTCGACGATCCTGTGAAGCGGGTCGACAACATGACGATGGCGTTCGGGCTTGAAGCCCGCGTGCCATTTCTCGATCACGACGTCGTCGAACTCGCCGCGCGGTTGCCGGCCGAGTTGAAGGTCAAGAACGGTGGCAAGTATATCCTGAAGGAGGCGGCGCGGCGCTGCGTGCCGGCCGAGGTGATCGATCGTCCCAAGGGATACTTCCCTGTGCCGGCGCTGCGCTATCTGCGCGGACCGTTTCTCGACTATGTGCGCGACGTGCTGAGTGCCGACAAGGCGCGCATGCGCGGTCTCTATCGGCGCGAGTTCATCGACCACATGCTGCAGCACCCGGAAGCCGAGATGAGCCCCAAGGGGCACTCGCGGCTGTGGCAGGCGGCCTTGCTCGAAGCCTGGTTGCAGACTCACGGCATTTGATTTTGAACGGATCGATCACATGGGATTGGACCCCAGAATACTCGAGCGGCTGAGACTTGGCCTGAGCGATGACGAGCGTCGCCTCGTGATCCGCTCCGCGACCGGCGGGGAAGAGGTGACGGAATATTCCTTTGGCATCGAGGAGGAGTACTTCCTCGTCGATGCCAGGACGCTGGACGTCGCCATCCAAACTCCGGATGACCTGTTCGAGGCGGCAAACTGGTCGACTGGCGGGCAGGCGATGCGCGAGATGCTGCAGGCCCAGCTCGAGGTAGCGACCAATGTTCATGTCGACGTGGGCGACGCGCGCGAGGAGCTGAAATTCCTGCGGCGTGAGGTGGCCAGCGTCGCCAGCCAGTATGGCCTGACGATTCTCGCCTGCTCGACGCATCCGACCGCAACATGGCGAAGCTCGCAGCCGACGCCGAAGCCGCGCTACGCCGAGATGATGGAGGATCTGCGCATCGTCGGCCAGCGCAACATGCTGTGCGGCATGCATGTGCATGTCCAGCTGCCGGATCCCGATCGCCGCTTTGCGGTGATGCGGGCGATGATCCCCTATATTCCCGTGTTCATTGCGCTGTCGGCGTCCTCGCCGTTCTGGAATTCGCGCGAGACCGGGCTGAAGGGCTACCGGCTCGCCGCCTATGACGAGCTGCCGCGCACGGGCCTGCCCGAGCTGTTCACGTCCAAGAAGCAGTATGACCGCTATGTCGCGGCGCTCACGAAGTCCGGCGTCATGCCCGACGAGAGCCATGTGTGGTGGGCGATGCGGCCGTCGCTGCGTCATCCGACGCTGGAATTGCGCGCGCCGGACGTCTGCACCGCCGTCGACGACGCGCTGGCGATTGCCTCGCTTTATCGCGCGCTGGCGCGCCATCTCTATCTCCATCCCGATCTCGCCGACGCCGTCGGCAATGTCGAGCGCGCGATCGCGGTCGAGAACAAATGGCGGGCGCAGCGCTACGGCACCGACTGCCTGTTGGTCAGCGAGGACGGACCCGTCACCGGGCAGGAGGTCCTGAACCGGATGATTGCCGACGTGGCGCCGCATGCCGAGGCGCTCGGCTGTCTGGCCGAGGTCGAGCGCTGCCGGACGATCATGCAGTTCGGCAGCTCCGCGGACTATCAGCTGCAGGCCTATCGCGAGTCCGGCGGCCAATTGTCGGCGGTCACGCGTTGGATTGCGGCGGCCACGGTGTCGCGCGCCGAGCCGCCGCGTCCGCAGGCGCCGGTCGAGCCGGCGCAATAGATCCAGTTCAGCTCGGCCTGACGATGTGGCCGTCGCGCGCGACGAGGCGGCCATCCCTGTAGACGGAGCGCCCCTTGGGAACGGCAACGACCGCTTCCGGGACGTGCGCCGCCTGCAGGGTGACGAAGTCGGCGCGTGCCCCGACCTGCAGGCCGTAGTCCGCGAGCCGCAACGCCTTGGCGCCGGCAGCCGTCACGAGATCGAAGGCGACACGCAGCTCGTCGTCGACATAGAAACCGGAGCGGTAGCCGACCATCATGGCGCGGTTCAACAGATCGCCGTCGCCATAGGGCCACCAGGAATCGCGGATGTTGTCGTTGCCGCTGAACACGGTGACGCCGGCTTCGCGCAGCAGCGCGACCGGCGGGAAGGGCCGCGCGCCCGGCGCATTGGTCATGATGGCGACGCCGGACGCCGCCAGCACGTCGGCGATCTTCTTCAGCGGCTCCGCCGGGAGGTCGCCGAGCCCGTAAGCGTGGCTGACCGCGACACGGCCCTGCATGCCGAGCGCGCGGGTGCGCGCCGCGATCTGCTCCAGCTCGAACAGGCCGAGCATGCCCCCGTCATGCAGATGGATGTCGACGTCGACGCCATGCTTGTGCGCGACACCGAACACGACATCGAGATGCTTCTCGACGTCGCGGTCGAAACTCGCCGGATCGAGCCCGCCGACCACGTTCGCACCGAGCCTGATGGCTTCGTCGAGCAGTTCCGGCGTGCCCGGGCTCTTGAGGATGCCGCTCTGCGGAAAGGCGACCAGCTGGATCTCGATCAGGTCGCGATACTCGTCGCGCACGCGCAGGATCGTCTCGAGCGATTTAAGGCCGACCGAGCCGTCGACCATCACGTGGCTGCGCATCCGCGTGGTGCCATGGCCGATGCAGAGATCGAGCTGGTTGCGCGCGCGCACGTCCATCGGCGCGGCTGCGGCCATGTTCTGCGCCTGGAATGTCACCCGCTCATGCACGTCGAAACCGTTGGTGCACGGCTTGTGCGGCTTCCAGGCATCGCCATAGAAGCTGGTGTCGAGATGGATGTGGCCTTCGACGAAACCGGGCACGACCAGCGCGCCGCCGAGATCGATGACCTCGCGGGCCTCGGGCCGCTCGGTGTCGGGCAGCAGGCCGCTGATGCGGCCCTTGTCGACCGTGATGGCCTGGCGCGCGCCGTGGTCGAGCCGCGCATTGATGAACAGCTTGTCGACGGCCATCGCGAGATCCTCCTGTCGCCGGCATCGGACCGCGAAAACGCGATCCGATGCATTGTCGATCAGGATCGATCCCAGCCGCAAGCGCATATGCGGGTCACGCTGCGATCGCCCGCGGCAGTCCGGCGATCCAGTCGCGCGCCAGCGCGATGTCGGCCGGCGAGAGCTGGTGTCCGGTCGGCAACGTCGTGTGGGTCACGTCCGCGCCGGCCTCGATCAGCTGGCTGCACAGCTTCGCCGAATTGCTCGCCGGCACGATCGGATCAGCCTTGCCAGACAGGATCAGAACCGGCTTGCGCGAGAGCCTGGCAGCCGGCGGCTGCGCGAGCGGCACCATGGCGCGGAACAGCACCGCGCCGGCCAGCGCGTCCGGCTGCAGCAGGAGCAGCGCGGCGGCGATGTTGGCGCCGTTGGAATAGCCGACCGCGACTGGTGCGGCGAGATGGTAGCGCTGCCGCGCCTCGTCGATGAAGGCGCCGAGCTCCAGCGCGCGCCGTCGGACGTCGTCCTCGTCGAACACGCCCTCCGCCAGGCGGCGGAAGAAGCGCGGCATGCCATGCTCCAGCACCTGCCCGCGCGGTGACAGCAGCGCCGCGCCGGGCGCCAGCGTGGCGCCGAGCGGCAGCAGGTCGTTCTCGTCGCCGCCGGTGCCGTGCAGGAGCAGCAGCGGCGCTGCTCCCGGCGCGCTTCCGGGCTGGAAGCGGTGGGTGAAGGACAATGTGCCGGTCACGATGCGGCCTCCTCGAGCTTGGGCAGCACGCCCTCGATCTGCTTGCGGTGCGATTCGAGGAAGGCGGGCAGCTTCAGGTTTCGTCCGAGCTCGGCCACCGGCTCGTCGACCGCGAAACCCGGAATGTCGGTCGCGATCTCGAACAGCACGCCGCCGGGCTCGCGGAAGTAGATCGAGCGGAAGTAGTTGCGGTCCTTCTGCTCGGTCGGATGCAGGCCGTGGCGATCGACCAGCTTCTGCGCCATCACGCCCTGCTCGGCATCGTCGGCCGCCCGGAACGCGATGTGGTGCACAGAGCCCGCGCCCTGCGCGCCGCGCAGAAAGCCCTTGGCCTCGTAGATGTCGACCACGCTGCCCTCGGCGTCGCCCGGCGCCCTGAAGCGAATCACCGAGCCTTCGCGGCCAGCTTCCGCAAAGCCGAACACGTCGGTCAGTACGGCGGCGGTTTTCTCGGCGGAGTCGAGCAGCAGGGTCACGCCGTGGAAGCCGCGGATCGCATGCTCGGCGGGGATGTCGCCGTTGCTGAAGCCGGGCTCGTTCTCGGCGCCGGGGACGCCGACCAGCGCCAGCGCCATCCCGTCGGGATCGGTGAACGGCAACACCGATTCGCCGAAGCGCTTCTCCAGCGCCTCATAAGCGATGCCCTTCTCGGTGAGGCGCTGCGTCCAGTAGCCGAGCGAGCGCTGCGGCACCCGGAACGCGGTCTGGTGCGTCTCGCCGACGCCGCGGCGGCCGGGACGCACGCCGGCCCAGGGGAAGAAGGTCAGGATGGTGCCGGGGCGGCCGGTCTCGTCGCCATAATAGAAGTGATAGGTGCCGGGATCGTCGAAATTGACCGTCTTCTTGACGAAGCGCAGGCCGAGATCGCGGGTGTAGAAGCCGAAATTGCGGATCGGGTCGCCGGCGATCGCGGTGACGTGGTGCAGTCCGGACATGTGGGTCTCCTGTCTGTCTGGGCCCGGCTCAGGGCCCTGGAATTCTTGGATGCAATATCGGACTGCTTTGATTTGGAGACAATCCGTGCTCTTGTGACGTCTCTGTCTACGATTTGGCGACAATGGCGCTCGGGGTCCATGGACAAGCTCAGCAGCCTCCGGGCGTTCGTGAAGGTGGTCGAGAGCGGCAGCTTCGCCGAGGCGGGACGTCAGCTGCGGCTGTCGCGCTCGGCGATCTCGAAATATATCGGCCAGCTCGAGCAGAGCCTCGGCGTGCAGCTGATCGTCCGCACCACCCGGCACGCCAGCCCGACCGAGACCGGCCAGCGCTATTTCGAGCGCGCGGTCGCGATCCTGGCGGATCTCGACGCCGCCGACCAGGCGGTCAGCCAGTTGCAGGCGGCGCCGCGCGGGCTGCTCCGCGTCAACGCGCCGATGTCGTTCGGCACCATGCGGCTCGGGCCCGTCGTCGCCGACTTCATGGTGCGTTATCCCGAGCTGCAGCTGCAGATCGTGCTGAGCGACGATCTGCTCGACCCGGTGCAGGACGGCTTCGACGTGACCTTGCGGATCGCCGAGCTGGAATCGTCTAGCCTGGTGGCGCGGCGGATCATGCCGGTCGAGCGGGTCGTCTGTGCCGCGCCGGCCTATCTGGCGCGGCACGGCACGCCGGAAAGCCCCGAAGATCTGCGCCGCCACAGCTCGCTCACCTATGGCTTCCTGCTGACCGGCAACCAGTGGAAACTCACCGGCCGCGACGGCGATCACTGGATCCAGCCGGCCTGGAGCCTGTGCGTCAACAATGCCGAGGTGCTGCGCGACGTCGCGGTCAAGGGGCAGGGCATTGCGCTGATCCCGCACTTCATCGCGGCGGATGCGCTGGCGAGCGGCGCGCTGACCGCGATCCTCGCCGACTACGCTGCGCCGCCGCTCGCGCTATACGCGATCTATCCGCCGACCCGTCACCTCTCGGTGAAGGTGCGCCTGTTCATTGATTTCCTGGTCGAGCGTTTCGGCCGGGCCGGCGCCTGACCACGCTTTGGGCTCGCGGTGATCGGCAAAACGCCTCGAAGCCTTAACCGGGCGCTGCTAGGCTTGGGTGACAGCAGGAGGGAGCACCGATGGGCCGTCTCAGCACGCATATCTTGGACACGGTCAGGGGCAAGCCGGCCGCCGAGGTCGCGATCGACCTCGATGTTCTCGGCCCCGGCGGCGCCTGGCGGCGGATCAAGCAGGTTCGGACCAATGCGGATGGACGTACCGACCAGCCGGTGCTGGCCGGGGACGACTTCACCGCCGGCACCTACATGCTGACGTTCCACATGGGCGCGTATTTCAAGGCCCATGGCCTCGTCGCCGGCGATCCGCTGTTCCTCGACCTGATTCCGCTCCGCTTCACGGTCGCCGATGCGAGCGCGCACTATCACGTGCCGCTGCTCGCCACGCCCTGGAGCTACCAGACCTATCGCGGGAGCTGAGACGCATGAGTGCCGATTACCCGCGCGACATGGTCGGCTACGGCCGGACGCCGCCGCATCCGCGCTGGCCAGGCGATGCCCGCATCGCCGTGCAGTTCGTGATCAACTACGAGGAGGGCGGCGAGAACAACATTCTCCACGGCGACACCGCCTCCGAAGCCTTCCTGTCCGAGATCGTCGGTGCCCAGCCCTGGTGGGGCCAGCGCCACATGAACATGGAGTCGATCTACGAGTTCGGCTCGCGCGCCGGCTTCTGGCGGCTGTGGCGGATGTTCACCTCGCGCAAGCTGCCGGTCACGGTGTTCGCGATCGCCACCGCGATGGCGCGCAATCCGGACGCCGTCGCCGCGATGAAGGAGGCGGGCTGGGAGATCGCCTCGCACGGCCTGAAATGGATCGACTATCGCGACTTCTCCGCGGCTGACGAGCGCGCCCATATCGAGCAGGCAATCCGCATCCACACCGAGCTGACGGGGACGCGGCCGCTCGGATTCTATCAGGGCCGCACCTCGGCGCACACGCTCGACATCGTGCTGAACGAGCAGGGCTTCGTCTACAGCGCCGATTCCTATGCCGATGAGCTGCCGTACTGGATTCAGGGCCCGCACGGTCCGCAGCTGATCGTGCCCTATACGCTCGACGCCAACGACATGCGTTTCGCCACGCCGCAGGGCTTCAACTCCGGCGACCAGTTCTTAGCCTATCTGAAGGACAGTTTCGACACGCTCTATGCCGAAGGCGTCGACAGCCCGAAGATGATGTCGGTCGGGCTGCATTGCCGCCTCGTCGGCCGTCCCGGCCGCGCCGCCGCGCTGGCGCGTTTCCTCGACTACATCATGGGCCATGACAAGGTCTGGGTGGCGACCCGGCTGGACATCGCGCGGCACTGGATCCGGACGCATCCGCCGGCCGGCGTCTGGCGGCCGTCGCAGATGTCACGCGTGCTGTTCGTCGAGCGCTATGGCGACATCTTCGAGCATACGCCGGAGATTGCCGACCGTGCCTATCGCGCCGGCCTGACCGCCTTCGACGATTCCGCCGATGCGCTGCATACGACCCTGATGAACGTGGTTCGGGCGATGAGCCGCGACGAGAAGCTGAGGCTGATCCGCGCCCATCCCGAGCTCGCGGGCCGCGAGGCGCTGGCGGGGGAGATGACGCATGATTCGATCGGCGAGCAGGGCCGGCTCGGCTTCACGTCGCTGTCGCGCGCGGAGTTCGAGCGCGTGGCCGACATCAACCGGCGCTATCGCGACAAGTTCGCCATGCCGCTGATCGTGGCGCTGGCGCTGCACGCTGACCGCGCCTCCGTCATCGCCGAGATGGACCGGCGCATCAGCAACGATCTCGACACCGAGATCGCCAACGCCATCGACCAGATCGGCCACATCACGCGGGCGCGGCTGGCGAAGAAGTTCGAGCAGGGGTGAGAGCGGGCGATTCAGCCGCCTGCAGGTTGGACTCCGGCTCGTTCTTCACGGGCAGCGCGCTCTCCCCACGCGCGGGGCGAGGCGGCACCGCGCGAGGCGCGATCGATTGACTAAATCTGATCAGCGAACACGCGCTCGGCGTTTGCAGCCACATCGAGCAGCAGGCGATCGCGGCCACGCGCTGCAATCATCTGCAGGCCATACGGCAGCCCCTGCGTCGTCCTCCCGCATGGGATGGAGATCGCCGGCACTCCGGCATGGTTGACGAACGGCGTGAACACCGCATGGCCGCGCGGGCTCGCCGGTCGGCCGCCGATCATGGCCGGGCCGAGTTGCGTGAACGGCCAGGCCACACACGGCACCGTCGGCGCCAGCAGCACATCAGCCTCCAGGAAGAACGTCGCAAAGGCGCGTGCGATCTGCGTGCTCGCCTCGAGCGCGCGCGCAACGTCGGCACCGCCGAGGCCGAGCCCGCGCTCGATCTGCCTGGCGATATCAGGATCGAATTGCGCGGGATCGGCGCGAAACGCCTCGCCGAACAGCGCCGCCAGCCCGGCATGCTGCAGCGGCATCACCGCGTCCTCGGCGAGCCCCGGCGGCCAGACGGGATCGCGTCTCGCAATCGAGAGGCCCGCGGCGGAGAGACGTGCGACCGCGCGTTCGATGCCGCTGCTGACCTCATCATCGACGGCGACATCGAGCCCGAGCCGTGGTGAGAACGCGATGCGCAGCGGCTTCGGCTGTCCGGCCGGCGGCAGATCGAACGTTGTGGGATCGCGCGGATCGACGCCAGCCATCGCCTCGAACGCAAGCCTCGCATCCGCGACATCGGCAGCGATCGGGGCCATCACCGAGATGCCCCAGCCCGCCTCGGCAAATCCCGGTCCATACGGGATCGCGCCATAGGAGGGCTTGAAGCCGACCACGCCGACATGCGCCGGGGGCCGCCGGCTCGAGCCGCCGGCATCGGTGCCGAGCGCCAGCGGCACGAGGCCAGCGGCGACGGCCGTGGCCGGACCGCCTGACGATCCGCCCGGCGTCAGGTCCGGGTTGTCCGGATGGCGCGTCGGCCCGTACAGCAGCGACGTGGTGACGCCCTTGCAGGCGAACTCCGAGGTCGCGCCGATGCCCACGATCACCGCGCCGGCGCGGCGCAGCCGTGCGACCGCGATCGCGTCCTCCGGTGCGGTGAACGCGGCGAACAGCTTGGAGCCTTGCGTGATGCGCCAGCCGCCGACCCAGATGTTGTCCTTGATCACCACCGGCACGCCCGCGAGCGGCAGCTTCTCACCGGCGGCCACGCGGGCGTCGACGGCCTCGGCCTCCGCGCGCGTTCGCTCCGGATCGATCGTCACGACCGCGTTGAGCGCCCGCGCCGCGTCGATGCGCGCCAGCGCCTGTTCGGCCATCTCCCTCGCTGTCGTCTGCCTGGCCAGGACGGCGGTTGCGATCTCACTTGCGCGCATGACAACGCTCCATCAGGAGAACGGCAGCCCCTGCGGCTGCCAGCAGTCCGAGTGCGACGAAGCTGCCGCCAAGCCCGACACGCGGTGTCAGCAGCGCGACGAGCAGCGGTGCCGCGACGAGGCCGAGAAACGACGCCGTGAGCACCGCACCGGTCGCCTCCGCGACGCGGCCGGGATTGGCGAGATTGGCGATCTCGGCAATGAACACGCCGTTCCAGCCGCTCGCGGTCAGCCCGAACAGGATGGTCAGGACAACAAGGGTGGCGCGGTTCATCACAGGGCCCCAAACCCCCAGCAGCATCGCGCACACCGCCATGCCCGCGCCGGCCACTACCAGCACCGCGCGTGCCGAGCGCAGCCGCGTGGCCACCGCGCCCCAGCCGAGCCGTCCGATCAGCCCCGCGCCTTGCGCCGACGCCAGCACCCAGCCGGCCTCGACATGGCTCAGCGCGAGCTCTGATGTGCCGAAGCTGACGAAGCAGGTGTTGAGGATCACCTGCATGCCGCTGAAGGGGATCGAGGCGATCGCGAGCGCGGCCATGCGACGGTCGGCGCTGACGAGCTGCAGCCGCTGCTTCAAGCCGAGATCCGGCATCGCGGATATCGTGACGGCATAGGCCGGCCGCAGTCGCTCGAAGCAGACGAAGCCGATCAGGGCGCAGACGATCACGGCGGCGTAGGCGGAGCTCGGCGCCAATCCGACGGCGAGCGGTGGCAGCAGCAACGAGCCGATGACGGCGCCGATCTGGCTGCCGGTCTGCCGGATCGAGAACACCATCGCGCGCTGCTCGGGCGGCACCAGCCGTCCGAGCAGTGCCGCGCTCGCCGGCGTTTCTGGTCCAGCCGCGAGGCCGAGTACCAGGCCGGCGCCGAGCAACGCCCAGCCATGGCCGAGCGTCGCCAGCGACATGCCGGTGCAGACGGCGACCGCGCACAGCGCTGCGACTCGCAGCGAGCCGGCCTTCTGAACCAGCGTGCCGCCCCAGAACGACGACGCGAGACTGACCGCAAAGGCGGCGGTCGAGAACAGCGACAGCTGCTCGATGCCGAGCCCGGCGCGTGGAGCCACACTGCCCGGCGCAAACAGCGCCAGCGACACCAGCGCCTGGAGCGACGTCATCGCGATCAGCGCAGGCCATAGCGGCGGCGCTGGCGCCGCCGCGGGTTTCGCGTCTATCATGCTGCGGCAACCTGACGACGGAGCAAGTGATGGCCGGCGGAATCTCGGTTCATGCGGTCGATGTAGCCCACGGGCGTCCGGCGCTCGGCCTGCGCGTCGCCATCTGGCGTGTCGCGCCCGACCGCATTTTGCTCGCCGAAGGCCAGCTCGGCGCCGACGGCACTTTGCAGGCGCCGGTCGTCAAGGGCGACGGCGTCACGGCCGGCGAGTACGAGGTGCTGTTTCATATCGGCGAGTTCTTCGGGGCAAATGCTCAAACGAAATTTCTCACCACAGTGCCGTTTCGCTTCGCCATCGACAAGGTCGAGGAGCATTTTCATCTGCCGCTGAAGTTCACGCCGTGGGGCTATTCGATCTTCCGCGGGGCTTGAGGGTGTGCGGCCATCCTTCGAGACGCCCGCCTGCGGCGGGCTCCTCAGGACGAGGGCCGATTTCGCGGCGAGATATTCACCCTCATGGTGAGGAGCGCCGCAAGCGGCGCGTCTCGAACCAAGAGGCCCCCGCATGCGCGTCGATCACCCCGTCAGCCGTTTCGACAGTCCTGTGGTGCGCTCCATGATCGCCATCAGCGCCACCGTGGCGATGATCAGCACGCTGGACAGCGCGGCGATGGTGACGTCGAGCTTGCCTTCGAGGTCCTGCCACATCCGGATCGGCAGCATGTCGGTCGCGGCGTCGCGCAGGAACAGCGACACCGGGACGTTGTCGAACGACGACATGAACGCGATGAACGCGCCGGAGATGATGCCGGGGCGGATCAGCGGCAGCACGATGCGGCGGAAAGTGTAGAGCCTGGAGGCGCCGAGGATTGCCGAGCTTTCCAGCAAGGTCGGCTCGAGCTGCGCCAATGCGGCGACCGTGTTGCGGACGACATAGGGCACGCAGACGATGGTGTGTCCGATCACCAGCGTGAGCAGCGACACCGGTAGTCCGATCAGCGAGAAGAACATCAGCGCCGCCAGCCCGAAGGCCAGCGCGGGCAGCACCAGGGGCGACATGAACAGCGAGTCCAACAGCTTTGCGGTCAGCGTCTTGGAGCGCGAGATCGCCAGCGCCGCGGCAACGCCGAGCACGATCGAGAGGCCCGTCGACCACAGGGCGACTACGAGGCTGTTGCGCGCCGCGAATTGCAGCTGCCAGGCGTTCCACAATTCGACGTACCAGCGGGTCGAATAGCCCGGCGGCGGGAATTTCAGCGAGAAGCCCGACGTGAACGAGACGATCAGCACGACCAGTGACGGCGAGACGATCAGGATCAGCGCCAGCATGGCGATCACCGTCATCACGATCTGGAAGCTCAACGCCTCCCAGTTGCGCTGCCGCCGGCTCATCGCGCGTCTCCGTAGCCGCGGGCACGCCGGCCAAGCGTCGAGAACAGCGCCACGATCGCGAGCACCGCGAACAGGAAGATGATCGAGATCGCGGCCGCGAACGGCCAGTTCTGCAACGTCGAGGCCTGCTGATACAGATACATCGGCATGAACAGCATCTGCCCGCCGCCGACCAGCGACTGGGTGATGAAGGCGGTGATCGCCGCGGCGTAGGTGAGGGTGCAGCCGGCGATGATGCCGGGCATCGACAGCGGCAGCATCACCTTGACGAAGGTACGCCAGCTGCCGGCGCCGAGCGAGGCCGAGGCGTCGGACAGGTTAGGATCGATCCGGCCGATCGCGGTGATCAGCGGCAGCACCATCAGCGGCATCTGCACCTGGGCCAGCGCCGCGATCAGCCCGCCCTGGGTATAGATCATGCGCAGCGGCGTGCCGATCAGGCCGAGCGATTGCAGCACGGAGTTGATGATGCCCTGCCGGCCCAGGATCACGATCCAGGCGAAGGTGCGGACCACGACGCTGGTGAGCAGCGGCAGCAGCACGATCATGATGATCAAGGTCTGCACCCGGCTGCCCGAGCGCTGGTAGAGCCAGGCGATGGGATAGCCGAGTACGAGACAAGTCAGCGTCACCTCGGCGCCGAGCAGCAGAGTCGAGCCGAGTACGGCGAGGCTGAAGGGGTCGGTCAGGAACTTGACGTACTGGCCGAGCCCCCACACCGTCGCCGCGGTGTCGTTGTGGAGCGAGAGATAAACAAGTTGCGCCAGCGGCAGCACGAAGAAGATCGCGAACGCCAAGCCGAGGGGCAGCGCGAGCCCCAGGCTGAAGCTGGTCACGTCTCCCGGCGCGGTCGTGGCGCTCTTCATGGCTCAGATCTTGATGTCGCGATTGAACTTCTCGATCCAGGATGCGCGCTGCTCGTTGATCTTCTTCCAGTCCTGGAACACGAACTTCTTCTTCAGCTCGGCGGTGTCCTTGGCCAGCACCTTGGCGATCTCGCCGGACATCGCGACCTTGGTGTTGGTCGGCACGATCAGATAGGGCGGGTTCATCAAGGTCGTCTGCACCTCCGGCGACAGCGCCGCCTCGATCAGCTTGAAGGCGAGCTCCTTGTTCGGCGAGTTCTTGACGATGTGAATCGTGGTCTTGAAGGCGATCGCGCCTTCCTTCGGCGCCACGAACTCGACCGGCACGCCGCGCGCTTTCAGGATCTGGATGGCGTTGAAATTGCCGGGCGAGATGTCGATCTGGCCCTGCTGGAACAAGGTCGCCAGCGCGCCGGGATTGGCCGCGACCGCGGCGAGGTTCGGCTTCAACTCCTCCAGCGCCTTGAAGCCCTCGTCCACATTGGCTTCGGAGCCGCCGCGCATGCGGGCGATCTCGACCAGCCAGCCGGTGCCGAGGGTGGAGTTGAGGTTGGTGATGCCGACCTTGCCCTTGAACTCGGGCTTCCAGAGATCCGCCCACGACGTCGGCGGGGTCTTCACCGTCTCCGGATTGTAGGTCAGGCCGACGACCTGGAAGAACGGCGCCGGACCCATGGCGTCCTGCGCTTCCGGAATCAGGTCCTTGAAATAGGTGCTCTTGTCGGTGGGGTAGGGCTCGACGAGATCCTGGCCGATCGCGACCAGCGCCGGGCCGGGATCGTGCAGCATGACGTCGATCGGCGGGTTGGCCTTGGCGGCGTTGACCTTGGCGATCTGGTCGACCGACAGCATCGGGTCGAGCACGATTCCCGCATCGCCATTGGCTTTGCGGAAGGCGGGCACCAGCACCGCTTTATGCGCTTCCTCCCAGCTGCCGGTGAAGGTCGCGAACACCAGCGGCCGCGCCTGCGCGAGGCTCAGGCCCGGGAAGGCGTGCATGGCGCCCAGCGTCAAGGCGCTTGTCAGGAGCCGGCGGCGATCAAGCAACATGTTTCACTCCCATCATCTTTCACTCCAGATTTGTTGGTTGTTCATTGCGGGAACACAGTGGCGAGACCGGGGGCGAGTGGCGCGACGCGGACCGCCGCGCCGGCCTCGCGCAGCGGCGTGCCGCCGGTGCGGGCCTGCGAGATCTTGATGCTCGAGCCGTCTTTGGCCCTGATCTCATGGACGACGGTGGCGCCGAGCGGCAGCGCCATGCCGATCTCGCCGGCAAAACCCGTGTCGTCGCCGACGAAGGTGAGATGCTCGGGACGCAGGCAGACGGTGACCTTGTCGGAGGCACTGACCGGCGTGGGTGCGCGTGCGATGATCTCGCCCCCGGCCTCCAGGGCGACCTTGACGCCGCTCGCATCGCTCGCGAGTACGGTGCCCTTCATCCTGTTGGCGGTGCCGACGAAGGTATTCACGAACAGCGTCTGCGGCTCGTCGTAGATCTCGCTGGGCGTGCCGAACTGTTCGAGATGGCCGTGGCTCAGCACCGCGACGCGGTCGGCCATCGACAGCGCCTCCTCCTGGTCGTGGGTCACGATCAGGGTCGTCGTCCCGGCCATGCGCTGCAGCCGCTTGACCTCGATCTGCATGTCCAGCCGCAAGTTTTTGTCGAGCGCGGCGAACGGTTCGTCGAGCAGCAGGATCGACGGCTTGATCGCGAGCGCGCGGGCCAGCGCCACGCGCTGCTGCTGGCCGCCTGAGAGCTGCCGCGGCAGCCGCTCGCCGAACTGGCCGAGCTGCACCATGTCGAGCAGCCGCTGCGCTTCCTTCGCTCGCGTGGCCTTGTCGACGCCGCGCGCGGCGAGGCCGTAGCCGACATTCTCCGAGATCGAGAGATGCGGAAACAGCGCGTAGTTCTGGAACACGATGCCGACCGCGCGGCGGTTGGGTGGCAGCGCATCGACGACGTCGTTGCCGATGATGACGCGTCCCTCGCTCTGACCGATGAAGCCGGCGATGATCCGCAGCAGCGTTGTCTTGCCGCAACCTGACGGCCCGAGCAGCGCGATGATCTCGCCACCCTTCACATCGAGATTGATGTCGGAGACAGCCATCGTGCCGCTGGCAAAGCGGTGCGTGATCCGATCCAGAACGAGCGACTTGGCGTCCGATACGCTGGCCATGGGCTTCCTGCTCTATTCGTTTGAAAAAGCAAGAAGCGTGCCGCCTTTTGAGGCAGTGGCGGCGGTTTGTGTACAAGTGAGAGTAGGAACGGTATTCGAGGATAGCTTTTCTATCTAAGCTCAACGCTCGAAGCTGTTCGGCCTGCTCTGTCCGTCGTCATTCCGGGCTCGCGTGCCCCGGAATGACGCCGGGAGAGAGACGAGGCTCCTGACACTTCGCCTCCAACTACACGTCGCGATGCTCGAGCCGGGCCGCCAGCGCCTGCGGCAATCCCGCCGTCGGCTTCGCGGCCGGCCGTCGGAACGTCCCGGCGGTAGCCTTGCGCATCTTCAGCGCCAGCAGCGCCTCGGCCTGCTTCACGGCCGCGATCACCTGATCGACCACCGGCACGGGAATGCGATGCGCGACGCGTGCTGCAAGTCCCGACAGCGGCGCGCCGGCGAAGATCAGCACGTCGGCCTCGTTCTCCTCGACCGCGCGCAGCGCCAGCTCGACCAGCAGCTCCTCCTTCTCATGCTGCACGTCGGAGATCTGCTTGAAGCTGCCGTCGAGCATGCGGATGCCGGCGCAGCGCTCCATCAGCCCGTGCATGCGCACGCACTCTTCGTACCAGGGGCCGAGCGCCTGCGCGAAGGTGACGATGGCGAAGCGCCGTCCGGCCATGCAGGCCGTCAGCATCGCAGCTTCCGCAAGCCCGATCACCGGCACGTCGAACAATTCGCGCGCTGCGAACAGGCCGGGATCGCCGAAGGCGGCAATGATCGCGGCGTCGAACGTGCCGTTGCGCTCGGCCAGCATCTCCAGCGCCACGGCGCCGCCGATCTGCGCCTCCGCCCGTGTCGCGATGTAGGGCACCCCGCGCGGCGCGGTGCAGGGGATCAGCGTCGTGCCGGGTGCCGCGGCGTCGCGGCCGACCTGCAGCATCAGATCGGTGATGTCGGAGCGGATGTTGGGATTGAGCAGCAGGATGTTCATGGCGCCTCGCGAACGAGGCTGAAGCTTGCCCGAGGCGTCGCTGCTCTGTCTACAGCGGAGGTCGACGTCACGCTGCGCCCGGCGTCCCACCGAGGATCACGGCAAGGAAGGTCGCGAGCATCGCGGCGATCGCGCCGAGGCTGAGCAGCCGCCGCAGCTTGAGAAACCACGCTCTCCGATCGCCGCCGAAGCAGAGCTCGTCGACGATGAGCGCTGCGAGCAGCGCCGCGGTCAGCAGCACCAGCGACGGTACGGCCGGCAGCAGCAGTGCGGCCCAGCCGAGCAGCGCCGGCGTGACGCCCCAGGCCATCCGCCACCAGTCGGCCGCCGCCGGCGTCTGCACGGCGAGCCCCCAATGCACGGCACCGAGGAAGCTCAGGATCACGGCACCGTAGGCGATCTGGGCGTGCACGGCCATCAGCCGCGCCGGCTCCTGGCCCGCGATCACCAGAGCCGCGAGGCCGACAAAGGGAATCAGTCCACCCAGTCCGAGGATCCGCATGGATGCGGGAACGCCGGCGAGCATACGAGATCTCCTCAATTAGCGGGCCGCGGTGTTTGGGGTGGCGATGCCCGCCGTCGCTCGGACCGGCAACGGTCGGAGCAGAACTTCACCTCGTCCCAGTCGCGCGCCCATTTGCGCCGCCACGCGAAGGGGCGGCCGCAGGCGGCGCAGATCTTGGTCGGCAAATCCGCCTTGCGGCGCATCTTCGGCATGTCGCTTCACCAAGGCACCGGCATGCCGCGCCAGTCGTAGAAGCCGCCGGAGTTCTCGGGCTTCAGCCGGTCGATCACGCCGAGCAGATGCCGCGCCGCCTCGACGGGCGCGACGCCGCTGGCCGAGGCAAACGGCGCCGACAGCCGCGTCGCCACCGTGCCGGGATGCAGCGCGACGCAGATCGCGTCGGGAGAACGGCGGGCCAGCTCGATCGCCGCGCAATGCACGAGCTGGTTCAGCGCCGCCTTCGAAGCCCGATAGCCGTACCAGCCGCCGAGCCGGTTGTCGCCGATCGAGCCGACCCGCGCCGACAACGCCGCGAGCATGGCCTTTCCCGCGCGCGGCAGCCGTGGCAGCAGATGCTTCATCAGCAGCGCCGGCCCGGTCGCATTGATGGCGAAGGCACGGGCAAGACGCGCGGCGTCGAGTTCGCGCCAGCTCTTCTCGGGCTGCGCGTCCCCCTCGTGCAGCATGCCGGTGGCGATGATGACGAGCCGGACGTCGCCGGCGGCCGCAACGGCTTCGGAGGCCCGAGCGAGGCTGGCTTCATCGGTGAGATCAAATGCCGGATCGCTGCTCCGGCTGAAGCAGAGGATCGCATTGAAGTGGCCGCCCTCGGCGAGCGCCGAGCTCAGCGCCGCACCGATGCCGCCGCTGGCGCCGAACACGGCGGCGACGCCGCCGCGCGGGAACGAGGCCAGCCGCACGGCATGCCGGAACAGCGGCGCGTCTGCGCCTGGAGCGGCGTCTCCCGCCGCCGTCGCAATCTGCTGGTCCGTCACGTCCATCCTCGCCGGAGCGGTACAGGTACAGCCGCGATGCAGGCTGCTCCTCGTCCTAACGATATCGCCCCACGTCCGGATCATCGCGCCAGGCTGTGGCGCGACGATCCTGTTCGGGCGCCCGGAAACTTCCGCCGTGGAACGGCTCCTGGCGTTCACGATCGAGAGATCGTTCACCGCGCCGCAACGAGTTGCGTCCAAGTTGCCGATGCAAACCGAATGAGCGGTCATGACACCAGAGAGCTCCGCCCTCGCTGTCCGAGGGTTAACCAAATGTTTCGAACGGCCGGCGGTCGACGGGCTCGACCTCGTCGTGCGCGCCGGCGAGTTCTACGCGCTGGTCGGCCCCAACGGCGCCGGCAAGACCACGACCTTGCGCATGGTCGCGGGGCTGCTGCGGCCGGATGCCGGCGAGATCGCGATCTTCGGCATCGATGCCTTGCGCGATCCGATCGCCGCCAAGCAGGTGATGGCGTGGGTGTCCGACGAGCCGATGATCTACGACAAGCTCACGCCGCTCGAATATCTCGAATTTGTCGCCGGCCTGTGGGGCGTCGATCCCGCGAGCTCGGGCAAGACGGCGCGTGAGCTGCTGGTCTCGCTCGGGCTCGAGCCGCATCTGCACGAACGTTGCGAAGGCTTCTCCAAGGGCATGCGGCAGAAGGTGGCGCTCGCCGGCGCGCTGGTGCACGACCCGCAGCTGATCATCCTGGACGAGCCGCTGACCGGCCTCGATGCGGTCTCGGCCCGTCATGTGAAGGGTCGGCTTGCCGAGCGCGTCCGTCGTGGCGGCACCGTCATCATGACCACGCACATCCTCGAAGTGGCCGAGCGCATGGCCGACCGGATCGGCGTGATCGCCGCCGGGCGGCTCGTGGCCGAGGGCACGCTCGCCGAACTGCGCCAACAGAACGGCCGCACCGACACCAGCCTGGAGGAGCTGTTCATCGCGCTGGTCGACGTCGAGTCCGCGGCATGACCCGCGCGGCGACGCTCGCCTGGTTCGCCCGCCACGAGCTCAGGCTCGCCTGGCGGGAGTGGCTCGCCATGATCACCGCCGGCCGGCGCCGCCGCACCCGCGCAGCGATCATCGGCCTCGTGCTGTTCGGCGCCATCATGCATCTGCCGGCCTGGGCCGTGGTCGGCCGCTATGCCGATCTGCGGCCGCCGCTCGGCAAGACCGAGCTGATCGTGATCACCGCGACCATCCTGCTGTCCTGGGCCCTGATGCTGTCGCAGGCGATCGAATCGGTCACCCGCGTGTTCTATTCCCGCGCCGATCTCGACCTCATCATGTCCTCGCCAGTGCGGCTCGCCGAGATTTTCTCGGTCCGCATCGCCGCCATCGCATTCTCCGTCACCAGCATGGCGCTGCTGCTGGCGACGCCCTTTGTCGACGTGCTGCTGATCGAGGGGGGCGTACGCTGGCTCGCCGCCTTCGTGGTGGTGGCTGCCGTCGGCCTGTCGGCCGCGGCGCTGGCGATCGCGATCACCATCGTCCTGTTCCGCCTGATCGGTCCGGCGCGCACGCGGCTGGTGGCGCAGATCCTCGCCGCCGTGATCGGTGCCGGCTTCGTCATCCTGCTGCAGATCGCGGCGATCGTCTCCTACGGCACGCTGTCGCGTTTTGCCGTGCTCACCTCGGACGCGGCGGCCGCGATCGCGCCCGATCCGGAGAGCCTCGTCTGGCTGCCGGCCCGGGCGGCGCTCGGCGACAGCCAGGCGCTGCTGATCCTGCTCGGCGCCGGGCTGCTGCTGCTCGGCGTCGTGATGACGGTTTTCTCGCCGCGCTTCGCCGACACCGCGATCAGCGCCGCCGCCCAAGGCGTTTCCAGCCGTGCCGGTGCGCAGATCCGCAGCTTTCGCGGCGGCTCGCGGCAGCAGGCGCTCAGGCGCAAGGAATTCATGCTGCTGCGGCGCGATCCCTGGCTGATCTCGCAGACCCTGATGCAGCTGCTTTACCTGGTGCCGCCGGCCTTGCTGTTGTGGCGCAGCTATTCGGACAGCTCGCAGGCGGTGATCCTGATCACGCCGGTCATCGTGATGGCCGCAGGCCAGCTCGCCGGCGGCCTCGCCTGGCTCACGATCTCCGGCGAGGACGCGCCCGAACTGGTGGCGACGGCGCCGCTGCCGGGAGCGCGCATCGTGCGCGCCAAGATCGAGGTCGTGCTGATGACCATCGCGATCATCTTCGCGCCGCTGGTGCTCGCGCTCGGCTGGGTCGCGCCGAGGCAGGCGCTGGTGACGGCGGTGGCGGTGCTGATCGCCACGGTCTCCTCGACCGCCATCCAGCTCTGGTTCCGCGTGCAGGCGCGTCGCAGCCAATTCCGGCGCCGTCAGACCGCGTCGCGACTTGCGACGTTCGCCGAGGCCTTCTCCTCGATCGGCTGGGCGGCGACCGCCGCGCTGGCGCTCGCGCTGCCGGAAGCCGCGGTGATCTGCGGCCTGATGACCGCGGGCCTGTTGTTCGCGGCCTGGAAGCTCAGCCCGGCAAGGTCCTGATCCCTTCAGCGCAGCAGCTCCATGATGGCGGCGGCGAACGCCGCCGGCTCCTCCTGCGGCAGATTGTGGCCGGCATGCGGGATCACGCGATGGGCAATGCGGTTGCTGAACTTCGCCGCATGGGCGCGGCCGTCGGTCGCCGGGATCACCCCGTCGCTGTCGCCGTCGAGCGTGATCGTCGGCACGGTGATGACGGGCTGCGCCGCCAGCCGCCGCTCGAACTCCTCGTAGCGGGGGTCGCCGGCCGCGAGGCCATAGCGATGGCGATAGCTGTTGATCACGACGTCGACGTGATCGGGATTGTCGAACGCCGCGGCGGAGCGCGCGAAGGTCGCGTCGTCGAAGCGCCAGTTCGGCGACCATTGCTGCCACAGCAGCCGGGCGATCTCGGCGCGGTGGGCCGCCAGCCCGGCGCGGCCACGCTCGGTCTGGAAGTACCATTGATACCAGAATGCGAACTCCTGCGGCACCGGCGCAGGCTTGAGCGCCTTGGCGATGTCCTGGATCAGGTAGCCGTTGACGGCGACGAGCCCGGCGCAGCGCTCGGGCCACAGCGCCGCGCCGATGCAGGCGCCGCGGCCGCCCCAATCATAGCCGGCGAAGATAGCGCGCGGGATCGCCAGCGCATCCATCAGCGCGATCAGGTCGGCACCCATGGCGGCCTGCTGCCCCGAGCGCGGCGTCGAGGCGTCGCGGAAGCGGGTCGGACCATAGCCGCGCACATAGGGTACGATGACCCGGCAGCCGCGATCGGCGAGGCGCGGCGCGACGTCGACATAGGAGTGGATATCGTAAGGATAGCCGTGCAGCAGGATGACCACGGGACCATCCGAGGGGCCGCTTTCGACATAGGCGATGCTCAGGACTCCGGCATCGACTGCCTTGATCGGTTGCATCATCTGCGTCTGCGACGATCCGCCCCGGTCACTCATGCCATCCTCCCGCTTGCCGAGCCAGCCCTGTCCGTCGGGCGTTGCGGGGAGGATAGTTCTGAACGGAATTCCTCGCTACACTCACACGCGCCGTTGAAGAGGAACCGCCATGCTGCGCCCGCTGGTCTCGCTGCTTGCCGTCCTGGTCTCGTTCGCATCGCCCGCGCTGGCGCAATCGGGGCCGCGCAGCAGCGAGTGCCTGGCGATGGCCGGCGATACCCCGCGCGCCACGCCGGTCAGCCTGCGCCGGACGGCGGCCGCCGGCAACGAGGTGACGATCACCTATGCCGGCCATTCGACCTACTTCATCGACACGCCGATGGGCATCCGCATCGCCACCGACTACAGCGGCGCCTATCAGGTCGGGCGGCTGCCCGATGTCATCACCATGAACCGTGCGCATTCGACGCACTACACGCTGGCGCCCGACCCGCGCATTCCGCACGTGCTGCGGGGGTGGGGCGAGGACGGCAAGCCGGCGCAGATCTTCGAGCGGATCGGCGACGTGCTGATCCGCAACATCACCACCGATATTCGCCGCTACTTCAGCGATTCCCTCGGCGGCGACATGATCAAGGACGGCAACTCGATCTTCATCTTCGAGGTCGCGGGCCTGTGCATCGGCCATCTCGGCCATCTGCACGTCAAGCTCGACGAGACGCATTTCGCCGCCATCGGCCGGCTCGACGTAGTGATGGTGCCGATCGACGGCACCTACACGATGTCGCTCGACGGCATCTCCGAGATCACCAAGCGGCTGCGCGCTTCGGTGGTGCTGCCGATGCACCGCTTCGCGACGCCGCTCGACGAGTTCATGCGCAAGATCGGCCAGCAGTTCGAGATCGACCGCCGCATCGAGCGCTCCTTGAAGATGTCCCGCGAGCTGTTGCCGTCGAGTCCGACCGTGATCATTCTCGACGGGGTCTAGAGCATGATCCGGAAAAGTGGAGACCGGTTTTCCGATACGATCATGCTCAAACCAAAATGGCCTCAGGCGCCGGCCAGGCTGGCGCCGCGGCGGCCTTCCGGCGTCAGGAACATGCGCTTGAGCTTGTTGATCACGCGCACCGCCAGGCCGAGCACGTAGGGCTGCGTCTTCAGGCAGAAGGCGAGCTTCTTGACGTGGCCCTCGACGGACCACTTCGCATGCGCGCCGTCGCGGAAGAAGACCACGTCGCCCGGCCCGTAGCGCTTCGCCGGCATGCCGTCGCTCTCCAGCACGATCGCGCCTTCGAGGATCAGGATGGTCTCGTCGAAATCGTAGTACCAGTTGAACTTGCCCTCGGTGCAGTGCCAGACGATGGTCGAGCCGAGGCCGTCGCTGCTGCGTGCGATGGTGCAGGAGGTCGCGGTCGGATTGCCTTCGATGATCCAGGACGGCTCGATCGGCGCCGGCGACAGGTCGACGGCGAGATTGGCGGTTTCGATCAAGGACGGCGACATCGTGAACCTCAATTGCAACGGATTGAAATGGCCGGACGGGAGCCGGCATGGGCCTGCAACCGTAGCCGGACGCGCCTGACCGGCGCTTTCCCCGATCGTTAAAATTTGAACTGATCGCCGCGACCTGCCGTCGCATCACAACCACGCCAGCGCTATAAACATCACGCGAGCGCCGCAATTTGTTCGCGGCCTCGCCAAACCTTCTGATCTACTGTTTGCTCGCACTGCAAGATGCGCCATTCCATCCCGCGGGACGCTTGGCCCAGCCTGCAACGTGCCGTCACCATTAAAGATTTTCCGCCGTCGCAGAGATAAGGATTTCGAAGGATGCGCCGACTGAGCCTCGCCATCGCCCTCACGCTGTCCGCCGCCGCCCTTGCAACCACCCCGGTCGTCATGGCCGGCGAAACGCCAGCGCCCGAAAATGCCAAGGCCTACTTCATCAACCTCAAGGACGGCGACACCGTCTCCTCGCCGGTCCTGATCCGCTTCGGCCTGTCCGGCATGGGCATCGCCCCGTCCGGCACCGAGGCCCCCAACACCGGCCACCACCACCTGCTGATCGACGCGCCCGCGCTCGAGGGCGATGCGCTCAATGAGGCGATCCCGGTGGATGCCGAGCACGTGCATTTCGGCAAGGGCCAGACCGAGGCCTCGGTCAACCTGACCCCGGGCAAGCATACCTTGCAGCTCGTGCTCGGCGACTGGAGTCACATTCCGCACAACAAGCCGGTCATGTCCGAGCGGATCACCGTGACGGTGGAGCCGGCCACCCAGGCGAAGTCGCAATAACCCCGATAAGGCGCGGCCCGCGCTGCGGGCTGCGCCATTGCCTGCTGTCTCCTCCCGATCGCCCCGCCGCTCGCTCATCTACACCCGGAGCGCAAGCCGCAGTCCGCCCCAATGGCGGTCCTTGATCCGGATCGGCACGTCGATCTCCTTCAGCACCATCACCGCGCCGCCGCCCATGTCGCGCTCGTAGCGCTGGGCGAGATGGCCGTGCAGCGTCCGCGCCGCGGCCATTCCGGCGCGGTCCTTGTAGAAGCGGCGATGTCGGCTGTTCGCGACGTTCCAGACCTGCTCGCCTCGCCGCTGCGGCTGTGAGACCTTGCGGTTGTGCGTCGGGATATAGGCATTGCGGTCGATCGCGACGCAGAACACGACGTTCGGATCGGCGGCCAGCGCGGCCTCCTGGAACGGCGGCAGAAGCCGGTCGCAGAGCGCGGTGAACGGCGCCTCGAACTGTTCGGGGTCGGTGCCCGGGATGCGCTGATAGTCGAAATCGAACCATTGCGCGACGGTGCTCTCGCCGGACGCGATCGACTGCTCGATTGCCGCCGTGATCTTGCCGGCCACGGCCAGCGCGGCGTCGACTTGCGCCTGGTCGGCGTGGTCGATCGCGGCCAGCAGCGCGTCGACGGCCTCGCGCCGCGCTGGCGCCAGCTCGCGAAAGCTGAGATGGACGTCGCGATTGCCGATCGCAACGATGTCGCAATCGATCGTGCCGAACGATGCGCATTCGACCTTGACCTGCTGCTGCTCGGCCAGGCCGACGATGTCCATCGCCGCCCGGAATCGGAGGCCGCCGCCGGAGATGTCGAGCAGGGTGCCGTCGACATGGCCACCCCGGCTGTGCAGCCGCGCGGCGATGGTGACGGGGCGGCGCAGATCCGCGGAGCGGCGGTCGCCGAGGCTCGAGGTCCGCAGCGACACCATCAGATTGGCGCGCAGCTCGGAGACCCGGCCGTTGGTGCCGTTCACGAGCTCCGACACGGTCTGGGTCTGCTGCTCGACCTCGCTCGAGCGGCCGGAAATCCGGGTGACGTTCTCCGCGACCATGGCGACGCCGGCGGACGCCTCCGACAGGCTGCGCGCCACCTCGCGCAAGGTCGCCTCCTGCTGCTCGGCCGCCGCGGCCATCGCGGCGCTGGCGCCATCGATGCTGCCGATCGCCGCGCTGATCTTGCTGATGACGGCGGTGGAATCCGTGGTCGCGGTGGAGATGCGGTCGATGCGCTGGGCGATGTCGTCGGCAGCCTCCGAAGTCTTGCGCGCCAGTGCCTTGACCTCATGTGCGACGATCGCGAAGCCGGCACCGGCCTCGCCGGCGCGCGCCGCCTCGATGGTGGCATTGAGCGCCAGCAGGTTGGTCTGTGCCGCGACCTCGGCGATGGTGTTGACGACCGAGGAGATCTGCTCGGCAGCGTCGCTCAAGGCGGCGACGGTCGAGCCGGCCTGCTGCGCCTCGCGCGCCGCGCGGCTGGCGAGGTCGGCCGTTTCCGCCGCGCGCTGGGCGATCTCGCGCCCGGTCGCCGACAGCTCCTCCGCCGAGCTCGAAACGGTCGTCACATTGCTGCTGGCGCGCGCCGAGGCCTGCGCCACCATGCCGGCCTCGCTCGCGATGGTCTTCGCTTCCGACACCGCCTGGGCGCTGCGGGCCGATGCGTCGCTGCTGATGGTCATCACCTCCGCGACCGCGCAATCGAGATCGGTCTCGAGCAGCTCCCACATTTCCGCAAACATCTTGCGGCGCTCGCGCTCGGCGATCTCCTTGGCCCTGGCCTGCTCCTCGGTGAGACGGCGGTTCTCCAGCAGCTTGCCGTGGAACACGCCGAGCGCGCGCGAGATCTGGCCGACCTCGTCGCGGCGCTTCACCGGCTGCAGCTGCACGTCGAGATCGTTCTGTGCCAGCCGCTCCATTGCGCGCGCCATCTGCAGCAGCGGCGCGGCCAGCCAGCGACCGAACAGCAACGCCGCGGCTGCCGCGACCAGCACCGTGATGCAGATCGACCAGAACACGGTATCCTTCACGCGGGCGAGCTCAGCCTTGACGATGCCGAGGCGCTGGTCGGCGGCCGACCGGATCGCGTGCAGCGCCGGACTGATACTCTCATAGTGCCTTGTCAGCTCCGCCGCTTCGTCGAGCAGTTTGGTCTGGCCGCCCATATAGGCGAGGAAGCTCGTCCGGTAGATGTCCATCAGCTTGACGATCTCGGCCTTGACCGCATCGGGCAGGTCGGATTTCGCAAGCTCGGCGCCGAACTCATCGACGCGCTTGCGCAGATCGTCGCCATATTTGGGATCGCCGCGCAGCATGAAATCCTTCTCGTGCCGACGCATCATCAGCATCAGCACGGCCAGCCGCGGCTGGTCGTACTTCTTCAGCTGGGTCTCGATCCCATGCACGGCGGCGCGCAGCTTGCCTTGCAGGCCGTCGTTCTCGTTGAAGCCGATCACCTTCTGCGCGGCGACGACGTTGGCGAAGCGGACCGTATAGCCGTCGATGGCCTCGCGCGCCGAGGCGGCCTGGCGCGCCGTCTCGTCCGTGCGGTTCGCGGCGGCAATCTCGTCGACACGCGCGAGCCGCGAGCCGATCGCGCTCACGATCTGCTCATGCGCTGCGACCTTGGCGTCGGCCGGCTTCTGCAGAAATTCCGTCGCGGTGCCGCGCGCCTGCAACAGACCTTCCCAGATCCCGCCATTCAGCGCGGCCAGGGCCGCCACGCGATCCGCGGTCTGCTGGCTGTGTCGTTCGATCGACAATCCTGCCAGATAGAAGCAGCCGATCATGGCCACGCCCGCGACACCCAGACAAAGAATTTGGCTCTTCAGCCCAAATCGAATCCGGCTCGGTGCCGGGTCCGCTATCGCGGCGCTCATCGCTGTTTCCTATGAGTGAATTATGTAACAGCGTCGAGTTTTAGAAATCCTGCTTAACAGCGGCCTAACCGATGCGAGCAAGTCAGAAATACTCAACCTTTGGGCGCAGTAGAATTACGGGCTTTCACATCGACCAAGGTCACGACTAACAACTTTACGCACGATCTCGTGCAGTCGGCGGCCTCATCGACGTGATGCGACCGCCGACCGGCTGGGCGAATCAGGCCCACTCGCCCTTGCGGAACACCGGCACGCGGCGGCCGTCGGCGTGGACGCCGTCGATGTCCGTCTCGGCTGCGCCGATCATCCAGTCGATATGGATCAGGCTCTGATTGCCGCCCTGGGCGGCGATCTGCTGGGGTGACAGCGAGGTGCCGTTGACGAAGCATTTCGAGTAGCACTGGCCGAGCGCGATATGCGAGGCGGCGTTCTCGTCGAACAGCGTGTTGTAGAACAACAGGCCGCTCTTGGAGATCGGCGAGGAGTGCGGCACCAGCGCCACCTCGCCGAGCCGGCGCGCGCCCTCGTCGGTGTCGAGCACCTTGTTCAGCACCTGCTCGCCCTTCGACGCCTTGGCCTCGACGATGCGGCCCTCCTCGAACTTGACCTGGATGTCGTCGATCAGCGTGCCCTGATAGGACAGCGGCTTGGAGCTTCGGACGTGACCCGAGACGCGACGGCAATGCGGCGTCGTGAACACCTCCTCGGTCGGGATGTTGGCGTTGCAGACGATGCCGTTCTTGGCCGTCGAGGCGCCGCCCTCCCATTCGTGTCCATCGGCAAGTCCGATCGTCAGATCCATGCCGGGGCCGGTGTAGTGCAGCGCGCTGAAGCGCTGGCCGTTGAGCCACTCGGTGCGCTCGCGCAGCACCGCGTTGTGACGCTCCCAGGCCGACACGGCGTCCTCGCGATCGACGCGCGACGCGGCGAAGATCGCGTCCGCCAGCTTGGCGACCGCGACCTCCTCGGGGACATCGGGGAAGACCAGCCTGGCCCAGGACGCGCTGGGATAGGCGATGATGTTCCAGTTGGTCTCGAAATTGGTGATCTTCTCCAGCGCCGGCTGATAGGCCTTGGAGTTCGCCTTGCTGGCGCGCGCCACCTTGGCCGGGTCCTGGCCGGACAGCAGCATCGGGTTGTCGCCGACGATCGCGAGCCGCGCGGTGTTCTCCGAGAACGCCTTCGCCATGCCCTGGTAGAGCCAGTCGGCAGCGCGGTCGAAGCTGGTGTCGTGACCGTAGCGATAGCGCGCCAAGGTCAGTTCCTCGTCGGAGAAGAACGAGGTCACGATCCCGGCGCCGGCCTTGTAGGCGTGCTCCGCGACCTTGCGCACCAGCGGCAGCGCCACCGACGGCGCCGTCAGCAGCAGATCCTGCCCCGGCTGCAATTGCAGCCCGACCTTCACCGCCACCTCGGCGAGGCGGTCGAGCTTCACGGGATCGATGACGGTATCGAAGCTACTGAAATGTGCGGTCATCAGCGGTGTCCAGTTCCGTTGCTTTGGGATGTTCAAGAGATAAGCCTATGGGCAGGGCGGTCAATGGCGAAGGAAGCGCCGCAATCTCCGCTGTCGTCCCGGGCTTGACCCGGGACCCATACTCCGCGGCGTTTGCGGTGAAGCGCGGCTGTGGCTCCAGATCGCTCGATGCGAAGCTCCTGGGGTTTTGGGTCCCGGCGTTCGCCGGGACGACATGAGAGCGTGCCGGCACGGCGTCGCATTCTCGCACCCGCTTTCGCGTCCGAGTCTTGCTGGTCCAATCCACCCCCTCAAAGCGAGGGTGCAGGGA
>NZ_CAFJ01000059.1 GCF_000239795.1 Bradyrhizobium sp. STM 3809 | reverse complement strand
GCAGCTCGCGCAGGAGCTCGACCATCTGCGCCTGGAACAGCATGTCGAGCGCCGAGGTCGGCTCGTCGAGCACGACGAAGGACGGCTCGAGCACGACGGCGCGGGCGACCGAGATGCGCTGGCGCTGGCCGCCGGAGAATTCGTGCGGATAGCGGAAGCGGGTCGCGGGATCCAGGCCGACATCGGTCAGCGCCTTGACGACCTTCGCCTCGCGCGCCTCGTCCGACAGCTTGGGCTGATGCACGGTCAGGCCTTCGGCGATGATGTCGCCGACCGACATGCGCGGGCTGAGCGCGCCGAACGGATCCTGGAAGACGATCTGCATGTCCCTGCGGAACGGGCGGACGTCCTTGAAGCTCAGGCCCTGGATCTCCTTGCCGAGGAACACGATCGGGCCGTCGGAGGAGATCAGCCGCAGCAGCGCCAGGCCGAGCGTGGTCTTGCCGGAGCCGGACTCGCCGACGACGCCGAGCGTCTCGCCCTTGCGCACGGCGACGCTGACGCCGTCGACGGCCTTGATGTGGCCGACGGTGGAGCGGAACAGGCCGCGCTTGATCGGAAACCAGACCTTCAGGTCCTTCGCCTGCATCACGACCGGCTGATCGGGCCGCGGCGGCGCCGGATCGGGCTTCGGCTCGGCGGCGAGCAGCGCCTTGGTATAGGGATGCGAGGGTGCCGTGAACACCTGCTCGACCGGGCCCTGCTCGACGATCTTGCCACCGTTCATGACGCAGACGCGGTCGGCGATGCGCCGGACGATTCCGAGGTCATGCGTGATGAAGAGGAGGCTCATGCCGAGCCGGGCGCGGATGTCGGCCAGCAGCGCCAGGATCTGCGCCTGCACGGTGACGTCGAGCGCGGTGGTCGGTTCGTCCGCGATCAGGAGGTCCGGCTCGTTGGCGAGCGCCATCGCGATCATCACGCGCTGGCGCTGCCCGCCGGAGAGCTGGTGCGGATAGCTGCCGAGCCGGGTCTCGGGCTCGGGAATGCCGACCTGCGTGAGCAGCTCGAGCACGCGCGCGCGCGCCGCGCTGCTCGAGATCGGCTTGTGGAGGTGCAGGATCTCGCTGATCTGCCGCTCGATCGTGTGCAGCGGGTTGAGCGAGGTCATCGGCTCCTGGAAGATGATCGAGATGTCGCTGCCGCGGATGCCGCGCATCTCGCCTTCGGACAGCGGCAGCAAATCACGGCCCTTGAAGCGGATGCTGCCCGAGGGGTGCGAGGCCACCGGATAGGGCAACAGCTTCAGCACCGACAGCGCGCTGACCGACTTGCCGGAGCCGGATTCGCCGACGAGGGCGACGCATTCGCCGCGCTTGATATCGAACGAGACGCGGTCGACGGCGGTCGACGCGCGGCCGCCCTGGTGGAACGCGACCGAGAGATCGCTGACCGACAACAGCGGCTGGGTCATCGCATCCATGTCATCATATCCCTGGCGCTCACCTGAACGTCTTGCGCGGATCGAAGGCGTCGCGCACGGCCTCGCCGATGAAGATCAGGAGCGACAGCATGACCGCGACCGAGAAGAAGCCGGTGAGGCCGAGCCACGGCGCCTGCACATTGGCCTTGGCCTGCGACAGCATCTCGCCGAGCGACGGCGAGCCGGGCGGCAGGCCGAAGCCGAGGAAATCGAGCGCGGTGAGCGTCATCACCGAGCTCGACACGATGAAGGGCAGGAAGGTCATGGTCGCGACCATCGCGTTCGGCAGCAGATGGCGCACCATGATCACGGCGTTGGAGACGCCGAGCGCACGCGCCGCCTGAATGTATTCGAAGTTGCGGCCGCGCAGGAATTCGGCACGGACGAGGCCGACCAGAGAGACCCAGGAGAACAGCAGCATGATGCCGAGCAAGGTGAAGAAGCCGGGCACCAGCACCGCCGAGAGGATCAGGAGCAGATAGAGATACGGAATCGCGTTCCAGATCTCGATGAAGCGCTGGAACAGGAGGTCGACCCAGCCGCCGAAATAACCCTGCACGCCGCCGGCGGCGATGCCGATGATCGAGGAGAAGAAGGTCAAGGACAGGCCGAACAGCACCGAGATGCGGAAGCCGTAGATCAGGCGCGCGACGACGTCGCGGCCCTGGTCGTCGGTGCCGAGCCAGTTGTATTCGAGATCGCGGCAGCTCTTCAGCCCCTTCTTCTCGACCACGGCCTTGCACTGCGCCTCGGTCAGCATCCAGGTCGGCGGCGACGGCGCCGGCGTCGGCAGGTCGAGATTGTGGGTGGCGTAGGAGTAGCGGATCAGCGGCCAGATCACCGTGCCGCCCTTGTCGGCGATCAGCTTCTGCAAATAGGGATCGCGATAGTCGGCCGCGGTCTCGAAGTCGCCGCCGAACGCGGTCTCCGGATAGGAGACGAAAGCGGGCCAATAGAGATGGCCGTCGAACTTGATCAGGAACGGACGGTCGTTGGCGATCAGTTCGGCGAACAGCGAGACGACGAACAGGAACAGGAAGATCCACAGCGACCAGTAGCCGCGGCGGTTGGCCTTGAAGTTCTGCCAGCGGCGCTGGTTGAGCGGCGACGGCTTGAAGCGGTGACGCGTCGGCGGCACGGCCTCGCCGAGCGGCGCTTGCGTGGTGGTCTCGACCGGGGCTACGGTTTTGAGCATCGTCAGACCTCCCGCGCCTCGAAATCGATCCGCGGATCGATCCACATATAGGTGAGGTCGGAGATCAGGTTCACCACGAGGCCGAGCAGCGAGAAGATGTAGAGATTGCCGAACACGACCGGATAGTCGCGGTTGAGGATGCTCTCGAACGACAACAGGCCGAGGCCGTCGAGCGAGAAGATGGTTTCGATCAGCAGCGAGCCGGAGAAGAAGGCGTGGATGAAGGTGCCCGGGAAGCCGGCGATCACGATCAGCATCGCGTTGCGGAACACGTGGCCATACAGCACCTGGTTCTCGCTGCAGCCCTTGGCGCGCGCGGTCATGACATATTGCTTGCGGATCTCGTCGAGGAACGAGTTCTTGGTGAGCAAGGTCATGGTCGCGAAGGCGCCGAGCGCCATCGACAGCAGCGGCAGGGTGATGTGCCAGAAATAGTCGAGGATCTTCCAGTACCAGGGGAAGTCGGCCCAGCCGTCCGAGGTCAGGCCGCGCAGCGGGAAGATGTTGAGGAACGAGCCGCCGGCGAACAGGATGATCAGGAGGATCGCGAACAGGAAGCCCGGAATGGCGTAGCCTATGATGATCACCGCCGAGGTCCAGACGTCGAAGCGCGAGCCGTCATGCACGGCCTTGCGAATGCCCAGCGGAATCGAGATCAGGTAGGTCAGCAAGGTCATCCACAGGCCGAGCGAGATCGACACCGGCAGCTTCTCCTTGATCAGCTGCAGCACGGACGTGTCGCGGAAGTAGCTCTTGCCGAAATCGAAGCGCGCGAAGTTCCAGACCATCAGCGCGAAGCGCTCCGGCGCCGGCTTGTCGAAGCCGAACTGCTCCTCGAGCTTCTTGATGAAGGCGGGATCGAGCCCCTGCGCGCCGCGATATTTGGAGTTGATCTCGCCACCGGAGCCGACCTGTCCCGGCGGCCGCGCGCCGAAATCCGAGCCGCTGCCGCCGGAGATGCGCGAGGTCCCGCCGGTGTCGGCCCCGGTCAATTGCGCGATGACGCGCTCGACCGGGCCGCCCGGCGCGAACTGCACCACGACGAAGGAGATGAACAGGATCCCGAGCAGGGTCGGGAGCATCAGAAAGATGCGGCGAGCGATATAGGCAGCCATGAACTACTTCGCCTGCTCCAGCTTGGCGGCCTTGGCCGCATCGTACCACCAGATGTCGGGGGCGCCGACGCCCGCGCCGTATTTGGGCGGCTTCGGCGGATGGCTGAACTGATCCCAATAGGCGATCGGATGGGTGGTGCGGTACCACTGCGAGATCCAGTAGTGACCGGCGCGGAACACCCGGTCGAGCGCCCGGCAGGCGAAGGTCAGATCGCTGCGGGTCTCGGCGGCGATCGCCTTCGCCACCAGCGCGTCGATCGCGGGATTGCTGATCCCGGCGAGATTGTAGGAGCCCTTGGTCTTGGCGGCCTCCGACGTGAAATACGGCCGCAAGGAGTCGCCGGGGGTCGGCGACATCGACAGCCGCTGCACGGTGATGTCGAAGTCGAAATCCTCGACGCGGGCGCGATACTGCACGGCGTCGACGATCCGCAGGTCGGCATCGATGCCGAGCGTCTGCAGGTTCTTGATCAGGGTGCCGTGGTGCGGCTTGAACGAGACCTCGTCGATCAGGAACTCGATCGTGAACGGCTCGCCGTTCTGCAGCAGCCGCTTGCCGTCCTTCACCGGCAGCCCAGCCTGCTGCAATAGCTGCGTCGCCTTGCGCAGCAGCGCGCGATCCTGGCCCGAGCCGTCGGAGGCCGGCGGCACGAACGGCTCGCCGAACACGTCGTCGGGCACCTGGCCGCGGAACGGCTCCAGCAGCTTCAATTCCTCCGGCGACGGCGGGCCGACCGCGACCATGTCGGAGTTCTGGAACGGCGACACGGTGCGCGCATAGGCGCCGTACATGATGGTCTTGTTGGTCCATTCGAAGTCGAAGGCGTAGGCCAGCGCCTGACGGACGCGCGGATCCCCGAACTTGTCGCGGCGGGTGTTGATGAACCAGCCCTGCCCGCCCGACGGCGTCTCGTCCGGCAGCATCTCGCGCTTGACGCGGCCGTCCTTGATCGCCGGGAAATCGTAGCGCGTGGCCCAGATGCGCGAGGTGAACTCCTCGCGGAACAGATAGCTCTTGGCGGTGAAGCCTTCGAAGGCGACGTCGCGGTCGCGATAGAACTCGTAGCGCACCGTGTCGAAATTGTAGAAGCCGCGGCTGACCGGCAGGTCGGCGGCCCACCAGTCCTTGACCCGCTCGAACTCGACGTAGCGGTTCACCTCGTATCTGCCGACCTTGTAGGGGCCCGAGCCGAGCGGCACGTCGAGCGTGGATTCGTCGAACGGACGGCTGGCGTAATAGGTCTTGGAGAAGATCGGCAAGGTGACGACATAGAGCGGCACGTCGCGTGCACGCTTCTCGACGAAGCTCACGACCACCGTCGCATCGTCGAGCGCCTCGGCCTTCACGAAGTCGCGCAGCTGCACGACGATCAGCGGATGGCCCTTCTCCTTCAGCGTGTTCAGCGACCAGGCGACGTCCTGCGCCGTGATCTTCGAGCCGTCGTGGAAGCGCGCCTCGGGCCGCAAGGTGAAGCGGTAGGCCAGCTTGTCCGGGGAGATCGCGACCGACTTCGCGACCAGCCCATACACCGCATCCGGCTCGTCGCCCGAGGGCACCATCAATGACGCGAACGTCATGCTCATGCCCTGCGCGCCCTCGCCCTTCAGGATGTAGGCATTGAAGGAGTTGAACGTCTGGTACGACTGATTGTAGGCGCGCACCGAGGGGATCAGCGAGAACAGCCCGCCCTTCGGCGCGTCAGCATTGACGTAGTCGAACTGGCGGAAATCGGCCGGATATTTGAGATCGCCGAATGCCGACATCCCGTGCGAGTCGGCGCCGAACTCGGCGGCGATCGCGGGCTTCAGCAGCGGGGCGGTCAGTGCGCCCAGGCCCAGCCCGAGCATGCCGCGGCGGGAGAGGTTCGAGAACGTGCTCAAGAGCGCTTCACCTTGGCGGCCTTGTCGGCATCGTACCACCACAGCGACGGCCAGCCGGAGCTGGCGAATTTCGGGAACGGCGCGAAGTGGCTGAAACGATCCCAGCGCGCGCTGCGCGCGAACGGATAGGTGAACTGCGGCACGACATAGAAATTCCACAGCAGCACCCGGTCGAGCGCATGGGTGGCCGCTTCCAGGCTGGCGCGGTCCTTGGCGAAGATGATCTTCTCGATCAGCGCATCGATCGCCGGGTTCTTGATGCCGACGGTGTTCTTCGAGCCCGGCTCGTCGGCCGCCTTGGAGCCCCAGAAGTCGCGCTGCTCGTTGCCGGGAGACAGCGACTGGCCCCAGACATCGGTGATCATGTCGTAGTCGAAGGTGCGCACCCGCTGCTCGTACTGGACATTGTCGACCTGGCGCACCGTCACGGTGACGCCGAGCCGCTCCAGCGACGGCTTGTAGAACAGCACGATGCGCTCGGACGAGGGATCTTGCACCAGCATCTCGATCGCCACCTGCTTGCCGGCCGGATCGACCAGCTTGCGGTCCTTGATCTCGTAGCCGGCGTCCTTCAGCAGCTTGGTTGCTTCGCGCAGATTGCCGCGCACGTTCTCGGGATTGCCGCCGACGGGATTCTGGTAGACCGTGGTGAACACCTCCGGCGGAACCTTGTCGCGCAGGGCCTCGAGCAGCTCGAGCTCCTGACCTTGCGGCAGCCCGGAGCAGGCGAGATCGGTGCCTTCGAAATAGCTGTTGATCCGCTTGTACTGGCCGAAGAACAGCTGCTTGTTCATCTCCTCGAAGTCGAACGCATAGTTGAAGGCGCGGCGCAGCCGGGCGTCCTGGAATTGCGGGCGGCGCAGGTTGAAGATGAAGCCCTGCATGCGGCCGGAATCGCGGACCGGAAACTCCTCCTTGAGCGCGCGCTTGTCGGCGATCGCCGGGAAGTCATAGGCCGTGGCCCATTGCTTGGCCGAATTCTCGCTGATCCAGTCCGCCTGGTCGGCCTTGAAGGCTTCGAGCGCGACGAGGTTGTCGCGGAAATACTCGAACTGCAGCTCGTCGAAATTGTACTGGCCGACACGAACCGGCAGGTTGGCTCCCCAATAATCCTTCACGCGCTCCAGCTTGATCGAGCGGCCCGGCACGAACTCCTTGATGCGGTAAGGGCTCGACCCCAGCGGCGGCTCGAGCGTGGTCGCGGTGACGTCGCGCTTGCGACCCTGCGCGTCGGTGCCTTCCCAATAATGCTTGGGCAGCACGAGCAGCTCGCCGACGATGTGCGGCAGTTCGCGGTTGCCCGGACCGTCGAAGGTGAACTTCACCTCGAGATCGCCGGTCTTCTCGGTCTTGACCACATGGCGGTAGTAGGACGAGTAGAACGGGCTGTTCTTCTTGAGCACGTCGAGCGAGAAGATGACGTCCTCGGGCGTCACCGGCTTGCCGTCGTGCCAGCGCGCTTCCTTGCGCAGGCGATAGATCACCCAGGAATAGTCGTCCGGATAGGACGCCGCCTCGGCCAGCAGGCCGTACTCGGTCGAGATCTCGTCCTGCGACCGCGTCATCAGGGTCTCGTAGATCTGCATCGCAGCGACCGCGATGTTGCCCTTCACATACATCACGACGATGTTGAAGTTGTCGAAGGTCCCGAGCGAGATCATGCGCGCCGTGCCGCCCTTCGGCGCGTCGGGATTGACGTAGTCGAACCGCTTGAAGTCGGCCGGGTACTTCACCTCGCCGAACAGCGACAGGCCGTGACGCCAGACCATTTGTTCGCCGGCCTGCGCCCGCGCGGCGTCGAGAGGGGCGAGGCTTGCAGCGGCGCCGAGCGCCGGGGTCATCGCAGCGAAGGCGCTGCTCTGCAGGAGCTGTCGTCGGGTAATCGTCAAATGAGACTTCCTCTGAATAAGACCGCTCGGGAGCAGGTGGCCGGCCTTGGCCGCTCCCTGCGCCAACGTCTGATCGTAACCCAATTCACACGGGGCAGGTTGCGCCGGCCGAAGCAAGACCATCTTGGCCTGCGAACCCGTTCCATTCAGGGGACCAATATAAGGCAAGGTTTCGACCAATAACCTTGCTTTTTCCTCATGATACCGGGTTGTGAACGGACCGGATGCGACCAAAGGTCCCAAATGCGGCGAAATTCGCCTGGGATAGCAAAACGGCCGGGCTTGGGGCCCGGCCGTGCGAGATCAACGGTGAATTTGGTTCACTTGGCCGCGGTGGGCAGCGGGGCCGGATTGTCCGACAGCGAGTTCAGATAGGCCAGGACGTCGGCGCGCTCGGAGTCCTTCTGGATGCCGGCGAAGCCCATCGCGGTACCCGGGATGTAGCCCTTGGGGTTGGTGATGAACTTGTTGAGCTCATCGATGGTCCAGGTGCCGCCCTTGGCCTTGATCGCGGCCGAGAAGTTGAAATTGCGGCCCTCGCCGATCTTGTCGCCGACGATGCCCCAGAGGTTCGGGCCGACGGCATTCTTGCCGCCCTTGTCGAAGGTGTGGCAGGCGGCGCACTTCTTGGCGGCGGCGGCGCCCTTCTCGACGGAAGCGGTCTGCAACAGCTTCTCGATCGGCTCGGCGGACGCCGGCGCAGCGGCTTCCTTGCCTGCGCCCTCGGCCTCCTTCACGGCGATCTCGAAACCCGGCTTCTCCGGCATCTTCGGCGCGAAGATCGCGTTGGCGGAGAAGCTCGTGACCAGCACGACCAGACAGGCGGCCAGCACGGCGCCGAGGATTTTGTTCAGTTCGAAGGAGTCCATTTTGGAATCAGGCTCCGAGGGCGGATTGCATTGTGCTCTGGACGCGGGGCCGCGACCGTGAATCGCCTCAAGGATTGGTCCAAGGACCCTCTTCGTCCAAGGATGTGTGAGGCATCGAGCGGAATCGAGCCGTCGCGCCTCCCCCTGCGGCAGAAGTGAGATATCGGTTTGCCCGTGGTCTGGCAACCCGTATAAGCGGGCGGTTTTTACTGTCCCCACCCCGTCCGGACGCGCTGTTGCGACCGGCTCCGACCTGCCGTTTCCCGGATGACCCGATCCAAGATCCTCGTGCTGATCCCGGCCCGCATGGCCTCGACCCGCCTGCCCGGCAAGCCGCTGCTCGACATCGCGGGCGTGCCGATGATCGTGCAGGTGCTCCGGCGCGCGCAGGAAGCGGCGATCGGCCGCGTCGCGGTGGCGACCGACACCAAGGAGATCGCCGATGCGGTGACGGCGGCGGGAGGCGAGGCGGTCATGACCCGCGCCGATCATCCGTCGGGATCGGATCGCGTTCACGAGGCGCTGTGCCAGCTCGACCCGCAGCGCGACGCGGAGATCGTGGTCAACCTACAGGGCGACTTCCCGACCATCCATCCGCAGAACATTCGCGACGTGCTGCTGCCGCTGTCCGATCCGGCCGTGGATATCGCTACGCTTGCCGCGCAGATCCACACCGAGGAGGAGGACACCGCGCCGAGCGTCGTGAAGGCGGTCGGCTCTCCGATCGGCCCGCGGCGACTGCGGGCGCTGTATTTCACCCGCGCGACGGCGCCGCATGGCGACGGACCACGCTACCATCACATCGGCCTGTACGCCTATCGCCGCCCTGCCCTGGAACGTTTCGTCAGCCTGCCACCCTCCCCGCTCGAGCTTCAGGAGAAGCTGGAGCAACTGCGCGCCCTGGAGGCCGGCATGCGGATCGACATCGGCATCGTCGACACCGTGCCGCGCGGGGTCGATACCGCGCCCGACCTCGAAACCGCGCGCCGGCTGCTGTCCAAAGCTTGAGCTGCTAAAAGGCCCCTCATGAGCAAGATCTTGAAAATCGCATTCCAGGGCGAGCCGGGAGCCAATTCCCACATCGCCATTTCCGAGGCCTATCCGACCGCCGAGGCCATGCCCTGCCCGACCTTCGAGGACGCGCTCAGCGCGATCTCCTCGGGCGAGGCCGATCTCGGCATGATCCCGATCGAGAACTCGGTGGCGGGGCGTGTCGCCGACATCCACCATCTGCTGCCGGGCTCGGGCCTGTACATCATCGGCGAGTGGTTCCTGCCGATCCGCCACCAGTTGATGGCGCTGAAGGGCACCAGGCTCGCCGACATCAAGACCGTCGAGAGCCACGTCCAGGCGCTCGGCCAGTGCCGCCGCTACATCCGCCAGCTCGGCATCCGGCCGATCGTGGCCGGCGACACCGCGGGCAGCGCGCGCGACGTGTCAGAGCGCGGCGACAAGAGCGTCGCGGCCATCGCCTCGCGCCTGGCCGCTGATATCTACGGCCTCGACATTCTCGCCGAGGACATCGAGGACGAGGCGCACAACACCACCCGCTTCGTCGTGCTCGCCCGCGAGGCGCAATGGGCCGAGCAGAACTCCGGCCCGCTGGTGACGAGCTTCGTGTTCCGCGTCCGCAACCTCCCCGCCGCGCTGTACAAGGCGCTCGGCGGCTTCGCGACCAATGGCGTCAACATGACCAAGCTCGAAAGCTACATGGTCGACGGCAATTTCTTCGCCACGCAGTTCTACGCCGATGTCGACGGCCATCCCGAGGACAAGGGGCTGGCGTTCGCGCTGGAGGAGCTGAAGTTCTTCTCGCGCGAGCTGCGCATCGTCGGCGTCTACCCGGCGCATCCGTTCCGGGCGACGTTCAGCGAAACACGAGATTAGCTTTCTCGGGTCGCCCCGGCGAACGCCGGGGCCCATAACCACCGGGCGGAGCCGTCGCGGCACGGCCTCTCCTCCCGTCTTCCCTCAGCAGCATCACGCGGCATGGGTCGCGGGTCGTCCCAATCAGAGCTTCGCGCTGCTTGGGCTTGCCCGGGACGACAGCGGGGTTTCTCGCGGCCACCTATCCCTCGACATAGGCGGCGAGCTCGGCCGACGTTCCGGTCGGGAAGGCCTGCTTGAGATGATCGAGGAACGCGGAGACGCGCGGGCTCAGCAGCCGACGCGTTGGATACAACGTCCACAGCGCCACCGGCGGCGCGTCGAGATCGGCCCACCGCACGAGACGGCCGGCCGCGAGGTCGCGGCTGGCGAGCGAGAGCGGCAGGCAGGCGGCGCCGACGCCGGCGCGGACGGCGTCGCGCAGCATGATCACCGATGACAGCCGCAGGATCGGATTGATCGCGATCCGCGAGGGCCCCGTGGACACCCTCACGTTCCAGGCTGTGATCTGCTCGGTGGTGCGGACGATCGCAGGGACCGGCACGTGAGCCGCTGGCCGGGCCAAGGCCGGGCTCGCGACCACCACCATGCGGTCGCGCAGGAAGACGCGACCGACGAGGCTGTCGTCGGGAGCGGGATTGACCCGGATCACCAGATCATAGCCCTCCTCGACCATGTCGACGGAGCGGTCATCCGTGGTCACGTCGAGCAGCACCTCGGGGTAGCGGAGAGCGAAGGTCGCGGCGAGCTTGCCCATCGCCGTCTGCGAGAACAGCAGCGGCACGCTGATGCGCAGGCGCCCGCGCGGCGTCTGGCCACCCGACGCAATCGCGCCGACGGTCTCGTCGAGCTCGGTCAGCAGCGCGCCGGTGCGCTCGAACAGCGCCCGCCCCTCCTCGGTCAGTTTCAGCGTGCGTCCGCCGCGCTCGATCAGCCTGATGTCGAGGCTCGCCTCGAGCTCGGCGACCCGGCGCGACAGCGTCGCCTTCGGACGGCCGCTGGCGCGCGCCGCCCGGCCGAAGCCGCCGTACCGGGCGACGAGGGTGAAATCGGCGAGCGCCAGCAGATCCATCTGTTCCACCAGTGAGACGAGCTGTCCAATCCTAACGCCTATTGGCTCACAGGTGGATCGTTATGTTCCGGCTCTGATCATTCACAGCACGCGGAGCGCCGACAGGGGCGTCCGCCGCGAGAACAGGGAGACAACCATGACGACCTCCATCGATGACAATGGCAGGACCAGGCGCAACATCCTGGTGCTCGGCGCGACCGGCGGCACCGGCCGGCTGATCGTGCAGGACGCGCTGGCCCGTGGCCATCGCGTCACCGCGCTGGTGCGCTCGCCCGACAAGGCCGGCGATCTGCAGGGCGCGCAACTGATCGTCGGCGATGCGCGCAACGACGCCGCGCTGCGCAAGGCGCTTGGGGGCCAGGACGCCGTGATCAGTTCGCTCGGCACGGCGCTCAGTCCATTTCGGAAAGTGACGACGCTGTCGACGTCGACGCGCGCGCTCGTCAACGCCATGAAGGCAGAAGGGGTCGCGCGCCTGGTCGCCATCACCGGAATCGGCGCCGGCGACAGCCGGGGACATGGCGGCTTCGTCTACGACCGGCTGATCCTGCCGCTGCTCTTGCGCAACGTCTACGCCGACAAGAATCGCCAGGAGGCGATCATCCGCGACAGCGGCCTCGACTGGGTAATCGTCCGCCCCGCGATGCTCAACGACAAGCCGGGCGGACGAGCGGTTCGCGCGCTGACGGATCTCTCGGGCTTCCACGGCGGCACGATCGCACGCGCCGACGTCGCAAGCTTCGTGGTGGATCAGGTGAGCGACGACAGCTTCCTGCGCCGCGCGCCGCTGATCACGTGGTGAGCCCGATGCTCCCAGTCATTCCGGGGCAACCGTCCATGCGGCCACGCATGGGCGGTTGAACCCGGAATCTCGAGATGATGGAAAAGAACTCCACGACAAGCTCGGGATTCCGGGTTCAAGGCCTGCGGCCTTGCCCCGGAATGACGCCAAGGGGATGGAAAGGCTCGCCCGTTTCATCCGTTCAGGTGCGAAGGGCAGCAGAGCAACGCCCCGCCGTCATTCCGGAGCAATCGTCCATGCGGCTACGCATGGGCGATTGAACCCGGAATCTCGAGATGGGTTGGCACGGCGCGAGACAAGGGATTCCGGGTTCAAGGCCTGCGGCCTTGCCCCGGAATGACGTCGAGGGGATGGAGAGATGGCGACTACGCCGCCGCCTGCCGTTCCAGGCCGAAGGCGTCCGCGAGCAGGGTGTAGGAGCGCTTGCGGGCCTCGTGATCGAAGATCGCGGTGATCACCATCAGCTCGTCGGCCTGGCTTGCCGCGATCATCTGATCGAGCTTGGCCCGCACCGTCGCCGGCGAGCCGACGAACAGCCGCGAGCGGTTGCGGGCGATCGAGGCGCGCTCGGAATCTGTATACGGATAGGCCGCCGCCTCGTCCGGGCTCGGCAGCGGCAGGAACTGGCCGCGATCGCGCCGCAGGCGGTTGAGATCCATCGACGACGCCAGCCGCTCGGCCTCGGCATCGGTCTCCGCCGTGACCACGGCCACCGCGAGAATCGCATGCGGCTGGGAGCGCCAGCGCGACGGCGTGAAATGGGCGCGATAATTGGTCATCGCGTCGATCGCGTCGTGGTTGGCGAAATGATGCGCGAAGCCGAAGCCCATGCCGAGCTGCGCAGAGAGCTCGCTGGAATAGTCGCTGGAGCCGAGCAGAAAGATCGGCGGCAGCGGCGCATCGTCGGGCATCGCGATGACGTTGTTGTAGGGATGGCCGGCGGGGAACTCGCGCGTCTCCCACAGTGTCAGCTCGTGCAGCCGCTCCAGGAAATCGTCGCCCTCGCGGCGGTCGAGCCGGCTCCTCAGCGCATAGGCCGTGGTGCCGTCGGTGCCGGGCGCGCGGCCCAGGCCGAGGTCGATGCGGCCGGGGAACAGCGCCTCGAGCATCTTGAAGCGCTCGGCCACGACCAGCGGCGCATGGTTGGGCAGCATCACGCCGCCCGAGCCGACGCGGAGGTGCTTGGTGACGGCCGCGATCTGCCCGATCATGATGTCGGGCGACGGGCTCGCCACCGAGACCAGGCTGTGATGCTCGGCGAGCCAGTAGCGGACATAGCCGAGCTGATCGACATGGCGCGCCAGGTCGATGCTGTTGCGCAGTGCCACTGACGCCGGCGTGGCTGTCGTGGTGACGGAGAGGTCGAGGACGGAAAGCGGGATCATGGCTTCAACCTAATGACTGCGCGGCGGCCGGCAATGGGCGACGAGCGTCGGTGACCTGCCGGAAACGCAGGGGATTGCGAGACGGTGATGGGACACGCAATCTGTATACAAGATATATCAGGCTATTTCCCACCTCAGATTTTGACGATGATTGCATCTATCTCCCGCCGTTTCGTTGATTTAACTGAATTTATTTTGCCCACCAAGATCGCCAACCCACGCACTTCAACCGGCAATATTTATTAGATAGTGGGCCAAATCCCATTTGCGGTGGGCTGTCACTTGCGAGCCACTTCCCTTATCTTGGCGCATCCAGGGGGCGATCCCCTCTTGAGTTGAAATTTACGCGCCATCGGGAACCTGCGCCGCCATGACCGACCTCGCCACCGCCATCGCCGACGGACATTCCGCGATCATCCGGCCGAAGATCTCGTTCGAGTTCTTCCCGCCGAAGACCGAGGAGATGGACCGGACGCTGTGGACCTCGATCGAGCGCCTGGCGCCGCTGGAGCCGAGCTTCGTCTCGGTGACCTATGGCGCCGGCGGCTCCACGCGGGAGCGCACCCACGCCACCATCGCGCGCATCCTGAAAGAGACCGCGCTCTTGCCGGCGGCGCATCTGACCTGCGTCGGCGCCTCGCGCGGCGAAATCGACGAGGTCGTCGACCGCTATCACGAGGTCGGCGTCCGCCACATCGTCGCGCTGCGCGGCGATCCGCCCGGCGGCATCGGCACGCTCTATCAGGCCCACGCCCAGGGCTATCAGAGCTCGCCCGAGCTGGTCGCCGGCATCAAGAAGCGCCACCCGGACATCGAGGTCACGGTCTCGGCCTATCCGGAGAAGCATCCGGAAAGCCGCGACTTCGACGCCGACATCGACATGCTCCAGGCCAAGGTCGACGCTGGCGCCACCCGCGCCATCACCCAGGTGTTCTTCGACAACGACGTCTACTTCCGCTACCTCGACCGCGTCCGCGCCCGCGGCATCACCATTCCGATCGTGCCAGGCATCATGCCGATGCACAATTTCAAGCAGGCGCGCGGCTTCGTGACCCGCAACGGCACCTCGGTGCCGGACTGGCTGGCCGAGAAGTTCGAGGGCCTCGACGACGATCCCGAGACCCGCAAGCTGGTCGCGGCGACGGTTGCCGCCGGCCAGGTGCACAAGCTCGCCAAGCATGGCGTCGACACCTTCCATTTCTACACCATGAACCGCGCCGACCTCGTGTTCGCGATCAGCCATCTGCTTGGCATCCGCCCGAAGTCCGCCAACAAGGTCGCCGCCTGATGTCCGCCCCTGTGTCCACCGCGCGGTCCGCCTTCCTCGCCGCCGCAAGTCAGCGCATCCTGATCCTCGACGGCGCCATGGGCACGATGATCCAGGCGCTGCAGTTCGACGAGGCGGCGTTTCGCGGCGAGCGCTTCAAGGATTTTCATCGCGACCTGCGCGGCAACAACGACCTGCTGATCCTCACGCAGCCCGATGCGATCGAGGACATCCATGCGCAGTACCTGCGCGCCGGCGCCGACATCGTCGCCACCAACACCTTCTCGGCGACGTCGATCGCGCAGGCCGATTACGACCTCTCCGACATCATCTACGAGCTGAACCGCGAGGGCGCGCGGCTGGCGCGCAATGCGGCCACGCGTGTCGCGGCCGAGGACGGCAGACCGCGTTTCGTCGCCGGTGCGATGGGCCCGACCAACCGCACCGCCTCGATCTCGCCCGACGTCTCCAACCCCGGCTATCGCGCCGTCACCTTCGACGATCTGCGCCTCGCCTATGGCGAGCAGGCGCGCGGGCTGCTCGACGGCGGCGCCGACATCCTGCTGGTCGAGACCATCTTCGACACGCTCAACGCCAAGGCCGCGCTGTATGCGATCGCCGAGCTGTGCGAGGAACGCGGCATCGACGTGCCGGTGATGATCTCCGGCACCATCACCGACAAGTCCGGCCGCCTGCTCTCGGGCCAGATGCCGGAGGCGTTCTGGAACTCGGTGCGGCACGCCAAGCCGCTGACGATCGGCTTCAACTGCGCGCTCGGCGCCGAGGACCTGCGCGCCCATGTCGCCGACATCGGCCGCGTCGCGGATACGCTGGTCTGCGCCTATCCGAATGCAGGCCTGCCCAACGAGTTCGGCCAGTATGACGAGACGCCGGCCTACATGGCGCGGCTGATCGGCGAGTTCGCTGCATCCGGCCTCGTCAACATCGTCGGCGGCTGCTGCGGCACCACGCCGGATCATATCGCGGCGATCGCCGCCGCCGTCGCTCCGCACAAGCCGCGCGCGGTGCCGGAGATCGCGCCGCGGCTGCGGCTGTCGGGCCTGGAGCCGTTCGAGCTGACGCCCGCGATCCCCTTCGTCAATGTCGGCGAGCGCACCAACGTCACGGGATCTGCCAAATTCCGCAAGCTGATCACTGCGGGCGACTACACCGCGGCCCTGCAGGTCGCGCGCGATCAGGTCGAGAACGGCGCCCAGGTCATCGACGTCAACATGGACGAGGGCCTCTTGGACTCGGAAGCCGCGATGCGGACCTTCCTCAACCTCGTCGCCGCCGAGCCGGACATCGCCCGCGTGCCCGTCATGGTCGACTCCTCGAAATTCCACGTCATCGAGGCCGGCCTGAAATGCGTCCAGGGCAAGCCGGTGGTGAACTCGATCTCGCTCAAGGAAGGCGAGGAGAAGTTCATCCATGAGGCCAGGATCGCGCGACGCCACGGCGCCGCGGTCGTCGTCATGGCGTTCGACGAGACCGGCCAGGCAGATACCTACAAGCGCAAGACCGAGATCTGCGCCCGCGCCTACAAGATCCTGGTCGAGACGGTCGGCTTCCCGCCCGAGGACATCATCTTCGATCCCAACATCTTCGCGATCGCGACGGGCATCGAGGAGCACGACAATTACGGCGTCGACTTCATCGAAGCCACGCGCTGGATCCGCCAGAACCTGCCGCACGCGCATGTCTCGGGCGGCGTCTCCAATCTCTCCTTCTCGTTCCGCGGCAATGAGCCGGTGCGCGAAGCGATGCACTCTGTGTTCCTGTATCACGCCATCAAGGCGGGCATGGACATGGGCATCGTCAATGCCGGGCAGATGATCGTCTATGACGACATCGATCCGGAGTTGCGCCAGGTCTGCGAGGACGTGGTGCTCAACCGCGACCCCGGCGCGTCCGAGCGGCTGCTGGCGCTCGCCGAGAAATTCCGCGGCCAGGGCAAGCAGACCAAGGAGGCCGATCTCGCCTGGCGCGAATGGCCGGTGGAGAAGCGGCTCAGCCACGCGCTGGTGCACGGGATCACCGAGTTCATCGATGTCGACACCGAGGAGGCGCGCGCCAAGTCGACGCGGCCGCTCGACGTCATCGAAGGCCCGCTGATGGCCGGCATGAACGTCGTCGGCGACCTGTTCGGCGACGGCAAGATGTTCCTGCCGCAGGTCGTGAAGTCGGCGCGCGTGATGAAGCAGGCGGTCGCCTATCTGATGCCGTTCATGGAGGCCGAGAAGGCCGCCAACAAGGGCCGCGCCAACGAGCGCTCCAACGCCGGCAAGATCGTGCTCGCCACCGTCAAGGGCGACGTCCACGACATCGGCAAGAACATCGTCGGCATCGTGCTCCAGTGCAACAATTTCGAGGTCATCGACCTCGGCGTCATGGTGCCCGCCGCCAAGATCATCGACACCGCAAAGGCTGAGAATGCCGACATCATCGGCCTCTCCGGCCTGATCACGCCGTCGCTCGACGAGATGGCCTATCTCGCGTCCGAAATGGAGCGCCAGGGCCTCAACGTGCCGCTGCTGATCGGCGGCGCCACCACCAGCCGCGTCCACACTGCGGTGAAGATCGACCCGAACTACCAGGGCGGCCCGGTGGTTCACGTCAACGACGCCAGCCGCGCCGTCGGCGTCGCCTCGTCGCTGCTGTCGCCGGAGCGCAAGGACGCCTACGCGGCGGACATTCGCGGCGAGTATCAGAAGATCGCGGCCGCGCATCTGCGCGGCCAGGCCGACAAGAAGCGGCTGTCGCTGGCTGATGCGCGGGCCAACGCGCCCACGATCGACTTCGCGAAGGCCAAGCCGGTGAAGCCGACCTTCCTGGGCACGAAGACCTTCGTCGATTACGACCTCGCCGAGCTCGTGCCCTATATCGACTGGACGCCGTTCTTCCAGACCTGGGAGCTCGCCGGCCGCTTCCCGGCCATCCTCGACGACGCCAAGGTCGGCGAGGCTGCGCGGGCGCTGTATGACGACGCGCTGAAAATGCTGAAGCAGATCGTCGACGAGAAGTGGTTCACGGCCCGCGCCGCGATCGGCTTCTGGCCGGCCAATGCTGACGGCGACGACATCGTGCTCTATGCCGATGACAGCCGCACCAGGAAGATTGCGACGCTGCACACGCTGCGACAGCAGCTCGAGAAGCGCGAGGGCCGCTTCAACACGGCGCTGGCCGACTTCGTCGCGCCGGTCGGATCCGGCGTGCCGGACTATGTCGGCGGCTTCGTCGTCACCACGGGGCTCGGCGAGGACGCGGTCGCCGACCGCTTCAAGAACGCCAATGACGACTACTCCTCGATCCTGGTCAAGGCGCTGGCCGACCGCCTCGCCGAAGCGTTTGCCGAGCGCCTGCACGCCCGCGTGCGCCGCGAGTTCTGGGCCTATGCGCCGGACGAGACGCTCTCGGCCGATGATCTGATCCTGGAGAAGTACCAGGGCATCCGCCCCGCCCCCGGTTATCCGGCGCAGCCCGATCACACCGAGAAGGCCACGCTGTTCGAACTGCTCGATGCGGAGAAGAACGCCGGCGTGCGGCTGACCGAGAGCTTTGCGATGTGGCCGGGCTCGTCGGTCTCGGGGCTCTACTTCGCCTCGCCGGAAAGCTTCTATTTCGGCGTCGGCAAGATCGAGCGCGACCAGGTCGAGGACTACGCCGCACGCAAGGGCATGACTGTCGCCGAGGTCGAGCGCTGGCTGGCGCCGATCCTGAACTACATCCCGGCGAGAGGTGGACAGCAGGCCGATGCCGTCGCACGCGCCACGGCTTCCCCCGCCCCAGCCAACGACGCCGCCCCCGCCGAGCTCGCCAGCCACCCTGTCGGCTGCACCTGCGCGGTGCATCTGGCGTGGCGCAAGAAGGCCGTCGGCGCGAAGTAGCCCGCCCTGCCTCAACACAACAGCTGTCGTCCCCGCGAACGCGGGGACCCATACCGCGTGATCCATCCGTAGTCCACGGTGGCTGAGACCGAGTGAAAAACTTCTCCCTGTGGTTATGGGTCCCTGCGTTCGCAGGGACGACACCGGTTTTGACGCACCTTGATTGGCTAACTCGCCACCGGGCAGACGTCCTCCCCGTGTCCCCCGCGCCACGGCCGCGCCGAATGACAAAGCGCCACAGCTGACGGGACCCGATCCGGCGTGGACATCACCCCCATAACCGGCTGAAATGGACCCCGGGGGCGACGGGTGGTTTTGGTTCATGTCGTTGCAGTTCAGGCTGGCGTCGCGAAACCTGTTTCATGACAGGCTGCGCTTCGTCGCGACCGTCATCGGCATCATCTTCTCGATCGTGCTGGTGACCGTGCAGATGGGCCTTTATGTCGGCTTCCGCCGCATGGTGACGACTATGATCGACCATGCCCCGGCGCAATTGTGGATCATGCCGGTCGGCACCAAATGCTTCGAGGATCCGTCGCTGCTCGACGAGCGGCAGCGGTTCCGGGCATTGGCGGTTCCCGGCGTCGCCGAGGCGACGCCGCTGGTGATCGGCTATGCGCAATGGCGGCTGCCGCAGGGCACCACGACGCCGGTGTTCGTGGTCGGCTCGGAGCTGCGCGGGCTCGGCCTGCATCCGTGGAACGTGGTGGAGGGCCGGCTCGAGGATCTCTCGGTGCCCGGCGCGGTCGCGGTCGACCAGACCTATTTCGAGCGGCTCGGCATCTCGGGTGTGGAGCAGACGGCCGAGCTGCGCGATCGCAAGGTGCAGGTGATGGCGGTGAGCAAGGGCATCCGCTCGTTTACGACGACCCCGTACGTATTCACCGATGTCGAGCGCGCGCGCAGCTACACGGGAACGACGCCGAGCAAGGCGTCCTATCTGCTGGTGCGGCTGGCGCCCGATGCCGATGTCTGGACGGTGCAGCAGGCGTTGCGCGACAGCCTGGGGAATGTCGAGGTGCTGACGGCCGCCGAGTTCCGCAACCGCAGCCGCTCGTTCTGGCTGTTCGGCACCGGCGCGGGCGCGGCGCTGTTCGCCGGCGCGCTGCTCGGCATCATCGTCGGTACGGTGATCGTGGCGCAGACGCTGTATTCCAGCACCAAGGATCATCTCAACGAATTCGCCACGCTGCGCGCCATCGGCTCGTCGAGCCGCTACATCTACACCGTCATCATCTGGCAGGCGCTGCTGAGCGCCATCGTCGGCTTCGCCGGCGCCGCCGTCATCGGCAAGATCGTGGCGGCCGCGACGGCGGAATCGGCGCTGCCCGTGATCATGACGCCGGCGCTCACGGCGGCGCTGTTCATGCTGACGGTGACGATGTGCATCGGCTCGGCGATCGCGGCGATCGTGAAGGTCATGCGCATCGATCCGGCCATGGTGTTCTCGCGATGAGCGACGTCGTGCTCGAGGCCACGGATCTTGTGCATCACCTCGGCCAGGGCGCCGGGCGGGTGCAGGCGCTGAAGGGCGTGAGCCTGTCCCTGCGCGGCGGCGAGCTGGTGCTGCTGATGGGCCCCTCGGGCAGCGGCAAGACCACACTGCTGTCGATCCTCGGCTGCCTGATGACGCCGGATGCCGGCACGGTGAAGGTCGGCGGCCAGGCTGTCGCTTCGCTCGATCCCGAGGCGCTGGCCAAGCTCCGGCGCGAGCGCATCGGCTTCATCTTCCAGTCCTATCATCTGTTTCCGACACTCAACGCCGAGGACAATGTGCGGCTCGCGCTCGACGTGCGCGGCGGGCGCGCGCGGGCGGCGAAGGCGGCCGCGCGCGAGG
>NZ_CAFJ01000060.1 GCF_000239795.1 Bradyrhizobium sp. STM 3809 | reverse complement strand
ACGCTGGACACAATTCGATCACGAATGACTTCGTCCAGTTTTATTGCGTCGCTTTTTCAGCACCTCGCCATTTGATCCAAGTTGCCAGCCGTCTCCTTCATCCAGGTGGGGGAGACGGCACAGCTTTTCTGCTCCCGTCACACCGCCATCTTGCGATGCCGCACCGGTGCGCCGGTGAGGCTCTCGGCGGCGTCGATGATCGCGTTCGCATCCATGCCGTTGTGGCGGTAGAGATCGTCGATCGTCCCGGTCTGGCCGAACCTCTCCACGCCCAGCGCCTCGACGCGATGTCCGCGCACCGAGCCGAGCCAGCCGAGCGTTGCCGGATGGCCATCGATCACGGTGACGATGCCGCACTCACGCGGCAGTGGCGCCAGGAGCTGCTCGATATGGCTGAGATGCTGCACGCCGCGGCGATGCCGGCGCAGGCTGCGGGCGGCGGTCCATCCGGCATGGAGGCGGTCGGCGGAGGTGATCGCGAGCAGGCCGACGTCGCGGCGGGATTCCCCGATCAAGCCGGTCGCCTCGATCGCCTCCGGCGCCACCGCGCCGGTGTAGGCGATGATCACCTCGGCGTTCGGGCCGGGCTTGCGCAGCCAATAGGCGCCGGCGGCGATGTCAGCTTCCAGCTCCGGCGACATGATCCGCTGCGGCTGGTCGATGCTGCGTGTCGACAAACGCAAGTACACCGAGCCGCCCTCGCCCGGCTCACGCTGCATGTGGGCAAAGCCCCACTTCATGATCGCGGCGAGCTCGTCGACGAAGGCCGGCTCGAACGACGACAGCCCGTCCTGCGCCATGCCGATCAGCGGTGTCGCGATCGACTGGTGCGCGCCGCCCTCCGGCGCGAGCGTGACGCCCGACGGCGTCGCGACGACCATGAAGCGCGCATCCTGGTAGCAGGCGTAGTTCAGCGCATCGAGGCCGCGCTCGATGAAGGGATCATACAGCGTGACGATCGGCAGCAGCCGGGCGCCGTTGATCGCATGTGACAAGCCCAGCGCCGAGGCCATGATGAACAGGTTCATCTCGGCGATGCCGAGTTCGAGGTGCTGCCCCTTCGGCGAGGCGGCCCAGTTGAAGGTCGACGGGATCTTCTCGCTGCGGAACAGGTCGGCCTTCTCGGCATGCGCGAACAGGCCGCGGCGGTTGACCCAGGCGCCGAGATTGGTCGACACGGTGACGTCGGGCGACGAGGTCACGATGCGCGAGGCCAGCGGGGTGTCGCCGCGGGCGAGGTCGTTGAGGATCAGGCCAAAGCCCTGCTGCGTCGACATCTGCGCCGCGGCGGTGAAGCTCAGCCGCTCCGGCACGTCGAACACCGCATCGTCGAGCCGGCGGCCATCGCGGTTGAACGGCACGGAGGCGAGGAACGCCTCCAGCCTGGCCGGGTCCTGCGTCAGGCCTTCGAACTTGTCCCACTCGTGACCGGGGCGGATATTCTGCTCAGCCCGCCACTTCTCCATCTGCGCGACGGTCATCAGGCCGGCGTGGTTGTCCTTGTGACCCTGGAACGGCAGTCCGACGCCCTTGATGGTGTAGGCGATGAAGCAGACCGGACGGTCGTGATCGATGGACTCGAATGCCTCCAGCATGCTCGCCATGTCGTGGCCGCCGAGATTTGACATCAGCGCCAGCAGCTCGTCGTCGCTGCGCTTGTCCAAGAGCCGCGTCACATCGCCCTGGTCGCCGATCTCGTCCTGGATGTGCTTGCGGAACGCCGCGCCGCCCTGGAAGCACAGCGCCGCGTAAAGCGCGTTCGGGCAGTTGTCGATCCAGCGGCGCAGCGCTTCGCCGCCGGGCTCGGCAAACGCCTCGCGCATCAGCCGGCCGTATTTCACGATCACCACGTCCCAGCCGAAATTGCGGAACATGGTCTCGAACTTTTCCCACAGGCCCTCGCGCACGACGGCGTCCAGGCTCTGGCGGTTGTAGTCGACGATCCACCAGGTGTTGCGCAGGCCGTGCTTCCAGCCCTCGGCCAGCGCCTCGAAGATGTTGCCCTCGTCCATTTCGGCATCGCCGACCAGCGCGATCATGCGGCCTTCGCGGCGGTCCTTCATCCAGCCATGCGCCTTGACGTAGTCCTGCACCAGCGAGGAGAACAAGGTCTGCGCGACGCCGAGGCCGACCGAGCCGGTCGAGAAGTCGACGTCGTCGACGTCCTTGGTGCGCGACGGATAGGACTGCGCGCCCTTGAAGCCGCGGAAGTTTTCCAGCTTCTCCCTGGTCTGGCGGCCGAACAGATACTGGATGGCATGGAAGACGGGGCTCGCATGCGGCTTCACCGCGACGCGATCCTCGGGGCGCAGCACGGAGAAGTACAGCGCCGACATGATGGTCGCGAGCGAGGCTGAGGACGCCTGATGGCCGCCGACCTTGAGGCCGTCGGTGTTCGGCCGGATGTGGTTGGCGTGGTGGATGGTCCAGGACGACAGCCACAGCGCCTTGCGGGTCAGCGCGTTCAGGATGTCGAGACGGTCTGACGATGCGGATGGCGTTGTTGCGGGTGGCCTGGCCATGGCGCGCTGCTCCCAGGGACGTTCGTTGGATTCCTTGACTCTAATCCCGCCGAGGCGGCCATAATTCTCAATTTTTCGCGCACGAGCGATCATTATTGGGATATTTTCCCGCCATAACCTTCAATTCCGGCACGATATCCCAATGTCCGACCTCGACGCCATCGACCGCAAGATCCTCGGCCACCTCCAGGCCGACGGCCGCATCACCATGCAGGAGCTCGCCGACAAGGTCGGTCTCTCGGTCTCGCCCTGCCACCGCCGCGTCAAGCTCCTGGAGGAACGCGGCGTCATCACCCGCTATCTCGCCACCGTCGACCAGAAGGCGCTGGGGCTGCACGTCTCGGTCTTCATCTCGATCAAGCTGGCGCGGCAGAAGGAGGAGGACCTCAAGCGGTTCGAAAAGGCGATCTCGGCCTGGCCGGAGGTGCTCGAGTGCTATCTGATGACAGGCAATCGCGACTACCTGCTGCGCGTGGTGGCGGCCGACCTGTCGTCGTATGAGGCGTTCCTCAAGACCAAGCTGACGCGGCTCGACGGCATCGCCTCGATCGAGAGCAGCTTTGCGCTGAGCCAGGTCAAATATTCGATCGCGTTGCCAGTGTGAACGACCCCGCCTCCATACAAGCCATCGTCGTCCCGGCGAACGCCGGGACCCATACTCCGCGGCAGTCGTGATGAGACAAGACTGGTCCAACATCGTGGGCAACAACATCTCCCTGGGGTTATGGGTCCCGGCGTCCGCCGGGACGACACCGTGATTGTTGAATCACACGCCCACCGGGATGTCCGTCATTGCGAGCGCAGCGAAGCAATCCAGGGCGGCGCAAGGACTCTGGATTGCTTCGCTGCGCTCGCAATGACGCTCGTGGTCCCTGTCACGTTGACATTGTCCGACAGCGCCTGCTGATCCATGCGACTACACCGCCGCGATCTCGCGACGCGTTTTGCATCCGAGCTTTGATGTCAGCATTGCCCTCTCCGACAGAGGGCGCAGGGAAGGCCGGGCGCTGGCCGCGCCCGTGGCCCGCCTGCGGAAAAGAATGCAGGCGGCAGGTACCACAGGTCTGGCCGAGAACACCCGGCCCTCCCTGCGCGATGGTTTTGACGGCTGCTTCGCGTTCTCCCCGGTGCGCCGGCTTTTGGCCACCGTTGCCCGCGCGGCGCGTGAGCGCCGGCGCAAGCGTGACACCAGCTTCGGGGTGCCAGGACCGCGCGACTTGACCGTGCGTGCATCGCTGTTCGTCGGCGCGACTGATCACGCTGCAACGACCCACGCCCACCGCATTCCGCTGCCGACGTCCGTGACGACCGCGATACGTCCCCTCCGACGCAACGGAACGAGCGGGAGAATAATGCTGATTTGGCGAAGAAGGCAAGGGGTTTATTTTTATCCGAACTGATTGACTGATTTCCAGGTGTCGGGGCTGATTTGCCCGACGAGCAGATGTGGCGGATTACGGCTTCGCCTAATCCGCCCTACGCACCGTAGAGTAGGGCGGATTAGCGCAGCGTAATCCGCCATCGCCCCGCGCAAACACTTCGTGATGGAAGGAACGATCATCGCTCTCCAAACTCTCCGCTGACGGCGGCATCACCAGCCCAATCGCTCGGAAACAGCCCTGTGCGGACATCGCGATGGAATGACGAATGAGGCCAGTCGGCCACACGGCTGACGAGACCATGCTTCACGGGATTGATGTAGCAATACTCCACGTGGCGGGCGTAGTCGTCCTCGCCGCGGATCAGATGCTCCCAAAATCGGCGCTGCCAGATGCCCCGCTCTCCATTTGCAAGACGAACCGGGCTCAGGCTTTCAGTTTTTGGCAGCTCCCGTGCGAACCGATTTTTGATCAGCCGCCAGCGCGTTGAGAAATCGGCATCGTGCGGCGGCAGGGTCCAGACCGTATGAAGATGATCCGGCATGACGACAAAGGCATCGATCTCGAAAGGGTAACTCTCCCTCGTCGCAGCAACGGCCGAACGCAGGAGATCGACGTGCTCGATCAGCAGACCGAGACGCCGGTCGAGGAGGTTGACGGTGAAGAACCAGCAGCCGCCTGGAACGAATGCGCGACGATAATTGGGCATGGGTTCGAAGCCGGCGTCGAGATGATGGCCAGCCTAATGATGCGGATGGGTCGAGACAAGCTTGGCCGATGGATGCGTCTGCGTGGCGGCGGATTACGGCTTCGCCTAATCCGCCCTACGAACGGTGCCGTAGGGCGGATTAGCGCAGCGTAATCCGCCGCATAGACTCACCGCTTCTTCCACCCGCCGCGCTTGCCCGGTGCGCCACCTGTCGACCGCGGAGCCGGGCCGAACTCCGGGCCGGATTCGCGGGAGTTGGTTGGTTGGATGATCTTGCTGCTGCTGCCGAAGGGCTTTGGCGGCAGCTTGGCGTTGGGGCGGTAGGGCAGGGATTCCGGGCCGTGCATCTCGTCGAGATGGGGCTTGTGGACTTTGGAGGTGGAGGGAGCCCCCGAGGGGCGCCCCTCACCCCGACCCTCCAAGGGCGAGCTTCGCTCGTCCCGAGCCCGTGAAGCACGGGGAGAGGGGGTGGAGGCACCACCGTCGTGGCTCGAAGACCCGATGAGGTCGTTGATCGAAGGCGCCAGTGGATCGCGCTCGCGCGACTTGGTGCCGCCGCGCGCGGACGCGCCGCGGCCCTTCATCGCCGTGGTCGGCAGATTGGCGGCGTCGCCGTACTTCTTGGCGCCGGCGTAGGCTCCCGCCTTGTCTTGCACCGTACGCTGCTTGGCGGTGGGGTCGTCGACGACGGCGAGCTCCGTGGCGCGCAGGCGCTTGACCTCGTCGCGCAGGCGGGCGGCCTCCTCGAAGTTCAAATCGGCGGCGGCCTCGCGCATGCGGGTTTCGAGGTCGGCGAGCACGGCCTCGAAATTGTGCCCGATCGAGATGACGTCGTCGGTGGTGGTGCCGCCGCCGGTCTCGATCAGCACGTGATCGCGCTCATAGACCGAGTTGAGGATGTCGCCGATCGACTTCTTCACGCTCTCCGGCGTGATGCCGTGGGCGGTGTTGTACTCGACCTGCTTCTCGCGGCGGCGCGCGGTCTCGGCCATCGCGCGCTCCATCGAGCCGGTGACCTGGTCGGCGTAGAGGATCACCTTGCCGTCGACGTTGCGCGCGGCACGGCCGATGGTCTGGATGAGCGAGGTCTCGCTGCGCAGAAAGCCTTCCTTGTCGGCGTCGAGGATGGCGACCAGCGCGCATTCGGGAATGTCGAGGCCCTCGCGCAGCAGGTTGATGCCGACCAGCGCGTCGAACGCGCCAAGGCGGAGGTCGCGGATGATCTCGATGCGCTCGATGGTGTCGATGTCCGAATGCATGTAGCGGACGCGGATGCCCTGCTCGTGCAGATATTCGGTGAGGTCCTCGGCCATGCGCTTGGTCAGCACCGTGATCAGCGAGCGATAGCCTTTCTGCGCGGTCGCGCGGACCTCGCCAAGGAGGTCGTCGACCTGGGTGCGGGCGGGCCTGATATCGACGGGAGGATCGATCAGTCCGGTCGGGCGGATGACCTGCTCGACGAACACGCCGCCGGCCTCGTTCAGCTCCCAGCCGCCCGGCGTGGCGGAGACCGCGACCGTCTGCGGCCGCATCATGTCCCATTCCTCGAACCGCAGCGGACGGTTGTCCATGCAGGAGGGCAGGCGGAAGCCGTATTCCGCCAAGGTCGCCTTGCGGCGGAAGTCGCCGCGGAACATGCCGCCGATCTGCGGGATAGTGACGTGGCTCTCGTCGGCGAACACCAGCGCATTGTCCGGCACGTATTCGAACAAAGTCGGCGGCGGCTCGCCGGGCAGGCGGCCGGTGAGGTAGCGCGAGTAGTTCTCGATGCCCGCGCAGCTGCCGGTCGCCTCCATCATCTCCAGGTCGAAGGTGGTGCGCTGCTCCAGCCGCTGCGCCTCGAGCAGGCGGCCCTGCGCGTGCAATTGGTCGAGCCGGATCTTCAGCTCTGATTTGATCGACTTCATCGCCTGCACCAGGGTCGGGCGCGGCGTGACATAGTGGGAGTTGGCGTAGACCTTGATGAATTCGAGCTCGTCCTGCTTGTGGCCGGTGAGCGGATCGAACTCCTCGATGGTCTCGACGGTGTCCCCGAACAGGTTCACGCGCCAGGCACGGTCCTCATAGTGCGCCGGGAAGATGTCGACGATGTCGCCCCGGACACGGAAGGTGCCGCGGGTGAAATCGTGCTGGGTGCGCTTGTATTGCAGGGCGACGAGGTCGGCGATCAGCTGGCGCTGGTCGATGCGCTCGCCCTTCTTCAGCGCGAAGGTCATCGCGGTGTAGGTCTCGACCGAGCCGATACCGTAGATGCACGACACCGAGGCGACGATGATGACGTCGTCGCGCTCGAGCAGCGCGCGCGTCGCGGCGTGGCGCATGCGGTCGATCTGCTCGTTGATCGAGGAATCCTTCTCGATATAGGTGTCGGTCCTGGGGACGTAGGCCTCGGGCTGGTAGTAGTCGTAATAGGAGACGAAGTACTCGACCGCGTTGTCGGGGAAGAAGCTCTTGAATTCGCCATAGAGCTGCGCGGCGAGCGTCTTGTTCGGCGCCAGGATGATCGCCGGGCGCTGCGTCGCCTCGATCACCTTGGCCATGGTGTAGGTCTTGCCGGAGCCGGTGACGCCGAGTAGCACCTGGGTGCGGTCGTTGCGCGCGATGCCCTCGACCAGTTCCTTGATCGCCTGCGGCTGGTCGCCCTTCGGCTCATAGGCCGACTTGATCTCGAAGCGGACGCCGCCCTCGCTCTTCTCCGGGCGCGGCGGCCGGTGCGGCGTCCACACCTTCAGCGAGCCGTCGTCCTTGCGGAATTCGGGGCGGCCCTCGCGAATCAGCGCCTCCAGGGCCTCCGCCGTGGCCTTGACGCCGAGCGCCTCCATCTTGCTGCGCGGCGGACGGGCCAGTGCCTCGTCGTCATCCTCGGCGGTGGGCAGGCCGAGCTGGCGGGCCAGCTCCGGATCGAGCGTCGGGATGGTCGCGGACGTGCCGTACTGGGCCTGCGGGGCCTCGGAGAGGCCGCTCAGTTCCGCGCTGTCCGCCGTGCTCGCGGCGCGCGCGCGGGCGGGCTGCGGATTCGGCCGCAACGGCATTGCGCGATCGGCGCCGTCGCGCGCGGCGACGTCGGCGCTCTTGTCCCGCGTCGACGCCCGCGCGCGATGCGCGGCGGCCTCGCCGCCGCTGCGGCGGTCCCAGGAATTGTCCGGCGGCGGCTGCAGTCCGGTTGACGAACCGATTCCGCTCTCGCCGCGGTTGATGGCGGGATTGAGCAGCTCGGCGAGCGCCGGCGCGATCGGCTGGACGTCCGGGCGGTGCGCCTTCGATCTCGGCGTGCGGCCGGGCTTCCTGGCGGGATCTTTGGCTGAATCTTTGGGAGTATCGGGGGTCTTCGCCATGGCCCGAATATGGGACTGATGGCGGCGACATGAAAGAGTGAACGCGCCGGGCTCACGAGGTTGCTGACAGCAGGGTGGCAGCAGCGATTGTGGATAACATCAAAACTCACCGGCGACCGCCTGGGGGCGATCGCCGGAACTGAGCGCCCGGAGCGGTGGGCGCGACAATGATCAGCCGCCGACGCTCAGTGGCGGGTCGGCGGATCGACGATGTCGAGATGAACGCCGTGGCAGGCGACGCATTGCAGGGCCCAGTATTCGGAGCCGCCGCGGCCGTTGATGACGCTGAGGATGCTCAGTTCCGCGTCGCAGTCCGGGCATCGCGTGCGAACCGAATAGGTGAGGTGTTTGAGGGCAGGCTCAGCCATGAATTGCAGTCCGCATTACGAATACACTCGGCATTTCGAATTGGCGTTTTGAATGTCGACTTGGAGCGTTAGTGTCACTCTCTAAGCCATCACTCTCGGGGATTGCTCCACGCAGCGCTATCCGGCGTTTCCCGGGGGTCGAGCGATATCCTTCCGTGGCTGCAAATTCGCCGCACTATCTCCACCGTTTGCGGAACCGGTCGATGTGACTCTTGGCGTCGGCGATGGCCATGTCTGCATCCGACCATGCAAAGCCGACTTCGAGAGATGGAAATGAAACACCATTGATCACCACGGGAGTCATGTCCGCGCGACGAATCCGCGCGTGCCACAAGCCTCTTCCTGCCTCGAATGGCTCGATGGCGAAATCCTCATACAAGTACGTCATTGCCCAGTTCCGATGTCCCGAACGGCAACGACAGCATGAATACGTCTCGGCAAGTGTGAATAGGTTCACACGTCGGCGTCTTTTTTCATGGTCTCCTTGCGAGGCGCGTTCCGGGTTGCGGATTGCGCGGCTGCGCGAATGATCCAGCGCCGAAACGCGGTGAAATCGCGCTGTCCCGATTGAAAGCTGCGATAGACCAGATACCAGCGCTCGCCTTTCGGGACCGTCAGCGCAAACGGCGCAACCAGCCGCCCGGCCGCGAGATCGTCGTCGATATAGGGGCGGATGCCCATGGCGACGCCGAGGCCATCGATGGCCGCCTGCAGCGCATGACCGTAATACTGGAATTCCGTGCCGCGCGCGGTCACGCGCGTGACGCCGGCCGCCTTGAGCCACAAGGGCCAGTCCTCGGCGGCGTGGGAGACGCGCAGCAGGCTCGGGCCCTTGAGATCCGCCGGCCGCTTCAGGGTGAGCGCGAGCCGCGGCGTGCAGACCGGCACGAGGTCGGCCGCGAACAGCGGTTCGGCGACCAGGCCCGGCCAGGCGCCGTCGCCGAGCCGGATGCCGCAGCTCCAATCGTCGCCGAACGGCACCGCGGCACCGCCCGTGGTGATTCGGACCTCGATGTCCGGTTCCACTTTTCGGAAGTCGGCCAGCCGCGGGATCAGCCATTTCATCGCGAAGGTCGGGCCGACGCCGAGCGTCAGCACCCGCATCGACGACGGTGCCATGATCTGCGCGGTCAGGCTCGACAGCGCATCGAAGATCGGCGTCAGTCCGCTCTGATAGGCGCGACCCGCGGTAGTGAGTGCGAGCCGGTTCGCCTTCCGCTCGAACAGCACCACGCCGAGCCGCTGCTCGAGCAGATTGACCATCCGGCTGATCGCGGCGGCGGACACGTTGAGCTCGGTCCCGGCCGCCGCGAAGCTGCCGGTGCGCGCCGCCGCCTCGAAGGCCTTGATGCCGTTCAGGAACAGAAGCCGCCGCATGCCCGCCCTCAGGAAAACTGATGGAGGGCAAGATAACTCGGTTTGCCTCGCCGCCGCCAGTGCGAGATCCTCGCGGGCAGAGGAGAACAGCCATGACGCCCGTCCTGATTGCAGCGCTCGGATTGCTGATGGTGGCGACGGCGTTCCTGTCGGGCCTGTTCGGCATGGCCGGCGGGCTGATCCTGATCGGCGTCCTGCTGGCGCTGATGCCGCTGCCGGCGGCGATGGTGCTGCACGCGATCACGCAGATGGCCTCCAACGGCTGGCGCGCGGTGCTGTGGCGGCGCCACATCCGCTGGCGGCCGGTCGCGGTCTATCTGATCGGCTGCGCGCTGGCGCTCGGCGCCTGGTCGCTGGTGCGCTACGTGCCGGACAAGCCGGCGGCGCTGCTGCTGCTCGGAGTGACCCCGTTCATGGCGCGGCTGATGCCGGCCTCGCTCAGGCCCGATCCCGAGAGCGTCTGGCAGGGCGCGACCTATGGCATGATCTGCATGGGGCTGATGCTGATGACCGGCGTGTCCGGGCCGCTGCTCGACACCTTCTTCCTCGGCGCCCGCTTCGACCGCCGCTCCATCGTCGCCACCAAGGCGACGTGCCAGGTGGCGAGTCACCTCACCAAGCTGATCTATTTCGGCGGCATCATCGATCAGGCCGCGAGCCTGGATCCGGTGCTCGCAGCTGTGGCGATCGCCGCATCGATGCTCGGCACCACCTTGGCGCGGCGCCTGCTGGAGGCGATGAGCGAGCAGCAGTTCCGGACCTGGGCCAGCCGCATCATCACGGCGGTCGCGAGCTACTACATCCTCTATGGCGGCTGGCTGCTGCTGCTGCTCGCGCAGCGCTCCGTCGCAGCCGAATGAGGGACGCATGAGCGGGGATCCCCTGGTGCTGGATTTCGTCGAATGGATCGCGCGCGCGCCGCGCAGCCACGCCGAGGTGGTCGCGACCTGGCGCACCAGCTGCCCGCGGCTGACGGTGTGGGAGGATGCCGCCGATCTCGGCTACGTCGCGCGCGAACAGATCGCCGGCGTCGGCCTCTGCATCGTGGCCACCGAGGCCGGCCGGCAGCTGCTGCGCGACAACGGGCGTGTCCTGGGCTAGAACCGATCCATCAAGGGGAGGATCGACCGGGCATGGCATTGAAGCTGTTCGAACTCGTGGGCACCGATCCGGGGCGCCCGTTCAGCCCATTCTGCTGGCGCACGCGGATGGCGCTGGCGCACAAGGGCTTGACGGCGGATTCCATTCCCTGGCGCTTCACCGAGAAGAGCGCGATCGCGGCGCACGGTTCGGAGAAGGTGCCGGTGATGCTCGACGGCGAGCGGGCGGTGGCCGATTCCTGGACCATCGCGACCTATCTCGAGGACAGCTATCCGGACCGGCCGTCGCTGTTCGGCGGCGCCGGCGGCCGCGCGATGGCGCGCTTCATGAACGCCTGGGGCGACATTGCGGTGGTCGGCGGCATCTTCCCGCTGATCATCGCCGACATCCCGACGAACCTCGCCGCCGAGGACGCCGCCTACTTCCGCGCCTCGCGCGAGGCGCGGTTCGGCAAGAGCCTCGAGGAGATCATGGCACCGCGCGACCAGGCCGTGACCGGTTTCCGCCGGTCGCTGGAACCGCTGCGCCAGACCCTGAAGACGCAACCCTTCATCGGCGGCGACGCGCCGGACTACGCCGACTACATCGTGTTCGGCGGCTTCCAATGGGCGCGCGTGGTCAGCCCGTTCAAGCTGCTGGAGGAGAGCGACAGCGTCTACGCCTGGCGCGAGCGGCTGCTCGACGCGTTCGATGGACTGGCGCGCAAGTCGCCGGGATTTCCGGTCTAGGCCGGCTGTGGCGAACGGCGGTTGCGCCATGCCGCCAGACCGTGCTCCAGATCGCGGCCGCCGACCAGGCGCGCGAACTGCTCGGCCTCGATCTGCAGTCCCTCGCCGATCGTCGTGTTGAGGCCGCGCGTCGTCGCGGTGATGATGCTGGCGACGGCGTCGGGGCCGTGGCGGATGATGCGCCGGGCGAGCGCGCGTGCCGCGGGCAGCAGCTCGTGATGCGGCACGACCGCGTTGATGAGGCCGATGTCCAGCGCGTGCTGCGGCGTGAACGGATCGCCGGTCAGCAGCCATTCGAGGCCGCGCTTGCGCCCGATCAGCCGCGGCAGCCGCTGCGTGCCGCCGAAGGTCGGCGGCATGCCGAGCCGGATCTCGGGCTTGGCGAAGCTGGCGCGATCGCTGGCGACGGCCAGGTGCACCGCCTCGGTGATCTCGCAGCCGCCGCCGAAGGCGAGCCCGTTCACGGCGGCAATGACAGGCTTCTGGAACGCCTCCAGCCGTGCGGTCATCGCCTGGCCACGCCGCACGAAGTCGCGCAATGCCGTGGCACGCCCCTCGCCGACGCTCGCCCTGAACTCATCGATGTCGGCGCCCGCGGAGAAGGCGCGCTCGCCGGCGCCGGTGAGGATCACGGCCCGGATGCCGGTATCCGTCTCGATGCGGTCGAGCGCCGCCATCAGGGCGTCGATCAGCGCGTAGTTCAGCGCGTTCAGCCGCTCCGGCCGGTTCAGCGTGAGCAGGGCGACATGGTCGGAGACGTGAAGCAGGATCGGCTCGGTCACGGTGGCGCCTCGCTGGCTGGCAATCGATGCGGCGAACACTAGGCGCCGAGGCGCGCAAGGTATATTCACTGGTCAGTATACCTAGCAGGTGGCTGCCATGGCCCGTTCCTCCGATCCGACCCGTACCCGCATCCTGGATGCCGCCAGCAGGCTGTTCTATGCGGAGGGCATCCGCGCGGTCAGCGTCGATGCGGTGGCCGAGAAGGCCGGCATCACCAAAAAGACGCTGTACTATCATTTCCGCAGCAAGGACGATCTCGTCGCCGCCTATCTCGCCGCGCGCGATCAGCCGAACCTGGCGCTGTTCAAGCGCTGGTTCGACGAAGATACGGGCGCCGTCCCGGACAAGGTCGCGGCGATCTTCCGCCATCTCGCCGAGGCTGCGCGGCACCCGAGATGGCGCGGCTGCGGCTTCCTGCGCACGACGGCGGAGCTTGCGAATCTGCCGGGCCATCCCGCGATCAGGATCGGCGCCGCTCACAAGAAGAAGTTCGAGGCCTGGCTGCAGGCGATGTTCGCCGACGCGGGGATCGCCGGCTCAGGCGAGCTGGCGCGGCAGATGCTGCTGCTGCTCGACGGCGCTTTCGCGGTCGTGCTGCTGCACCGGGACGCGAGCTACATGGAGACCGCGGGCGAAGCCGCGCGAACACTGGTCGCGGCGGCGCTGCCGCGGCGGACCAGGTCGCCGCGTTCGCGTCAGCCGGCTGTCACGCCGTCGGCACCGGCTGCAGGCGCAGCCTGAGCATCTCGCGCACGGCATCGAGATGCGGCAGCACGGCCACGCATTTCTCGCGCGACTGATCGGTCGGCGGCACGATGTCCGGGACCATCAGCGTGATCGCGCCGGCGGCATGGGCCGCGGCGACGCCGGGATTGGAATCCTCGATCGCCACGCAGGCCGGCGCCCGCGTCCGCAGCCGCTCGGCGGCGAGCAGATAGAGATCCGGATGCGGCTTGGCGCGGCTGACATCGTCGCGCGTCAGCACGGCATCGAAGCGGTGGTCGATGCGCGCGAGCCGGAGATGTTCGGCGGCGGTGTTGCGCGACGACGAGGTGACGACGGCCTTGGGCAGGCCGGCCGCCTCGATCGCATCGAGCAGGTCGACGACGCCGCGCTTCAGCGGCATGCCCGCCTGGAGGATCTCGGCGGTCTTGGCGGCGAACAGCCGGTTGACCTCGACGAGCGGAAAATTGTCGCCGAAATGTTCGCGCAGGGTGCGCTCATTGTCAGGACCGGGAATCCCGATCATCGCGTGACAAAGCTCGGTGATGCCCTCGGTATAGCCGAGCGCGTTCAGCGCCGCGATCGACGCTTCGAGATAGACCTTCTCGGTGTCGAGCAGGGTGCCGTCCATGTCGAGCAGGACGGCTTCGACATGCCAGCGCGTCACGAGGTCGGCTCCGACGCGCGGGCGAGATCCGCGAGGCATTTGGCGCACAGGCAATCGTTGAACCGGCTCTGCCCGGTCTTCGGCACCGGCAGACGGACGGGCGCATCGAAGCACCAGCATTTGCCTTGAGGATCGCAAGTAAACTCGGTTCCGCAGGACTCGCAAACCAGCAGCCGCGCGGTAACGTTTGCTAAACGATTTGTCACGTTCGGAACCACGTGGCTCGCGCCCTTTTCATGTCCGGTTCATCTGCTGCGGGAAGTATAGTGCGCAGCAATGGGGTGCGCCAGCACGGCGGTATCGAGCTGTTATGTGATGCTGGCGCCCCGCCCCCAGGACCTGATGAGGATTTGGCATGGCGCGCGATCCGAAGGCAGCACTCGTCGCCTTGAACCGCTTCGGCTTCGGCGCGCGGGGCGGCGCATCGGGTGATCTCGTCAACGCGGCGGCGGACCCGCGCGGCTTCGTGAAGGCCGAGCTCGGCCGGCCCACCGGCGCGCTGCTGGAGGTGCCGGGCCTGCAGGGAACGCCTGCGCTCGCCGATGCGGTCTTTGCCTATCAGGACGAGGTGAAGAAGGCGCGCGAGGCCGCGGCAAGGGCCGAGGCGCCGCCGGAGCCGCCCGGCCAGACACGCGGCATGTCGACGACCGGCGCCGACGCGCAGATGGCTGCGGCGCCGGCAGCGTCCACCGGCAACGGCACCATGGCCGCCGGCGAGCCGGCGATGCAGCCGGCGCCCGCCAAGCCAGCGCAGCCGCAACAGCCGCCGAACGTCGTCCAGAAGACATTCCGCGCCGAGGCGCTGGCGCGGCTGCAGCGCGCGGTGCTCGCCGA